>NZ_CP126604.1:3918292-4236584 GCF_008364625.2 Enterobacter dykesii
TGTTCAAAAGCGTAGACGGTGAACTATATTTACAACCGTGCAGGGATCACAGTTTTATCGATTGAGATACAGATAAGCCAGAAACGATCTAAAAGATCCGTTTTGTCGCGTGGCTCACATTTTCCCTTCACGCCATCACGAACATATGATCTAAATTTTTATAAGAGTTCAACTATGAGCGATAAACGCACTGCGGAAGAAGGACGGTTTGCCGGGCTGGCACTGGCGGAAGAAGAACTCGTGGCGCGCGTGGCCTGGTGCTACTACCACGACGGGCTGACCCAAAACGACATCGGCGAGCGGCTCGGGCTGCCGCGCCTGAAGATCTCCCGCTTGCTGGAAAAAGGCCGTCAGTCCGGGGTGATCCGCGTGCAGATCAACTCCCGCTACGAGGGCTGTCTGGCGCTGGAGACCGAGCTACAGCAGCGCTTTGGCCTGAAGCTGGTGCGCGTGATGCCCGCGTTAAATACGCCGCCGATGAACGTGCGGCTGGGCATTGGCGCGGCGCAGTCGCTGATGGGCGTGCTGGAGCCCGGCCAGCTGCTGGCGGTGGGGTTTGGTGAAACCACCATGAGCAGCCTGCAGCACCTGAGCGGCTTTATCAGCTCGCAGCAGATCCGCCTGGTGACGCTCTCCGGCGGCGTCGGGCCGTATATGACCGGTATCGGCCAGCTGGACGCGGCCTGTAGCGTCAGCATGATCCCCGCCCCGCTTCGCGTGTCATCCGCAGAGGTGGCCGGGATCTTAAAACGCGAGACCAGCGTGCGGGACGTGATCCTCGCCGCGACGGCCGCCGACGTGGCGGTGGTCGGCATTGGTTCAGTGAACCAGCGCCGTGACGCCACGATACTGCGATCCGGCTATATCAGCGAAGGTGAACAGCTGATGTACGCCCGCAAAGGCGCGGTCGGCGACATTCTCGGCTATTTCCTTAATGCCGATGGCGAGTGCGTCGAGGAGCTGGAGATCCATAAAGAATTACTGGGCGTCACGCTCGATGAACTGGCGCAGCTGCCCACCATCGTTGGCGTGGCTGGAGGAGAAGAGAAAGCCGATGCGATTTATGCCGCACTGAAGGGTCGCCGTATCAATGGCCTGGTGACGGAGGAGACGACAGCCCGCGCGGTGCTGGCCCTGACGTAACGGGCATGCCCTGCGCTAACAACGAGGCAAGCTCATGAGTTACCTTTTAGCGTTAGATGCAGGGACAGGCAGCGTTCGCGCCGTTATTTTCGATTTACTGGGCAACCAGATTGCCGTCGGCCAGGCCGAGTGGAAGCACCTGAGCGTGGAGAACGTGCCGGGATCGATGGAGTTCGACCTCGACACCAACTGGCGGCTGGCCTGCCGGTGCATTCACCAGGCGCTTGAGCTGGCGCATCTGAGCGCGGCGGATATTCAGTCCGTCGCCTGCTGCTCCATGCGCGAAGGGATCGTGCTGTACGACCGCAACGGCGAGGCCATCTGGGCCTGCGCCAACGTCGACGCCCGCGCCAGCCGCGAGGTGGCCGAACTCAAAGAGATCCACGACGACCGTTTTGAATCCGAGGTGTATGAAGTTTCCGGACAGACGCTGGCGCTGAGCGCCATGCCGCGCCTCCTGTGGCTGGCGCACCATCGTCCTGACATTTACCGTAAAGCCGCCACCATCACCATGATCAGCGACTGGCTGGCGGCGAAGCTCTCCGGCGAGCTGGCGGTCGACCCGTCTAACGCGGGCACCACCGGCATGCTGGATCTGTTTTCCCGCGACTGGCGTCCGGCGCTGCTCGACATGGCCGGGCTGCGCGCCGATATTCTCTCCCCGGTGAAAGAGACCGGCACCGTGCTGGGCGCGATCACCAAAGAGGCCGCGCAGCAGAGCGGCCTGCGCGAGGGCACGCCGGTGGTGATGGGCGGCGGCGACGTGCAGCTGGGCTGTCTGGGGCTGGGCGTGGTCCGCGCCGGCCAGACGGCGGTGCTGGGCGGCACCTTCTGGCAGCAGGTGGTCAACCTACCGCAGGTGCGCACCGACCCCGAGATGAACATCCGCGTGAATCCGCACGTTATTCCCGGCATGGCGCAGGCGGAGTCGATCAGCTTCTTCACCGGGCTGACCATGCGCTGGTTCCGCGACGCCTTCTGCGCCGAGGAAAAGCTGATTGCCGAACGGATGGGGATGGACACCTATTCCCTGCTGGAAGAGATGGCGAGCCGCGTGCCGGCGGGCTCCTACGGGGTGATGCCGATCTTCTCCGACGCGATGCATTTCAAGCAGTGGTACCACGCCGCGCCGTCGTTTATTAACCTCTCCATCGACCCGGAAAAGTGCAACAAAGCGACGCTGTTCCGCGCCCTGGAGGAGAACGCGGCGATCGTCTCGGCCTGCAACCTGGCGCAGATCTCGCACTTCTCCGGCGTGACGTTTGAAAGCCTGGTATTTGCAGGCGGCGGGGCCAAAGGCGCCCTGTGGAGTCAAATTTTAAGCGACGTTACCGGGCTGCCGGTGCGCGTGCCGGAAGTGAAAGAGGCAACGGCGCTCGGCTGCGCGATTGCCGCAGGCGCGGGCGCGGGGCTGTTTGCGGATATGGCCTCGACGGGCGAGCGGCTGGTGAAGTGGAGCCGCGAGTTCACGCCGAACCCGCAACACCGGGAGCTGTACGACAGCATGATGCAGAAGTGGCAGGCGGTGTACGCCGACCAGCTCGGGCTGGTGGACAGCGGGCTGACGACGTCGATGTGGCAGGCACCGGGACTGGTGCGGACATCCCCCTCACCCCGGCCCTCTCCCTGAGGGAGAGGGAGATTACGTCCCCTCTCCCTCAGGGTGTACGGTCCGGGGACATAGTGAACACTTGTTCGGGAACATGGTAGACACTTACAACTAAGGCATAAGAACCCGTTTATGGAGTCGCTTATGCCCTGGGATGCGAGAGATACCATGTCATTACGTACTGAGTTTGTTTTGTTCGCCTCGCAGGACGGGGCGAACATCCGTTCCCTCTGCCGTCGCTTCGGCATTTCACCTGCCACCGGCTACAAGTGGCTTCAGCGCTGGGCTCAGGAAGGCCCGTCCGGCCTTCAGGACCGGCCCCGCATACCCCACCATTCCCCGAACCGCTCATCTGACGACATCACTGCCCTGCTGCGCATGGCCCATGACCGCCATGAACGCTGGGGAGCCCGCAAGATTAAGCGCTGGCTCGAAGACCAGGGGCACCGCATGCCCGCCTTCAGCACCGTCCATAGCCTGATGGCCCGCCATGGTCTGCTGCCGGGCGCTTCACCGGGCATACCCGCCACGGGACGGTTCGAACACGACGCGCCGAACCGCCTCTGGCAGATGGATTTTAAGGGCCACTTTCCCTTTGGCGGCGGCCGCTGCCATCCGCTCACCCTGCTGGACGACCACTCCCGTTTTTCCCTGTGCCTGGCGCCCTGTACCGATGAACGGCGCGAGACCGTGCAGCAGCAGCTGGTCAGCGTGTTTGAACGTTACGGCCTGCCGGACCGGATGACAATGGACAACGGCTCACCGTGGGGCGACACCACCGGTACCTGGACGGCGCTGGAGCTGTGGCTGATGCGCCACGGTATCCGGGTGGGCCATTCCCGGCCTTATCATCCGCAGACGCAGGGCAAGCTGGAGCGTTTTCACCGCAGCCTGAAGGCGGAAGTGCTGCAGGGGAAGTGGTTCGCGAACGAGGGCGAACTGCAGCGTGCCTTCGACCACTGGCGGACGGTGTACAACCTTGAACGCCCGCACGAGGCGCTGGATATGGCGGTACCGGGCTCGCGGTATCAGCCGTCAGCGCGGCAGTACAGCGGCAACACAACGCCCCCGGAATACGACGAGGGCGTGATGGTAAGGAAAGTGGATATCAGCGGAAAGCTGAGCGTGAAAGGGGTAAGTCTGAGCGCAGGCAAGGCGTTCAGGGGAGAACGGGTCGGGCTGAAGGAAATGCAGGAAGACGGCAGCTATGAGGTGTGGTGGTACAGCACGAAAGTGGGGGTGATCGACCTGAAGAAAAAGTCGATCACCATGGGTAAAGGATGTTAAAAAGTGTTCACCATGTCCCCGAACACCTGTCTACCATGTCCCCGGACTGTACAAGGGAGAGGGTTAGGGTGAGGGCATCAGGCCACACCAATATTTGAATCCCATCACAATCACTGCATTCGCCTTTTCCCTTTTACTCCCCGCTGGCTAAATTAGTAACTCATCCGACCACATAACAATAATTTTACACTGGAAGAGACTATGAGCCGCTATCCGTCGTTATTCGCCCCCCTCGATCTGGGGTTCACTACCCTCAAAAACCGCGTGTTGATGGGCTCAATGCACACCGGGCTGGAGGAGCATCCGGACGGGGCCGAGCGTCTGGCAGCCTTCTATGCCGAGCGCGCCCGCCACGGAGTAGCGCTGATTGTCACCGGCGGCGTGGCCCCGGCTCCTTCCGGCGTGGGCATGGAGGGCGGCGCGGTTCTGAACGATGCGTCACAGCTGCCGCACCACCGTATTGTGACCGACGCGGTACACCGCGAGGGCGGAAAAATCGCCCTGCAAATCCTGCATACCGGGCGCTACAGCTACCAGCCGAACCTGGTCGCGCCGTCGGCCATTCAGGCGCCGATCAACCGCTTTAAGCCTCACGCCCTCAGCCACGATGAGATCCTGGCGCTGATCGACGACTTTGCCCGCTGCGCGGCGCTGGCGCGTGAGGCAGGCTACGACGGCGTTGAGGTGATGGGCTCAGAAGGCTATCTGATTAACGAGTTTCTCGCCGCCCGCACCAACCAGCGCGATGACGAATGGGGCGGCGACTATGCCCGCCGGATGCGCTTTGCCGTGGAGGTGGTGCGCGCGGTGCGCGAACGTGCGGGCGCGGACTTTATTATCGTCTTCCGTCTCTCGATGCTCGATCTGGTAGAGGGCGGCGGCACGTTCGACGAGACCGTGCAGCTGGCGCAGGCGATTGAAGCCGCAGGCGCCACCATTATCAACACCGGCATCGGCTGGCACGAGGCGCGCATCCCGACTATCGCCACGCCGGTGCCGCGCGCGGCGTTCAGTTGGGTAACACGGAAACTGAAAGGCAAAGTCTCTGTTCCGCTGGTCACCACCAACCGCATTAACGATCCGCAGGTGGCGGACGATGTGATTTCGCGCGGCGACGCCGATATGGTGTCGATGGCGCGTCCGTTCCTCGCCGATGCCGAACTGTTGTCCAAAGCGCAAAGCGGCCGTGCGGATGAAATCAACACCTGCATCGGCTGCAACCAGGCCTGTCTGGATCAGATCTTCGTCGGGAAGGTCACCTCCTGCCTCGTGAACCCGCGCGCCTGCCATGAAACCAAAATGCCGATCGTTCCGGCGGTCAATAAAAAGCGCCTGGCCGTCGTAGGCGCAGGCCCCGCGGGGCTGGCGTTTGCGGTGAATGCCGCCTCGCGAGGCCACAGCGTGACGCTGTTTGATGCGCTGGCGGAGATTGGCGGGCAGTTTAATATCGCCAAACAGATCCCCGGCAAAGAGGAGTTCTATGAAACCCTGCGCTACTACCGCCGGATGATCGACCTGACGGGCGTCGAATTGCGGCTTAATCAGTTTGTCCGCGCGGCGGATCTGATCGGTTTTGACGAGGTGATCCTGGCGAGTGGGATCGTCCCGCGCACGCCTGCGATCGAGGGTATCGATCATCCGAAGGTGTTGAGCTATCTGGATGTATTGCGTGACAAAGCGCCGGTCGGCGAGAAGGTGGCCATTATCGGCTGCGGCGGGATCGGCTTTGATACCGCCATGTACTTAAGCCAGCCGGGCGAGGCCACCAGCCAGAACATTGCCGAGTTTTGCGTGGAATGGGGTATCGACACCAGCCTGAGCCAGTCCGGCGGGCTACGCCCGGAAGGGCCGCAGCTGCCGAAAAGCCCGCGCCAGATCGTGATGCTGCAGCGCAAGGCTAGCAAGCCGGGCGAAGGGCTGGGCAAAACCACGGGATGGATCCACCGTGCCACCCTGCTCTCTCGCGGGGTGAAGATGATCCCGGCGGTAAGCTATGAGAAGATCGACGATGAGGGGCTGCACGTCACGATCGGCGGCGAACCGCAGCTACTGCGCGTGGATCACGTCATTTTATGTGCCGGGCAGGAGCCGAAACGGGATCTGGCGGATCCGCTGCGCGAAGCCGGTAAAACGGTGCATCTGATTGGCGGGTGCGACGTGGCGATGGAGCTGGATGCGCGACGCGCAATTGCGCAGGGCACCCAGCTTGCACTGATGATTTAGCGACGACGACCCAGCTTCACGGATTTCAGCACCACGAATTTGTTGTTGGTGGCAATCGTGACGCAGTTGCCGAAAATCTTCTTCAGCTTGTGGAAGTAGTCCAGATGGCGGTTAGCCACGATATAAAGCTCGCCGTTGATTTTCAGGCAGCGGCGCGCGTGGTGGAACATCTCCCACGCGACGTTATCCGTCAGGGCGTGCTTCTGGTGGAACGGCGGGTTGCAGAACACGGCGTTGAAGCGGAACGGCTCGACGCCGGACAGCGCGTTGTTGATCATAAACTCGCAGCGGTCCAGCGCTTCCGGCATGTTGGTTTCCACGTTCAGACGGCTGGAGGCCACCGCCATCGGCGACTCGTCGCTGAACACCACGCTGGCGTCCGGGTTCTTCGCCAGCAGCGTCAGGCCAATCACGCCGTTACCGCAGCCCAGATCGACAATCTCACCTTCCAGATTTTCCGGCAGATGTTCCATAAAGAAACGCGCCCCGATATCCAGCCCGGTGCGGGAGAAGACGTTCGCATGGTTGTGGATGGTCCAGTCGGTGCCTTCCAGCTTCCAGCTCAGCGTCTCCGGCGCGTCGGCCAGCTCCGGCGCGCTGAAGGTGCAGTTGATCAGGCGCGCTTTTTTCCACGCCAGCGTGGTGGTGGTTGGGCCGAGGACCTTCTCGAACAGCTCCAGCGTCGAAGTGTGAATATCGCGCGCTTTAGCACCCGCGATGATGCGAGTTTCCGGCGTCACGACCTTACGCAGCGCGCGCAGCTGCTGTTCCAGCAGCGCCATGGTTTTTGGCACTTTGATCAGCACCACGCCCGGCGACTGCGGGTAATCCGCGGTGCTGTCGAGGAACTTCACGCTGGACTCTTCGAGGTCGTTATGGCGCAGGTTTTCACGCGTCGCCAGCTCGCTCAGGTAGGAATCGCCGATGCTGTACGGCGTGTGCTCCGCCAGGGCGCAGCCCAGCGCGCCAAAGGCGTCATTCAGGATCAAAACCGGGCCGCGGATTTCAGTCTCATCCAACTGCTGCAGCAGATATTCATCCGCCGCTTCCCACGCCATGAGCGGGTTAACGTCGTCCGTTTCCGGGAAACGTTTAAGGTTGAGTGAACGGAAACCGTTGTCTAAGTGGCTCATCGGCCCTCCTGAATGGTAAAATTTGGCGTATCCCTGAAAAGGGTGCGTGAGTATACCCGTTTTATTGTCGATTTGGGGCGTTGATGAACCAACTTACTTATCTCCAGGGCTATCCGGAGCATTTACTGTCTCAGGTTCGCAACCTGATTGCCGAGCAGAAGCTCGGCGCGGTGCTGGAAAAACGCTATCCCGGCACGCACGATTTCGCGACCGATAAGGCCCTCTGGCAGTATACGCAGGATCTGAAAAGCCGGTATCTGAAGAGCGCGCCGCCGATCAACAAGGTGATGTACGACAACAAGATCCACGTGCTAAAAAACGCGCTCGGCCTGCACACCGCCATCTCCCGCGTACAGGGCGGCAAGCTGAAGGCGAAGGCCGAAATCCGCGTCGCGACGGTTTTCCGTAACGCACCGGAAGCCTTTCTGCGGATGATCGTGGTGCACGAACTGGCGCACCTGAAGGAGAAAGAGCACGACAAAGCGTTCTACTCCCTGTGCTGCCACATGGAGCCGCAATACCACCAGCTGGAGTTTGATACTCGTCTGTGGCTTACGCATTTATCGTTAAATGGTAATGCGGAATAGCGCACGCGAATTGTCATGATGACGTGCTACAGTGGCTAAAGGTTCCCCGCTACGGAGTACGTAAACGTTTATGATACGTTTCGCAGTCATTGGAACGAACTGGATCACGCGCCAGTTCGTCGACGCCGCCCACGAAACCGGCAAACTGAAACTTACCGCAGTCTATTCCCGCAGCCTTGAGCAGGCGCAGAGTTTTGCCAACGATTACCTCGTTGAGCATCTCTTCACCTCGCTTGATGAGATGGCACAAAGCGACGCCATTGACGCGGTGTATATCGCCAGCCCGAACTCCCTGCACTTCCCGCAAACGAAGCTGTTCCTCAGCCATAAAAAGCATGTGATTTGCGAGAAGCCGCTGGCGTCAAATATTGAGGAAGTGGAAGCGGCTATTGCGCTTGCCCGCGAAAACCAGGTGGTGCTGTTCGAAGCGTTCAAAACCGCCAGCCTGCCGAATTTCCTGCTGCTGCAGCAGTCGCTGCCGAAAATTGGCAAAGTGCGTAAAGCCTTTATCAACTACTGCCAGTACTCGTCGCGCTACCAGCGCTATCTGGACGGCGAGAACCCGAATACCTTTAACCCGGCGTTTTCGAACGGCTCGATTATGGATATCGGTTTCTATTGCCTGGCCTCTGCCGTGGCCCTGTGGGGCGAACCGCACGGCGTCAGTGCGCAAGCCAGCCTGCTGGAGAGCGGCGTGGATGCGCACGGTGTAGCGGTGCTGGACTACGGTGATTTTAGCGTCACGCTGCAGCACTCCAAAGTCAGCGATTCCGTGCTGCCGAGCGAAATTCAGGGCGAAGCGGGCTCGCTGGTTATCGAAAAGATCTCCGAGTGCCAGAAGATCAGCTTTGTGCCGCGCGGCGGCAAAGCGCAGGAGCTGACGCAGCCTCAGCATATTAACACTATGCTCTATGAGGCAGAGGTCTTCGCCCGTCTGGTGGAAGACAACGAAGTGAATCACCCTGGCCTCGCGGTGAGCCGCACCACGGCGAAACTGCAAACGGAGATCCGCCGTCAGACAGGCGTGGTATTCCCGGCAGACGGCGTGAGCGCGGAAGTTATCGCGTAAAGCTGTGTAATGAAACGGCGCAGACCATTGACGAAACCAATAGTCTGACATATTTTGTTACCTGCAAAGGGGAGTAACTTCTTCGCCGGTGGATCGTCATTACGATGCGTTAAACGCGCATCCGGTCGCCGGGCAACCTTCATGGTTGTAAGTGAGACCTTGCCGGGAGGCGAGGTCTATGCATAAAAAGCTAACGGCTATCGTCTTCTGACCATGGCCGTTTTTGTTTTTTATGTGTAAGGAAAATAGTATGCATTCTGTCGGCACTCCAATGTTGTGGGGCGGATTCGCGGTTGTCGTGCTCATCATGCTGGCGATCGACCTCTTTTTGCAGGGCCGTCGCGGCGCGCACGGCATGACCATGAAGCAGGCCGCCGCCTGGTCGCTGGTCTGGGTTACCCTTTCCCTGCTGTTCTGTGCCGCCTTCTGGTGGTACCTGGCCTCGACCGAAGGCCGCGCAGTGGCCGACCCTCAGGCGCTCGCCTTCCTCACCGGTTATCTGATTGAAAAAGCCCTGGCGGTTGATAACGTCTTCGTCTGGCTGATGCTGTTCAGCTACTTTGCCGTGCCTGCTGCCCTGCAGCGACGCGTGCTGGTCTACGGCGTGCTGGGCGCGATTATCCTGCGTACCATCATGATCTTCGCCGGCAGCTGGCTGATTACCCAGTTCGAATGGCTGCTGTACGTCTTCGGCGCGTTTCTGCTGTTCACCGGGGTCAAAATGGCGCTGGCGAAAGAGGACGGCTCCGCGATTGGCGATCGCCCGCTGGTTAAGTGGATCCGCGGTCATCTGCGCATGACAGATAAGATTGAGAGCGAGCACTTCTTCGTGCGCAAGAACGGCCTGCTGTTTGCCACTCCGCTGCTGCTGGTACTGATTCTGGTTGAGCTGAGCGACGTGATTTTCGCGGTGGACAGCATTCCAGCAATCTTCGCGGTGACCACCGACCCGTTCATCGTCCTGACCTCAAACCTCTTCGCCATCCTCGGCCTGCGTGCGATGTACTTCCTGCTGGCAGGCGCGGCGGAGCGCTTCTCGATGCTGAAATACGGTCTGTCGGTGATTCTGGTGTTTATCGGTATCAAGATGCTGATTGTTGATTTCTACCATATCCCGATCGCCATTTCGCTCGGCGTGGTGTTTGGCATTCTGATCGTGACGCTGATTATCAATACCTGGGTTAACCGCCAGCACGATAAGAAGCAGCAGGTGGAGTAATCCCCCTCACCCCGGCCCTCTCCCACAGGGAGAGGGTGAACACACTTTTGTAACGCAACAGTTAAAAAATATGATGTGACACGTAAAATCCAGCATTTTACGCTTCCTTCCTTTCGCGCATTCCCTATACTCGACCAGGCAAACATTTACTTACATCCGGACATAAATGTGACTAAGAGCACATCAGGATGGAACGCAATTTCACTCAGGAAAAACGTATGAGCACACAATCAAGCGGTCTGTTCGCGCGCCTGGCGCAGGGCAGCCTCGTTAAACAAATTCTGGTCGGACTGGTGCTGGGTATTCTGCTGGCGATGGTGTCAAAACCTGCGGCGGAGGCCACAGGGCTGCTCGGTACCCTTTTCGTTGGCGCACTGAAGGCCGTGGCACCGGTACTGGTTCTGATGCTGGTCATGGCGTCGATTGCCAACCACCAGCACGGACAAAAAACCAACATTCGCCCCATTCTGTTCCTGTATCTGCTGGGAACCTTCTCGGCTGCCTTAACGGCCGTGGTGTTTAGCTTCCTGTTCCCGTCCACGCTGCACCTGACCAGCGGGGCCGGTGACATCACGCCGCCATCCGGCATTGTCGAAGTGCTGCGCGGACTGCTGATGAGCATGGTTTCTAACCCCATCACCGCGCTGATGAGCGGAAACTACATTGGCATCCTGGTCTGGGCGATTGGTCTGGGCTTCGCGCTGCGTCACGGTAACGACACCACGAAAAACCTGGTCAACGATCTGTCCAACGCCGTCACCTTTATGGTGAAGCTGGTGATTCGCTTTGCGCCAATCGGCATTTTCGGGCTGGTCTCCTCTACGCTTGCAACCACCGGTTTCGACGCGCTGTGGGGCTATGCGCAGCTGCTGGTTGTGCTGGTCGGCTGTATGCTGCTGGTGGCGCTGGTGATTAACCCGCTGCTGGTGTTCTGGCAGATCCGCCGTAACCCGTATCCGCTGGTGCTGACCTGCCTGCGCGAGAGCGGCGTGTATGCCTTCTTCACCCGCAGCTCTGCGGCGAATATTCCGGTGAACATGGCGCTGGCGGAAAAGCTGAACCTGGACCGCGATACCTATTCTGTATCGATCCCGCTGGGTGCAACCGTGAACATGGCGGGCGCGGCAATCACCATTACCGTGCTGACCCTGGCGGCGGTGCATACGCTGGGCATTCCGGTGGATCTGCCAACCGCGCTGCTGCTGAGCGTCGTAGCGTCGCTGTGTGCCTGTGGTGCATCCGGCGTGGCGGGCGGTTCGCTGCTGCTGATCCCGCTGGCGTGTAATATGTTCGGCATCCCGAACGAGGTTGCAATGCAGGTCGTGGCCGTCGGCTTTATCATCGGCGTACTGCAGGACTCCTGCGAAACCGCGCTGAACTCCTCTACCGACGTGCTGTTTACCGCAGCGGCCTGTCAGGCGGAAGACGCGCGTTTAGCGAAGAACGCCCTGCGAGGTTAACAGCAAAACGGCAACCCTGAGGTTGCCGTTTTTAGTGTTTGTAGCCTCTCTCCGTGGGAGAGGCTCAGGGTGAGGGCATCTGGCCGCACCGGTTAAAGCGTCACACCACTCTTAAAGATCGCCAGCTCGCGGAAGTCGTTCTTCTCGTTACAGGTCTGCTTGCCGTTAGCAAATTCCACGATAGTGTCCACGAACTCCGTCAGCAGCTGCGGCATGGCTTTACCGTGAATCAACTGGCCCGCATCAAAGTCGATCCAGTGCTTTTTCTTTGCCGCCAGCTCGCTGTTGGTGGCGATTTTCACCGTCGGCACAAAACCGCCGTACGGCGTGCCGCGACCGGTACTGAACAGCACCATATGGCAGCCGGCACCCGCCAGCGCGCTGGTGGCGACCGCATCGTTGCCCGGTGCGCTCAGCAGGTTCAGACCGTGCGTTTTCAGGCGCTCGCCGTAGCGCAGAACGTCGACCACCTGGCTCGCGCCCGCTTTCTGGGTGCAGCCGAGGGATTTCTCTTCCAGCGTGGTGATCCCGCCCGCTTTATTGCCCGGCGACGGGTTCTCGTAAATCGGCTGATTGTGGGCGATGAAGTACTGTTTGAAGTCGTTCACCATGGTGACGGTCTTCTCAAAGGTCTCTTCGTCGCGGCAGTGGCTCATCAGAATACGCTCCGCGCCGAACATTTCAGGCACTTCGGTCAGCACCGTCGTGCCGCCGTTGGCAATCACGTAATCCGAGAAGCGGCCCAGCATCGGGTTGGCAGTAATACCGGAAAGGCCATCAGACCCGCCGCACTCCAGCCCAAACTTCAGCTCGCTCAGCTTGCCCGGCTCGCGCCTGTCGTGACGCATCACCTCATAAAGCTGGTGTAGCTGTTCAACGCCCGCTTCCACTTCGTCGTCCTGATGCTGGCACACCATAAAGTGTACTCGCTCAGGATCGAACTCGCCCAGCGTGTCGCGGAAGGCGTCCACCTGATTGTTCTCGCAGCCCAGGCCAATCACCAGCACCGCGCCCGCGTTTGGATGACGCACCATGTTCTGCAGCATGGTGCGGGTGTTAATGTGGTCGTCACCGAGCTGGGAACAGCCGTAGGTGTGACTAAACAGATGCACGCCGTCAGTCCCTTCGGCACTGTTGGTCTCTTTCAGAAAACGCGTCTGGATCTGACGCGCGATGCCGTTGACGCAGCCGACGGTCGGGAGGATCCACAGCTCGTTGCGGATCCCCACGTCACCGTTGGCGCGACGGTAGATCTGCACCTCACGATCCGCCGCCTGACGCTCTTCCGCGGGTAAATCAGGTTGATAGCTGTACTCGTCCAGATCGCTCAGATTGGTGCGGGTATTGTGTGAGTGAATGTATTCACCCGGCGCAATATCCGCCAGCGCATGGCCGATGGGCAAACCGTACTTCACCACGTTCTCCCCTTTCGCAATGGGGATCAGGGCAAACTTGTGTCCACGAACGATCGCCTGACGCAGGGTGACGCTCTGGTTATCAACGGTCACCACGTCGCCTTCAGCGAGATCCGTCAGCGCGACGGCCACGTTATCCAGCGAATGGATTTTGATGTATTGCATATCAACCTCAAACGGCCTTAGTTCAGTTCAATGGCGAAGTAGTCACGCGCATTGTTAAAGCAGATGTTTCTCACCATTTCGCCCAACAGCTGGATATCCGCTGGCGCTTCGCCCGCGTGTACCCAGCGGCCAATCATCTGGCACAGAATGCGGCGGAAATATTCATGACGGGTATAGGACAGGAAGCTGCGGCTGTCGGTCAGCATGCCGACAAAGCGGCTCAGCAGACCCAGCTGCGCCAGCTGCGTCATCTGACGCTCCATGCCGTCTTTCTGATCGTTAAACCACCAGCCGGAACCGAACTGCATCTTGCCCGGCATCCCTTCGCCCTGGAAGTTGCCGACCATGGTACCCAGCACTTCGTTATCGCGCGGGTTCAGGCAGTACAGGATGGTTTTAGGCAGCAGGTTTTGTTCGTTCTGTTTGCTCAGCAGTTTTGACAGCTCTTCCGCCAGCGGACGGTCGTTGATGGAGTCGAAGCCTACGTCAGCACCGATCAGTTTGAACTGGCGCTGGTTGTTATTGCGCAGCGCGCCAATATGGTACTGCTGTACCCAGCCGCGACGCGCGTATTCCGCACCGAGGAATACCAGCACCGCCGTTTTGAACTGCGCCACTTCGTGCTCGCTTAAGACTTCGCCAGAGAGACGACGCGCCAGAATGCTGTCCAGCTCGGCTTCGTTTGATTCCGCAAACAGCACCACGTCCAGCGCGTGGTCAGACACTTTACAGCCGTGCGCCGCGAAGTGATCCAGACGTTTGGTCAGCGCGGTTTGCAGATCGGTGAAACGACGGATGTCGGTATCCGACACTTCCGCCAGCTTCGCCATGTAGTCGGTGAAGGTGGCCTGCTCAATGTTGAAGGCTTTGTCCGGGCGCCAGCTTGGCAGCACTTTGATATCGAAAGAGGTGTCTTTCGCGACAACGGCGTGATGTTCCAGGGAGTCAATCGGATCGTCGGTGGTGCCCACCATCTTAACGTTCATCTGCTTCATGATGCCGCGCGCGGAGAAGTTATCCTGCGCCAGCAGCGCGTTGCAGCGATCCCAGATTTCATCCGCGGTCGTTGGGGAGAGCAGCTTGCCGGTGATGCCAAACGGACGGCGAAGCTCAAGATGGGTCCAGTGGTAGAGCGGGTTGCCGATGGTGTGCGGAACGGTTGCCGCCCAGGCGTCAAATTTCTCGCGGTCGGTCGCATCGCCGGTACACAGGCGCTCGGCCACGCCGTTGGTGCGCATGGCACGCCATTTGTAGTGGTCACCCTTCAGCCAGATGTCATACAGGTTTTTGAAGCGATAATTTTCGGCAACCTGCTGCGGCGGTAAATGGCAGTGGTAGTCGAAAATCGGCTGGTCTTTTGCATAGTCGTGGTAAAGGCGGCGAGCAAATTCGGTATCTAACAGAAAATCTTCGGTCATAAACGGCGTCATTATCGTCTTCCTCATTACGGGAGCGCAGAAAGCGTATGTTCATATGCTGCAAAGTTATCACACCAATTTCCACCAACCGAAGCTTTTTTCGTGAGTGAGATCAATAAACGCCAACAAATAAATTACCCTCAATGGAGTAAACCCTTCTGCAGACCGCGCCAATTCTGGCTTTGCGCGCGAAGATTAATGTCCCCACAAAGAATCATACATTTGTGATGTCACTCACCTTTTAAAGTTGTATGACAAGTTATCTTTTCGCCGTCGCAAACACTCAGCCGACGGAATGCATTACCGGTGTGAGAGACATCGGGTTTAACGGTACGGATACCGACTTATGCACGCTTACTTATGGCAAGGTTCGGGCCGTTCCGGGACATGCTCCTGGTTACGCCCCTCCCGTTACACAACTGCTCCCGGAAACGGTTGAGAGGTTGCCGTGCTCTGGCGCGGAAATAACATAACGATGAGGTTTTAGATGCGTAAAATTAAAGGGTTACGTTGGTATATGATCGCGCTGGTGACGTTAGGCACCGTGCTGGGCTACCTGACGCGTAACACCGTGGCAGCAGCAGCGCCAACGTTGATGGAAGAGCTGCATATCTCCACGCAGCAATACTCCTACATCATTGCCGCCTATTCCGCGGCTTATACCATCATGCAGCCTGTTGCTGGCTATGTGCTGGATATTCTCGGTACCAAAATCGGTTATGCCTTCTTCGCCATCGCCTGGGCGGTGTTCTGCGGCGCAACCGCGCTGGCAGGCAGCTGGGGTGGACTGGCGCTGGCGCGCGGTGCGGTCGGTGCGGCAGAAGCCGCGATGATCCCGGCGGGTCTGAAGGCCAGCTCCGAGTGGTTCCCGGCGAAAGAGCGTTCCATTGCCGTCGGCTACTTCAACGTGGGCTCGTCCATCGGGGCGATGATAGCGCCGCCGCTGGTGGTGTGGGCCATCGTGATGCACAGCTGGCAGATGGCGTTCATCATCTCAGGCGTGCTGAGCTTTGCCTGGGCGATGGCGTGGCTGGTATTCTATAAACACCCGCGCGATCAGAAAAAGCTCTCTGAAGAAGAACGCGAATACATCATTGGCGGTCAGGAAGCGCAGCATCAGACCAACAACGGCAAAAAAATGACCGTCTGGCAGATCCTGGGCACCCGTCAGTTCTGGGGTATCGCTCTGCCGCGTTTCCTGGCTGAACCAGCCTGGGGGACCTTTAACGCGTGGATCCCGCTGTTCATGTTTAAAGTGTACGGCTTTAACCTGAAAGAGATCGCGATGTTCGCCTGGATGCCAATGCTGTTCGCTGACCTGGGCTGTATCGTGGGCGGCTACCTGCCACCGCTGTTCCAGCGCTGGTTTGGCGTGAACCTGATTGTTTCCCGCAAAATGGTGGTGACCATGGGCGCGCTGCTGATGATTGGCCCGGGCATGATTGGCCTGTTCACCAGCCCGTACGTCGCCATTGCCCTGCTGTGCATCGGTGGCTTTGCTCACCAGTCCCTGTCGGGCGCGCTGATTACGCTCTCTTCTGACGTCTTTGGTCGTAACGAAGTGGCAACCGCCAACGGCCTGACCGGCATGGCCGCCTGGACCGCGAGCACCATGTTTGCACTGGTGGTCGGCGCGCTGGCGGATACCATCGGCTTCAGCCCGCTGTTCGCGGTGCTGGCGATCTTCGACCTGATGGGTGCGGTAGTTATCTGGACGGTGCTGAAAAGCAAATCGGCAGAGGAGCTGGCGAAAGAGTCCCTTGGCAAACCGGCTACGCAGAGTTAGCGAAAATGCGTTTCGCCGAAGCCGCCTCCGGGCGGCTTTTTTAATGGCAAAATCTGGAGAGTGGCACGCAAAAGTGGTATAACAAATCATCTGCCGTACCCTGCCTGGAGCGCATATGGAAATCACCGAACCACGTCGTTTGTATCAACAACTTGCTGCGGAGCTGAAAGATCGCATCGAGCAAGGGGTCTATCTTGTCGGTGATAAACTTCCCGCCGAGCGCTTTATCGCGGATGAAAAAAGCGTGAGCCGCACCGTGGTGCGTGAAGCAATTATCATGCTGGAAGTGGAAGGCTACGTTGAGGTGCGCAAAGGCTCCGGCATTCACGTGATTTCTAATCTGCCGAAACACTCTCCCGTCGCGGATGAAAGTCTTGAATTCGCCAGCTATGGCCCGTTTGAGCTGCTCCAGGCTCGCCAACTGATCGAAAGCAATATTGCTGAGTTTGCGGCGACGCAGGTGACCAAGCAGGACATCATGAAGCTGATGGAAATCCAGGAGAATGCCCGTAAGGAAAAATGTTTCCGCGATTCAGAGTGGGATCTTCAGTTCCACGTTCAGGTCGCCCTGGCAACCCAAAATACGGCCCTGGCGGCAATCGTAGAAAAAATGTGGACTCAGCGCGTTCACAACCCGTACTGGAAAAAACTGCACGACCATATCGATTCCCGTACCGTCGACAACTGGTGCGACGATCACGACCAAATCCTTAAGGCGCTGATTCGTAAAGATCCACATGCCGCCAAGCTGGCGATGTGGCAGCACCTGGAAAACACCAAGCAGATGCTGTTCAACGAAACCAGCGATGACTTCGAATTTAACGCTGACCGCTATCTTTTTGCCGATAATCCTGTTGTTCATCTCGATACGGCGTCCAGTGCCTCAAAATAGATGACCTTTCTGCTGGCAGGCGCTACGTTGCGCCTTCCGGCTTCAGTGGGTAAGCAAAACATATATAGTGTCAGCCTTTGTAAATCCCCTCGCTCACTTCCTGGGCTTACGCCAAAATCAACTCACGCCTGCAAATTCTGTGACGCAGAACGTTGGGCTTTGTTACAATTGGATTCAATTCCTTATTTTGTAAGTTAGTGCTTGCTAACCAGCCAATTAACAGGGAACAGTGTTGGCCACACCGCAATGTGTCCGCGAGCGACCATAATGAAATCACAACAATGTCGCCGTGCTGTTTGTCCCGGATAACAGGCGTGACGTTAACCGATTTCCAGGAACACTGAATGGAACTTTTGACCCAACTACTGCATGCCCTCTGGGCGCAGGATTTTGAAACGCTGGCCAACCCTTCCATGATTGGCATGCTCTATTTCGTCTTGTTTATGATCCTGTTCCTTGAGAACGGCTTGCTGCCTGCTGCCTTCCTGCCCGGTGACAGTTTGCTGGTGCTTGTCGGCGTGCTTTGCGCCAAAGGGGCGATGGCGTTTCCACAAACCATTTTATTACTGACCGTTGCGGCCAGCCTCGGCTGCTGGGTGAGCTATATTCAGGGACGATGGCTGGGCAATACCCGGATCGTCCAGAACTGGCTCTCTCATCTTCCCGCACATTATCACCAGCGGGCGCACCACCTTTTCCACAAGCACGGGCTTTCCGCACTGCTGATTGGCCGCTTTATCGCCTTTGTTCGCACCCTGTTGCCGACCATTGCCGGTCTGTCAGGGTTGAGCAGCGCCCGCTTCCAGTTCTTTAACTGGATGAGCGGCCTGTTATGGGTGCTTATTCTGACGACGCTGGGCTATGCGCTGGGGAAAACCCCGGTCTTCATGAAATATGAAGACCAGCTGATGTCCTGCCTGATGCTGCTGCCCGTTGTGCTGCTGGTCTTCGGCCTGATTGGCTCACTGGTCGTGCTGTGGAAAAAGAAATACGGAGCCAGAGGCTAACGATGGCTATCTCACCGCTCGCCCTGCGCCGTTTTGCCGTTGCCGTGATTACGCTGATCGTCCTCAGCGCCATGCTGCTGGCATGGAGCGCGCTTTCGCATCAGGAATCGACGCTGGCCATCCGCCCGGTAAACCAGGGTGCCAGCGTGCCTGACGGTTTTTCTGTCTGGCATCATCTGGACGCGAACGGGATCCGCTTCAAGAGCATTACCCCGCAGGATGACGTTTTACTGATCAAGTTTGATTCCCGTGCGCAAAGTGCCGCCGCGAAAGTGGTTCTCGACCGTACGTTGCCGCACGGGTATATCATTGCCCAGCAGGAAGATGAGAGTCAGCCAGCTGCCTGGCTCTCATTGATTCGCGATACGTCGCATCGGTTCGGATAACTTCCAGGATTCCGAATCTTTTCACTCACTTTGGTGAATCCCCCGTTTACTTACTATGCTTAAGTACGTGGAGCACCCCTCAATGTACTCCGCATAACTTTGGATAGCGGCTTATGCCGCCACACAATGGAAGGTTTCGATAATGAAATTCCGCATGACTCTGGCTCTGGCCCTTTTTTCTTTAAGCACAGCATCCTTCGCAAACTCTCTCTGTCATGAGAAAGAACAGGATATTCAGCGTGAGATCGGTTATGCCGAAAAGCATAACAATCAGCACCGTGTTGATGGTCTTAAAAAAGCGCTTAGCGAAGTGAAAGCGAACTGTTCAGACAGCAAGCTTCGTGCCGACCACCAGAAGAAAATCGCTGAACAGAAGGACGAGATAGCCGAGCGCCGTCGCGACCTGCAGGAAGCGAAAGAGAAAGGGGATGCGGAAAAAATTGCCAAGCGCGAGAAGAAGTTGAAAGAAGCGCAGGATGACCTGAAAGCGCTGGAAGCTCGCGATTATTGAGTTAACGGAAATCTCAACAGGAGAGAGAATCATGTCAAAAGATACGACGTCTGAACATCTGCGCGCTGAACTGAAATCCCTGGCCGATACCCTTGAAGAGGTGCTGAACTCCTCTGCTGACAAGTCAAAAGAAGAGGTCAGCAAGCTGCGCAGCAAGGCGGAGCAGGCGCTGAAAGAGAGCCGTTATCGCCTGGGTGAAACCGGTGATGCGCTGGCGAAACAGACCCGCGAAGCGGCTGCCCGCGCGGACGAATATGTGCGTGATAATCCATGGACGGGTGTAGGGATTGGTGCCGCAGTGGGTGTGGTACTGGGTGTCCTTCTGACGCGTCGTTGATATGGAAGATCCTCGTCACGCACAAGGGCCTGCTAACAACGTCCTCGGCATCGGCCAGCGTATTTTAACGACGCTGGTCGGGATTGCCGAAACGCGCGTCCGGCTGGCAGTGGTCGAGCTGGAAGAGGAGAAAGCGAACCTCTTCCAGATGCTGCTGATGCTCGGACTGACCATGCTCTTCGCCGCGTTTGGTCTGATGAGCCTGATGGTGTTAATCATCTGGGCCATTGACCCGCAGTATCGTCTTAACGCGATGATTGCCACCACCGTCGTTCTGCTGGTCGCAGCGTTGATAGGCGGTATCTGGACGCTGCGTAAAGCGCGCAAGTCCACTTTCCTTCGCCATACGCGTCAGGAGCTGGCGAACGATCGCGCTCTGCTGGAGGATGACAAGCCGTGAGCGATAAAGCGGAACGTCAGAAGCGAAAAGCGTACCTGTTAAGTCAGATCCAGCAGCAACGGCTGGATCTGTCTGCCAGCCGCCGCGACTGGATTGACGCGACGCGACGGTTTGACCGCGGCTGGAACACCTTCCTGAGCCTGCGCTCATGGGCGCTGGTCGGCAGCAGCGTGATGGCTATCTGGACGGTTCGTCATCCAAATATGCTCATCCGCTGGGCACGCCGTGGATTCGGCGCCTGGAGCGCCTGGCGTCTGGTGAAAGCCACGTTGCGACAGCAGCAGCTGCGGTGATAAAAGCAAAACGGTAACTCAGGTTACCGTTTTTTGTTTTTGCGCCCTCTCCCCGTGGGAAAGGGTTGGGTGAGGGCACCAGCGCGCACGCCCTTTACTCAATATCTTTGAAGAAGATTGACAGTTTTCCTTGCTAACAATTACCACCCGCCCCGTTTATTATCCTCTCCATCGACAGCAACGCCGCGGTATCTACCCGGAATTGCAGACAAATAATGTTCAGCCGCTCATGTGGTTTCCTGGAGAGTAAAATGAAAAAATTAGAAGATGTTGGTGTACTGGTAGCGCGTATTCTGATGCCAATTCTGTTCATCGTGGCAGGTTGGGGAAAAATCACCGGTTATGCGGGTACCCAGCAGTATATGGAAGCCATGGGCGTTCCGGGGTTCCTGCTGCCGCTGACCATTCTTCTTGAGTTCGGCGGCGGCCTGGCGGTACTGTTCGGCTTCCTGACCCGTACCACCGCACTGTTTACCGCAGGCTTCACCGTGCTGACAGCGTTCATCTTCCACAGCAACTTTGCGGAAGGCGTGAACTCTCTGATGTTCATGAAAAACCTGACCATCGCGGGTGGCTTCCTGCTGCTGGCCGTCACTGGCCCGGGCGCATACAGCATCGACCGCGTTCTGAATAAGAAATGGTAAGCACGCTATACTGAATGAACACAAAGCGAGGAGACATCTCCTCGCTTTTGCTATCTGACGGAGGAGAAAAATGGGACAACTCGTAGACGGCGTATGGCAGGATGTCTGGTATGACACCAAATCCACCGGAGGTCGCTTCAAGCGCTCAGTTTCGGCCTTCCGTAACTGGCTGACCGCCGACGGTGCGCCGGGCCCGAGCGGCGAAGGCGGCTTCGCGGCTGAGAAAGACCGTTATCATCTTTATGTTTCGCTTGCCTGCCCGTGGGCACACCGCACGCTGATTGTGCGCAAGCTTAAAGGTCTCGAATCCTTAATTCCGGTTTCGGTCGTGAACCCGCTGATGCTGGAAAACGGCTGGACGTTTGACAGTGATTTCCCCGCGGCGACCGGCGACGATCTTTACCACCACGATTTCCTTTACCAGCTCTATCTGCGCGCCGATCCTCACTACACCGGGCGCGTTACCGTGCCGGTGCTGTGGGACAAGAAAAACCAGACGATTGTCAGCAATGAGTCTGCGGAAATCATCCGCATGTTCAATACCGCCTTTGACGCGCACGGCGCCCGTGCCGGAGATTACTATCCGGTTGAGCTGCGTGAGAAAATTGACGAGCTGAACAGCTGGATTTACGACAACGTCAACAACGGTGTCTACAAGGCCGGTTTCGCCACCAGCCAGGAAGCGTATGACGAAGCGGTCGGAAAGGTGTTTGAATCGCTTGAGCGTCTCGAGCAGATCCTGGGCCAGCATCGCTACCTGACGGGCGATCGCCTGACGGAAGCGGATATTCGCCTGTGGACCACGCTGGTTCGCTTCGATCCGGTCTATGTCACCCACTTTAAGTGCGACAAGCACCGCATCAGCGATTACCTGAACCTGCATGGTTTCCTGCGCGACATCTACCAGATGCAAGGGATCGCCGAAACGGTCGACTTCGACCATATTCGCACCCACTATTTCCGCAGCCACAAAACCATCAACCCAACGGGCATTATCTCCATTGGGCCGTGGCAGGATCTGGATGAACCTCACGGGCGCGACGTCCGATTTGGCTAAATATTAAGGGCATCAACAGATGCCCTTTTTTAATTCACAATCTCCATCTATCCTTACCTCGATCGCTTAGAAAACAAGTGATTGACTGACTAATGAGGCAAGGAAAATGGACTGGTATTTAAAAGTACTGCGTAACTACATTGGATTTGGTGGCCGCGCCCGCCGCAAAGAGTACTGGATGTTCGTTCTGGTGAACTTCGTCCTGATTATGGTGCTGGGCATCGTGGATAAAATTCTTGGCTGGGAGCGGGCTGGCGGTGAAGGCGTACTGACCACCATCTATGGCCTGTTAGTCCTGCTGCCATCGTGGGCGGTACTGTTCCGTCGGCTGCACGATACCGATCGTTCGGCGTGGTGGTTACTGCTGCTGCTGATCCCGATTGTGGGCTGGATCGTGATTTTGATCTTCAACTGCCAGAGCGGGACGCCGGGCGAAAACCGCTTTGGTCCGGATCCTAAGATCGGCGCGTAAATTACTGCCCGGTGGCGCTTACGCTTACCGGGCCTGTACGCTTATTTGTTGTGGTGCGCAAAGAGCTTTGGAATTTCTCGCAGGCACCACGATTTGGCTTCGCCCATGCTGTCGCGACGCCATGCCATAATGATATCCACTTCGCTGGTGTACTCCGGGCTCACGACACGCAGTCGCCCTTCCGCAATATCTTTTTCCACAAAGGGGTACGGCATTGTCGCCACGCCCAGACCGGCCAGCAGCGCCTGCCTTTTGTCTTCCAGCGAAGTTACCGTCAGACGAGGCTGCTTATCCAGAAGCTGCACCGTCAGCACCGGACGCTCGCGCGCGGTATCCGCTACCGCCACGCCGCGATACTTCACGCGCGTCACTTCAGAGAGCGGCTCCGGCTCCTGATGAATCGGGTGGTTGGGTGCGGCAACGTAAACGTTCATCACGCTGTAGAGCTTGCGCGAGTTGATTTCCGACGATGAGCGGAAGTGCATGTCCGGGGCGATGACAATATCCGCCCTGCCCGTCTCCAGACGTTCCCACGCGCCTGCCAGCACCTCGGTGATGATGGACAGCTGCGTATTAGCCTTCGCCGCCAGGCGGTCCACCAGCGGGAACAGCGCTTCAGTCGGCACCAGCGCTTCGGTAACTAACGTCAGATGGGTTTCCCAGCCGCGCGCCAGCGCTTCGGCGTCCGTCGTGAGCTTGTCCGCCGCTTCCAGCAGCACGCGGCCGCGCTCCAGCAGCATTCGCCCCACGTTGGTGAATTTTGTTCGATGACCGGAGCGGTCAAACAGCACCACGTCCAGCTCTTCCTCCAGCTTCTGCATGGTGTAGCTTAGCGCAGACGGAACGCGCCCAAGCTCATCTGCCGCCGCCGCAAAACTGCCGCGCCGGTCAATCGCGTCCATGACGCGAAGCGCCTCAAGCGTCAATGCTCTCTCTTTAGCCATCTCGTTCTCATTCAGGAAATTTGAACATACCGGGCAGAATATCTGGCTAACAATGCAGCGTCCATACCTTTACCATTGTTTTAGTGTAAAGAGAGGTCAAGTTTATGATTACGACAAGAACAGCTAAACAGTGCGGACAAGCCGATTTCGGTTGGCTGCAGGCCCGCTACACCTTTTCCTTTGGACACTACTTTGACCCTAAACTCCTCGGTTACGCTTCATTGCGCGTGTTGAATCAGGAAGTGCTCGCCCCGGGCGCCTCCTTCCAGCCGCGTACGTACCCGAAAGTCGATATCCTGAACCTGATCCTGGAAGGCGAGGCAGAATACCGCGATAGCGAGGGCAATCATGTCCAGGCAAAGGCTGGCGAAGCGTTGTTAATTTCCACGCAGCCGGGCATCAGCTACAGCGAGCATAACCTCAGCAAAGATAAAACGCTGACCCGCATGCAGCTGTGGCTGGACGCCTGCCCCGAGCGGGAAAATCCGCTGGTACAGAAGTTAGATTTAACGGGCGATAAACAGCAGCTGATTGCATCACCGGACGGCAGTAAAGGTAGCCTGCAGCTGCGCCAGCAGGTGTGGCTGCACCATATCGAACTGAAGAAAGGTGAACAGGCGAGCTTCCAGCTTCATGGTCCGCGCGCCTATTTGCAGTCTATTCACGGTACGGTGCATGCGGTGACGCACACGGAAGAGAAAGAAGCGCTCACCTGCGGCGACGGGGCGTTTATTCGTGATGAAGCGAATATCACGCTGGTGGCGGATACGCCGCTGCGCGCGCTGCTGATTGATTTACCGGTTTAGAGAATGCCCTCACCTTAACCCTCTCCCAATGGGAGAGGGAACCGATCAAGCCACGGCAGAATCATCCGGCGCCGTTCGCGACGTACGAAATCACGCTGCCAGCGAGGCGGCGACCAGCGCAATTCGGGTCATTTTCATCATCTTACTGTCCTTACATGCTGTGATAGGGAAAAGCAGGCGTATTGTTTTTCAAGAGCGGATGAAGATGTGTGAGTAATTATATAAACAATTTTGTAGGTTTAGCGGGCAAAAAAAATGCCCCCTGCGTTGAGGGGGCATGAGAACTGAATGTCGTCAGATAGATTGCGTAAACGTCCTCGAAATCACATCCTGCTGCTGCTCACGCGTCAGCGCATTAAACCGCACCGCATAGCCCGAAACGCGGATGGTCAGGTTCGGGTAGTTCTCGGGATGCGCAATGGCATCGAGGAGCATCTCCCTGTTCATAACGTTAACGTTCAGATGCTGCCCGCCCTCAATGGACGCTTCGTGATGGAAATACCCGTCCAGCAGCCCCACCAGGTTGGTTTTGCGCACCAGCTCGTCCTTGCCCAGCGCCTGCGGCACGATGGAGAAGGTGTAGGAGATCCCGTCTTTGGCATAGGTGAACGGCAGCTTGGCCACCGACGTTAGCGAGGCCACAGCCCCTTTTCTGTCGCGGCCGTGCATCGGGTTCGCGCCAGGCGCAAACGGCGTGCCGCCGCGGCGCCCGTCCGGCGTGTTCCCGGTCTTCTGGCCGTACACCACGTTGGAGGTGATGGTCAGAATCGACTGGGTTGGCACCGCGTTGCGGTAGGTTGGCAGCGCCTGAATTTTCTTCATAAAGCGCTCCACCAGATCGCAGGCGATGCTGTCCACGCGGTCGTCGTTGTTGCCGTACTGCGGATAGTCCCCTTCAATTACGAAATCGACCGCCAGACCGGTATGGTCGCGCACCGGCTTCACCGTGGCGTATTTAATGGCCGACAGGGAATCCGCCGCCACCGACAGCCCGGCAATGCCGCAGGCCATGGTGCGATAGACGTCGCGGTCGTGCAGCGCCATCAGCGAGGCTTCGTAGCTGTACTTATCATGCATGTAATGAATGAGATTCAGGGCGCTGATGTACTGCACCGCCAGCCAGTCCATAAAGTGGTCGAGGCTCGCCATCACGGTATTGTAATCCAGCACGTCGTCCAGCAGCGGCTCGGTTTTCGGGCCGACCTGAATCTTCAGCTTCTCGTCCACCCCGCCGTTGATCGCGTACAGCAGCGTTTTGGCGAGGTTGGCGCGCGCGCCAAAGAACTGCATCTGCTTGCCGATCACCATCGGGCTGACGCAGCAGGCAATGGCGTAGTCGTCGCTGTTGAAGTCCGCACGCATCAGATCGTCGTTCTCATACTGCAGCGAAGAGGTGACGATCGAAACCTGCGCGGCGTATTTCTTGAACGCAATCGGCAGTTGTTCAGACCAGAGGATCGTTAGGTTCGGCTCCGGCGCAGGCCCCATGGTGTGCAGGGTATGCAGATAGCGGAAGCTATTTTTGGTCACCAGCGTGCGGCCGTCCAGCCCCATGCCGCCAATCACTTCCGTCGCCCAGATCGGATCGCCGGAGAAGAGCGTGTCGAACTCCGGCGTGCGCAGGAAGCGCACCATGCGGATCTTCATAATGAAGTGGTCGATCAGCTCCTGCGCCTGGATTTCATTCAGCCGCCCCGCCTGCATGTCGCGTTCAATGTAGATATCGAGGAACGAGGCCGTGCGCCCCAGCGACATCGCCCCGCCGTTCTGGGATTTCACCGCTGCCAGGTAGGCAAAATAGACCCACTGCACCGCTTCCTGAGCGCTCATCGCCGGACGCGAGATATCAAAGCCATAGCTGGCCGCCATCTGCTGGATCTGCAGCAGCGCGCGCTTGTGCTCCGCCAGCTCTTCGCGCAGGCGGATCGTCGCCTCCAGATCTTCACCGCGCTCCAGCCTGCCCTGCAGATCGGCAAAATGCAGTTCGCGCTCGCGCACCAGATAAGCGATCCCGTATAGCGCCACGCGGCGATAGTCACCGATGATGCGTCCGCGCCCGTAGCCGTCCGGCAAGCCGGTCAGCACGCCGGATTTACGGCAGCGCATCATCTCCGGCGAATAGACGTCAAACACGCCCTGGTTGTGGGTTTTGCGCAGGTCGGTAAACAAGTATTCGAACTGCGGATCCATCTCCCGGCCATAGGCTTCGAACGAACTGCGGATCATGTTGATCCCGCCATAAGGATGCAGCGCGCGCTTGAGCGGCTTATCGGTTTGCAGGCCGACGATCGTCTCCAGATCCTGGTCGATATAGCCCGGCCCGTGGGCCGTAATGGTGGTGGCAATGTTGGTGTCAAAATCCACCGGGGCGTGGGTGGCATTCTCCTGGCGAATGCCGACCATTACCTTCTGCCACAGCGCCGTCGTTGCTGGCGTCGCCTGCGCGAGGAAAGCTTCATCGCCTTCATAAGGGGTGTAGTTATGCTGAATAAAATCGCGGACGTTGACGGCGTTTTTCCATTCTTCACCGCGAAACCCGGCCCATGCGTCGCTGTAGGGCGCGACGCCCGTATCGATTGTTACTTTCATGTATTTCTCGCTTTATCAGGCGTAAGCCGCGGCCGGGATAACCTTTCCAAGACGGAGGGCGTCCAGCGCGATCATTTTTTCTTCGTTGGTAGGGACAACCGCGCAGGCCACGCGGGACGACTCGGTGGAAATCACGCGCTCACCCGCGCTGCCCTGCAGGGCATTTTTGGCGTCGTCGAGAACGATGCCGAAGACTTTCAGATGGTCCGCCACCAGCGCGCGGACAAGCTTCGAGTTTTCGCCAATGCCGCCGGTAAAGATCACCCCATCCAGGCGGTGCAGCGACGCCGCGTGACCGGCGATATGTCGCGCAATGCGGTGAACAAAGGTGTGTATTGCCAGCTGCGCCCGCTCGTTGCCTTCGTGCCAGGCTTTCTCCAGCGTACGTAAATCGGAGGAGATGCCGGAGATCCCAAGCAACCCGGACTCTTTATTGACCACGCGCTCCAGATCCTCGAACGACTGGCCGGTCTGCTGGGCAATCCACGCCATCGCGCCGAAGTCCACATCGCCGCAGCGCGTCCCCATTACCAGCCCTTCCAGCGGCGTCATCCCCATCGAGGTGTCGACGCTTTCGCCGTTGCGCACCGCGCAGATGGACGCCCCGTTACCGAGATGGGCAATCACCAGGCCGCTGTCGTCGGGGGAAAGCCCGAGGAGCGTATGCGCCTGCGCGGCCACGTAGCGGTGAGAGGTCCCGTGGAAGCCGTAGCGGCGCACGCCCAGCTCTTCAAAATAGCGGTACGGCAATCCGTACAGATACGCCTGCGGCGGCAGCGTCTGGTGGAAGCTGGTGTCAAATACCGCGACCTGCTGCACGCCCGGGAACAGGCGCTCTGCCGCTTCCACGCCGCTCAGGTTGGCGTAGTTATGCAGCGGTGCCAGCGGGGAGACCTGGCGGATCTGTGCGATCGCCTCTTCCGTGATCAGGGTCGACTCGCTGAAGAGATTTCCTCCGTGCGCAATGCGGTGGCCAATTAAGGCCACGCTGCTCATCAGGTTACGCTTCTCCAGCTCCAGGGCGATGGCAGCCAGCGCCCCTTCGTAGTCCTGGTGAGCCATTCTGGCTGGCTCACCCCCGTTCACGGAAATAAAGGCCTTCTCGGTGTTGATCCCATCTGCAATGCCCGTCATCAGGGCATCGCAGCTGCTGGCGTCGAGCACCGAAAACTTAACAGAGGACGATCCGCAGTTAATAACCAGTACAACCGGAAACTCAATCATCATGTGACTCCGCTCTTCCTGAGCAATGGGTTAGAACAGTTTGTAAACGATATTCAGAATGGTCAGCAGCCCGACCGCGGTAACGAAGATGTTCTCGGTGCGCCCTTTGTACTTCGCCAGCGCCGGCGCTTTGCGGATGGCGTACATCGGCAGCAGGCACAGCAGAGAGGCGATGATTGGTGCGCCCATGGCTTCAATAAGATCCAGAATGTTCGGGTTGGCGTAGGCCACAACCCAGGTGGAGCCCATGATGAACACCATGCTGATGGTGTTCAGTTTGCCAACGGAGACTTTCTTCTTATCGCCCTTGTAGCCGAACTTGAGGATCAGGCCGTTCAGCCCTTCCAGCGTGCCCAGGTAGTGACCGAAGAAGGATTTGAAGATAGCCACCAGCGCGATGATGGAGGCACCGTATTCCAGTACCGTCGCGAACGTCGACTTGGTGCCGGACATTGACGCAAAGTGGTTCGCCAGGTAAGAGAGCACCGGAATGTTCTGCGCCTTGGCGTCCGCCATGTTCTGCGGAGAGAGCGTAAACAGGCAGCTAAAGGCGAAGAACATCACCACGGCCACCATCAGCAGGCTGGCGCGACCGATGATTTTGGAACATTTCTGCTCGGTGAATTCTTTACCGAACTCAGGCTCGTACTCTTCGCGCTTGGAGACCACAAACGAGGAGACGATAGGCGAGAAGTTGAAGGAGAAGACCATGATGGAGATACCCAGCCACACCGTGACCAGAATGCCGTCATGACCGGTGAAGGCGATATCGCTCAGGTTGACCTGGTCAATCACCGCGGAGTTCCAGTAAGGGATCAGCGACAGGGAGATCAGCACCAGGCTGGCAATAAACGGGAACACCAGGAAGCTCATGACCTTCACCATCAGGTCTTTACCAAACCAGATAACAAAGGCCATCAGCAATAGCAGGAACAGCGCCACCACGCCGCGGTTCAGCGCAGGCAGCTGGAGCTGGTTTTCCCAGAAGGTCATAAAGGTGTTGGTAATAGTGACGCCGTAAATCCACAGCAGCGGGCAAATGGCGAAGAAGTAGAGGAAGGTGATCACCACCCCGCCGGTTTTGCCAAAATGCTCTTCCACCGTTTCAGTGATGTTGCCGGAGACGTTGCTGCCGGAGAGGCACAAACGCGCCAGCGCGCGGTGGCAGTAAAACGCAATCGGGAACGCGAGAACCAGCATCAGCAGGATAGGGATCAATCCACCAAAGCCTGCGCGGATGGGGAAGAACAGCACGCCTGCGCCAATGGCGGTACCAAACAGGCCGAGCGTCCATGTGGTATCAGACTTACGCCAGGAGGACGTCTTTGTCTGGCCAACGATAATGCTTTCTGTGTTGCTCATAGGTCACCTTTATGCGTCAACGAAGCCGGTAATTTGGGAAACACGGGAGAGATCGATATTGCCGCCGGAAATAATGCAGACGGTTTTACGACCCTGAATATAGTGGTCAAGCTTGCCGCTTAATAACGCGGCACAGGCCAGCGCGCCGGCACCTTCCGTCACCACTTTATTTCGCTGAATAAGCGCGATCATGCTGTCGCGAATGTTGTCTTCGCTGACCAGCACAATGTCATCAACCAGCTCGCGAACAATTTCGAACGGTAAATTACCGGGACGAGAAACATCACAGCCGTCGGCCAGCGTGCCGGTAACGCGATGGCTCATTATTTCTCCGGCCTGATACGATGCCGCCATGCCGTGAACATTTTCTGACTGCACGCCGATGATATTAATGGTGGGGTTGATGGATTTAATTGCCGTCGCAATCCCGGCAATTAAACCGCCGCCGCCGATAGGCACAATAACGTTATCCACGTCGTATAAATCTTCGAGAATTTCCAGACCGATGGTGCCCTGCCCGGCAATCACTTTGGCGTCATCGTACGGCGGAATAAAAATACGCCCTTCCATCTCGACGATTTCGCTGACTTTGGCGATGGTGTCGTTGAAGTTCTCGCCGTGCAGCACCACTTCCGCCGAGTAGTCGCGCGTCGCGGCCACCTTAGACTTCGGCGCGCCCATCGGCATCACCACTTTACCGTCGATGCCAAGCATGGCGCAGGAGAGGGACACACCCTGCGCGTGGTTCCCCGCGGAGCAGGCGACAACGCCTTTGCGTTTTTCAGCGTCGGTCAGCGAGCTTAATTTGTTAAACGCGCCGCGGATCTTAAACGAGCCGGTACGTTGCATGTTCTCGAACTTCAGGAATATTTCGCCCTTACAGCGTTCGCTGAGATAATTCGAGCGAGGCATACCGGTTTTATATATTTTTCCTGCCAGTCGTTTTCTGGCGTCCTGAATATCTTCAATCGTTACCGGGAGATCGTAGGTAATATGCATAATATCCTCGTTATAATAATTCATTCTTTTCAGGCAAAGTCAGGGTATCAGAGCGCTACAGAGATAAGCTCTGGGTGTTTTTTAAATCAATACTCATTATTCATCGTCGTCTTTCGATATTCATCGACGAATATTGTTTTGCCAGCTCAACTAATACTGACGCCGATTTTTTAATCCTGTAATTTTTTGACCACACGGCGGCATAACGCGCCACGGGTAATTCATCTTCTACGGGCAGCACAATAAACTGGTCAGAACCGAACGGCGCAATCATGTCGCGGGGAATGACCGTCAGATAATCGGCATTCAGCACAAGATTATAAATGGTGACGACGGAATCGGTCTGGACGATGTTTTCGATGCTGATGTGGTTGTCTTGCAGGGTGGTCAGAAGTTCTTTGTAGTAGCCCATATCGGTTTGCGGCATCACCCACTGCTCGTGCGTGAGCGATGCCAGTGTCGTCGGGCCGGTGCACGTTCGCGTTTTGCTGGCGACCAGCACAAACTCGGACTCAAACAGCGGTTCGACGTGCAGATCCTGCAGCAGCATTTCATCGCTTAGCGTGCCAATGGCGAAATCCAGACGGCCGTCGCGAATGGCCGGAAGGAAAGAGGAGAGCTGGGCTTCATACATCGAGACGCGTGCTTTCGGAAACACTTCCTTGAATTTTTTGATCATCTCGGACAGGAAGGTAAAGCCGATCAGCGACGGGTAGCCAAAGGAGACGTCCATAACGGTGCTGAAACTCAGGCTGTTAATCTCACTCACCATGTTTTTCATTTCGCGGGTGATCGACTCGGAGTACGAGAGCAGAACCTGGCCCGCGGCAGTGAGTTTTACTCCGGTGTTTTTACGCACCATCACTTCCACGCCGAAGTAGGACTCAATATCGCTGATGATTTTGCTAACGGCGGGTTGCGTCAGGCCAAGCTGTCTTGCTGCAGAACCTATGGAGCCACTTTTAATGACTTCCTGAAATACCACGAGGTGCTGTGTTTTCGGTAGAATAATAGTGTTCATAATATTCTGCGCTTATTTCCCTATGACGGAGCGGATTCTACCTAATAGTGTTTAAGGGGGTATGTGCTGTCACTCACAATTTGCTTTTCCGCACGCTTCACTGGAACAACAACAGCCTAAAAAAACCTTTACTATCAATAAAATGAATAATTTCAGCCACACCATTACGCTGATATCGATCAATAAAATCAGTAGCAATAAATTTATTTTATGGCGATAACCTTGATAAATTTTTCTGCGTTAAAAAAATCAATAAAGACGATCTTTCAGGCAATTAAAGACCAATAAATAACCGCTATTGGTTTGAAACATTCTTTCAGTTTATTAAATTTTTCCGATGCGAATTTTCAGGTTTGTGGAAAAGAGTGGAATGCGTCACATATTCACGGGGTAAATGTATTTGATTTCAATATATGCATATCAAACGAGAAAACATTCGCGATCATAAAAGCAACAAACATAACAAATTATCAATACTAAAAATCGTGTGTTTTTTAGCGTGAAATTTTGTGATGACGATCGTCTATAGATGCAGAAGCGATACTGAAGGGATAAAAACAGTGAAATGTGCTTAATGTCGCAAATATGAGAATTGATGTCGTTTGTCCGGCGCTGCGCTTACCCATCCAGCATCACCCGGAAAGCAAAAACCCCGCCGAGGCGGGGTTTTTTAAGAAGTTGAAGCTGACCGATAAGCCGGGTTCTGTCGTGGACAGTCATTCATCTAGGCCAGCAATCGCTCGCTGGCTCAAGCAGCCTACCCGGGTTCAGTACGGGCCGTACCATGTGAACCCCTATTTGGCCTTGCTCCGGGTGGAGTTTACCGTGCCACGGACTGTTACCAGCCGCGCGGTGCGCTCTTACCGCACCCTTTCACCCTTACCTGATCCCGCTTGCGCGGGCCATCGGCGGTTTGCTCTCTGTTGCACTGGTCGTGGGTTTCCCCCCCAGGCGTTACCTGGCACCCTGCCCTATGGAGCCCGGACTTTCCTCCCCTTCGCCCGTCTCCCCCGAAAGGGACGACGACGAAGCGGCGACTGTCTGGTCAGCTTCGGCGCGCAGTATAGAGGGTTTGCGCGCCGCTGTCACCCTCAGGTGTGGGCAAGGCGTGATTAACGCGCCACTTCCACCTTCGCCAGTTTTTCGTAGTAGCACGCAATCGCGCTGTGGTCGGCCGTGCCCAGGCCATCGGCACGCAGCGCCTGCATCATCTCCATGACCGCCGCGGTCAGCGGCAGCTGCGCGCCTACGCCGTGAGAGGTATCCAGCGCGTTCGCCAGATCTTTGATATGCAGGTCGATGCGGAAACCGGGTTTGAAATTACGATCCATGACCATCGGCGCTTTGGCATCCAGCACGGTACTGCCCGCCAGACCGCCGCGAATGGCCTGATAGACCAGATCCGGATTGACGCCCGCTTTGGTTGCCAGCGTCAGCGCTTCGGACATGGCGGCAATGTTCAGCGCCACAATCACCTGGTTGGCCAGCTTGGTCACGTTACCCGCCCCGATGTCCCCGGTATGCACCACGGAGCCCGCCATTGCTTTCATCAGATCGTAAAATCTATCGAAAACGGCTTTATCACCGCCGACCATCACCGACAGCGTGCCGTCGATCGCTTTCGGCTCACCGCCGCTGACCGGCGCATCCAGCATATCGACGCCTTTCGCTTTTAACGCCTCGCTGATTTCACGGCTTGCAAGCGGTGCGATAGAGCTCATATCGATCAGCACCAGACCCGGCTTCGCACCTTCGATAATGCCGTTCTCACCCAGCGCAACCTCTTTAACATGCGGTGAGTTTGGCAGCATGGTGATGATGACGTCGCACTGCTCGGCAATGGCCTTCGCGGTGGTGGCCGTTTCAGCGCCCGCCGCCATTACCTCTGCCACGGCCTGCGGATTGTGATCGGATACCACCAGCGAGTAACCCGCTTTGATGAGATTCTTACTCATTGGTTTACCCATGATGCCCAGGCCAATAAAACCCACTTTCAGCGTCATAATCTGTTTCCTCAATGATGGTTATTTTTTAAAAGCGTCGGCTAATTTCTGCGTGGCTGAGCGGAATACGCCGAGGTCGCTGCCAACGGCAACAAACGTGGCTCCCCACTCCAGATAGCGACGGGCGTCAGCCTCAACCGGCGCCAGAATGCCGCACGGTTTGCCGTGTGCTTTAGCGCGGGCAAAGATGTGCTGGATCGCGCGCTGCACGTCAGGGTGGCCGGCGTTACCCAGGTGGCCAAAGGCGGCCGCCAGATCGCTTGGCCCGACGAAGATGCCGTCCACGCCGTTTGTGGCCGCAATCGCATCAACGTTATCAACGCCCTGCTGGCTCTCGATCTGAACCAGAATGGTGATGTTGCTGTTGGACTGCGCGAAGTAGTCCGGCACGGTGCCAAACATATTGGCGCGATGCGAAACGGAAACGCCGCGGATCCCTTCTGGCGGATAGCGCGTAGAGGCTACGGCCAGCGCCGCTTGTTCTTCCGTCTCCACAAACGGGATCAGGAAGTTGTAGAAACCGATATCCAGCAGGCGCTTGATAATTACCGGCTCGTTAGTTGGCACGCGCACTACCGGGGCGCTGGGGCTGCCTTTCAGCGCCATCAGCTGCGGAATAAAGGTGCTGATATCGTTCGGCGCATGTTCGCCGTCCAGCACCAGCCAGTCGAACCCGGCCAGGCCCAGCACTTCGGTGCTGATTGGGTTTGCCAGCGCGGACCAGCAGCCAATCTGAATCTGGTGCGCCGCGAGGGCCGCTTTAAATTTATTCGGGAAGATATCGTTATTCATCTTATTTACCTTTTTAATTCCGCAGCCTATATCAGCATCATTTTATTTATTCAGACACCGCACCAGCATTATATTTATTATTCTGACGTATTTTGGCGTTTTAAATTCGTCATTCAGTATAAAACGCAATCCACGACCGTACATTGTTTTAATGCTCAAGCATTGAGGTGCATTTCGATAAATTTTTTTGCATATGCACAAGGCGCTGGGCGCTAATGCACAGAATCAGGCATTACTGGCTCGGGAGCGATCGCGATCACATTTTCATGTTCCCTATGCTGACATGCTTTAATTCTGAAAGCCGCGTATTTATTTCTACAATTAGAAAATTGGCTGAATTTATTATCAGACACTTTGCTGGAGAATACTGAACAATGGCCGACATTGAAATTCGACAGGCATCGCCGACGGCGTTTTATATAAAAGTCCACGACATTGATAATGTGGCGATTATTGTCAACGACAATGGCTTAAAAGCGGGCACCCGCTTTCCGGACGGGCTGGAACTGATTGAGCATATTCCGCAGGGACATAAAGTCGCCCTGGTGGATATCCCTGCTAACAGCGAAATCGTACGTTACGGTGAAGTCATCGGCTATGCCGTTCGATCTATACCGCAGGGCAGCTGGGTTGAGGAGTCCCTGGTGGCGCTGCCGGAAGCGCCACCGCTGAACACGCTTCCGCTGGCGACCCGCGTGCCGGAACCGCTTCCTCCGCTGGAAGGCTATACCTTCGAAGGCTACCGCAACGCGGACGGCAGCGTCGGTACCAAGAATCTGCTTGGCATTACCACCAGCGTGCACTGCGTGGCGGGTGTGGTGGACTACGTGGTGAAAATCATCGAACGCGATCTGCTGCCGAAATACCCGAACGTCGACGGCGTGGTTGGCCTGAACCACCTCTACGGCTGCGGCGTGGCGATTAACGCCCCCGCTGCCGTGGTGCCTATCCGTACCATCCACAATATCGCCCTGAACCCGAACTTTGGCGGCGAGGTGATGGTCATCGGTCTGGGGTGTGAAAAATTGCAGCCAGAGCGCCTGCTGCAGGGTACCGAGGATGTCAAAGCCATTCCGGCAGACGAGGCCAGCATCGTGCGCCTGCAGGACGAACGCCACGTGGGTTTCCGCTCAATGGTCGACGATATTCTGCAGGTGGCTGAACGCCATCTGGACAAGCTCAACAAGCGCCAGCGCGAAACCTGCCCGGCCTCTGATTTGGTAGTGGGCACCCAGTGCGGCGGCAGCGATGCCTTCTCCGGCGTGACGGCCAACCCGGCGGTGGGCTATGCGTCCGATCTGCTTGTTCGCTGCGGCGCCACGGTGATGTTTTCCGAGGTAACCGAAGTGCGTGATGCCATCCATCTGCTCACACCACGCGCCGTTAATGAAGAGGTCGGTAAGCGCCTGCTCGAGGAAATGGCCTGGTACGATAGCTATCTCGATATGGGCAAAACCGACCGCAGCGCCAACCCGTCTCCGGGGAACAAAAAAGGCGGCCTGGCAAACGTGGTGGAAAAAGCCCTTGGATCGATTGCCAAATCCGGCCAGAGCGCAATTGTGGAAGTCCTCTCTCCGGGCCAGCGTCCGACGAAACGCGGCCTAATCTACGCGGCAACGCCGGCCAGCGATTTCGTTTGCGGCACGCAGCAGGTGGCATCCGGCATTACGGTACAGGTCTTTACCACCGGGCGCGGCACGCCGTACGGCCTGATGGCGGTGCCTGTGATCAAGATGGCGACCCGTACCGAGCTGGCGAACCGCTGGTATGACTTAATGGATATCAACGCGGGCACCATCGCCACCGGAGAAGAAAGCATTGAGGACGTGGGCTGGAAGCTGTTCCACTTCATTCTGGATGTCGCCAGCGGGCGGAAGAAAACGTTCTCCGACCAGTGGGGACTGCATAATCAGCTGGCGGTGTTTAACCCGGCACCGGTGACGTAATTTCCCCTCACCCTGCCCTCTCCCATAGGGGAGAGGGTAAAAAACTTAAACCAGCACCACCTCAATCCCGCTTTTTCGCAGCCCGTCCAGGCTCTCCGCCGGAATGCCTTCATCGACAATAATCATATCAATCCTTTGCGTATCAATGATTTTATGCAGGCTTGAACGGTTAAATTTGCTGGAGTCCGTGACAACGATAATACGCTCCGCCACCTCGCACATTTTGCGGTTCAGACGGGCTTCGTCTTCGTTATGCGTACTCACGCCGCGGTCGAGATCGATGGCATCGACGCCGAGGAACAGCAGGTCAAAATGGTAATTCTGTAGCGACTGTTCTGCCTGGTCACCGTAGAAGGATTGCGACTGACGGCGCAAGTGCCCACCGGTCATCAGCAATTCCACGCCTTCCGCTTCCAGCAACGCATTCGCCACGTTCATCCCGTTGGTCATCGCAATCACGTCCGTGTGCTGGCGCAGCATGCGGGCGATTTCAAACGTCGTGGTGCCGGAGTCCAGAATAATACGGTGCCCGGGTTTGACCAGCGCGGCAGCGGCCTGCGCGATACTGCGCTTCACCGCCGTATTCAGCGAGCTTTTATCCTCCACGGAAGGCTCAGCGCCCGGCGCATTGCCTTCGCAAATCAATGCCCCGCCGTAGGCGCGAACGGCGATGCCCTGCTTCTCCAGAAACGCCAGATCGTTGCGGATCGTCACCGTCGATACACCGTACAGATGAGACAGATCGTTAACCTGCACGCTTCCCTGCGCCCGCAACCGCTGAATGATCTGCTCTCGCCTTTCACTGGTGCCGGTGATGCGCTTTTCCGCGGATGAATCGGTGCTGCTCATACGAGATCCTTAATCAATATTCTTTCGTTTCATTTCGTTTTGCCTATTAAGGCCTTTCTTTTTCGGGAATGCAAGTCCCGCCTTACGTACAGACGCAAGCCAACACGGCGCTGAAACCTTTCATTATGTTTCTTTTGTGAAACAGATCGGAAAACTATTATCTTTCGTTTTATTTTTATATCACCATGATGCAGGATTAAATGAAACAAAACGAAAGATAAATATCATGACCATCCGAAATGGAGAGGAAAGTGAAACATCTGACAGAAATGGTGGAACAACATAAACGAGGGAATTCAAACGGGATCTATGCCGTCTGTTCCGCACATCCGCTGGTACTTGAAGCAGCCATTCGTTACGCGCATTCGCGTCAGTCGCCGCTGCTGATCGAGGCCACCTCCAACCAGGTGGATCAGTTTGGCGGCTATACCGGCATGACGCCTGCGGATTTTCACGGGTTTGTCTGCCGGCTGGCCGAGTCGCTCGGTTTCCCGACGTCACAGCTGATCCTCGGCGGCGATCACCTGGGCCCTAACCGCTGGCAAAATCTCCCTGCAGAACAGGCAATGGCAAATGCCGACGACCTGATCAAAAGCTATGTTTCCGCCGGATTCAAAAAGATCCACCTCGACTGCAGCATGTCCTGCGAGGACGACCCCGTTCCCCTGACCGACGCGATCGTCGCCGGTCGCGCCGCACGCCTGGCGAAGATCGCCGAAGCGACCTGTCGCGAGCGGTTTGGTGAATCCGATCTGGTCTACGTTATCGGTACGGAAGTGCCGGTTCCCGGTGGCGCGCACGAGACGCTCACCGAACTTGCCGTCACCACGCCGGACGCGGCCCGCGCCACGCTTGAAGCGCACCGCCACGCGTTTGAAAAGGAAGGCTTAAGCGATATCTGGCCGCGCATTATTGGCCTGGTGGTCCAGCCTGGCGTGGAGTTCGACCACGCGCACGTCTGCGACTATCAGCCGCAGAAAGCCGTTGCCCTGAGCAAAATGGTTGAAGCCTACGATACGCTGGTGTTTGAAGCGCACTCCACCGACTACCAGACGCCGCAGGCGCTGCGCCAGCTGGTTAACGATCACTTTGCCATTCTGAAAGTTGGCCCCGCCCTGACCTTCGCCCTGCGCGAGGCGCTGTTTTCGCTGGCCGCCATAGAAGAGGAGCTGCTGCCGGCAAAAGCCAGCTCCGGCCTGCGTCACGTGCTGGAAAACGTCATGCTCGACCGTCCGGAATACTGGCAAAGCCATTACCACGGTGACGGCAACGCGCGTCGCCTGGCGCGCGGCTACAGCTACTCAGACCGCGTGCGCTACTACTGGCCGGACAGCCAAATTGACGACGCCTTTGCACGGCTGGTGCGTAACCTGGCAGACGAGCCTGTTCCTCTGCCGCTGATCAGCCAGTACCTGCCGCTGCAGTACGGCAAAGTTCGCGAGGGCGCTCTCAAGTCAACGCCACGGGAACTCATCATCGACCACATTCAGGACATACTCCAGCAGTACCACGCCGCCTGCGAAGGCGTAACGACTCAAAACGCATAATTAAAAAAGAGGAAAACGCTATGCCAAACATTGTCTTATGCCGCATCGATGAACGCCTGATCCACGGTCAGGTGGGCGTGCAGTGGGTGGGGTTTGCGGGAGCAAACCTGGTGCTGGTCGCTAACGATGAGGTCGCTGAGGATCCGGTTCAACAGAACCTGATGGAAATGGTGCTCGCGGAAGGGATCGCCGTGCGCTTCTGGTCGCTGCAAAAGGTCATCGACAACATTCACCGCGCCGCTGACCGCCAGAAAATCCTGCTGGTCTGCAAATCACCCGCCGATTTTCTGAAGCTGGTCGAGGGCGGCGTGCCCATCACTCGTATCAACGTCGGAAACATGCACTACGCCAGTGGCAAACAACAAATTGCCAAAACGGTCTCTGTCGACGCGAACGATATTGATGCGTTCAACGGCCTGAAAGCGGCCGGTGTGGAATGCTTCGTTCAGGGCGTTCCAACAGAAACTGCTTTGGATCTCTTTAAACTGCTCTGAGGGATTCACAATGGAAATCAGTCTGTTGCAGGCGCTTGGGTTGGGCATACTCGCCTTTATCGCCGGTCTGGATATGTTTAACGGGTTAACGCACATGCACCGCCCGGTGGTACTCGGGCCGCTGGTCGGCCTGATTCTGGGCGACCTGCATACCGGTATTTTAACCGGCGGCACGTTAGAGCTGGTCTGGATGGGGCTGGCCCCGCTCGCCGGTGCCCAGCCGCCGAACGTTATTATCGGCACCATCGTGGGGACCGCATTTGCCATCAGCACCGGCGTGAAGCCAGAAGTCGCGGTTGGCGTCGCCGTGCCGTTTGCCGTTGCGGTGCAGATGGGGATTACGTTCCTCTTCTCGGTGATGTCCGGCGTGATGTCACGCTGCGATCGCATGGCGGCCAATGCAGATACTCACGGTATTGAACGGGTGAACTATCTTGCGCTGCTGGCGCTCGGCATCTTCTATTTTCTGTGCGCGTTCCTGCCGATCTACTTCGGCGCGGAACATGCGAAAACCGCCATTGATGTGTTGCCGGCGCGGTTGATTGACGGCCTCGGCGTCGCGGGCGGCATCATGCCCGCCATCGGCTTTGCCGTGCTGCTGAAGATCATGATGAAAAACGTCTATATCCCTTACTTCATTATCGGTTTTGTCGCCGCCGCCTGGCTCAAGCTTCCGGTGCTGGCGATTGCGGCGGCCGCGCTGGCCATGGCGCTGATCGACCTGATGCGTAAATCACCTGAACCGACGGCTCCCGCGGCCCAGAAAGAGGAATTCGAAGATGGCATCTAACCACACCACCCTGCCGGACGTGTCTGAAAGCGAAGAGACGCTGCTGACCGGCGTGAATGAAAACGTCTACGAAGACCAGAACATCGGTGCCGAGCTGACGAAAAAGGATATTAACCGCGTGGCCTGGCGTTCCATGCTGCTGCAGGCCTCGTTTAACTACGAGCGTATGCAGGCCTCCGGCTGGCTGTACGGGCTGCTGCCCGCGCTGAAAAAGATCCACACCAACAAGCGGGACCTGGCGCGGGCGATGAAAGGGCATATGGGCTTCTTTAACACCCATCCGTTCCTGGTGACCTTTGTTATCGGCATCATTCTGGCGATGGAGCGATCCAAGCAGGATGTGAACAGCATCCAGAGCACCAAAATTGCCGTCGGCGCGCCGCTCGGCGGTATTGGCGACGCCATGTTCTGGCTAACCCTGCTGCCCATCTGCGGCGGTATTGGCGCCAGCCTGGCGCTGCAAGGGTCGATTCTGGGCGCGGTGGTCTTTATCGTACTGTTTAACGTGGTGCACCTCGGCCTGCGCTTTGGCCTGGCGCACTACGCTTACCGGATGGGCGTCGCGGCCATTCCGCTGATTAAAGCCAACACCAAAAAGGTCGGCCACGCGGCGTCTATCGTCGGGATGACGGTGATCGGCGCGCTGGTGGCAACCTACGTCCGCCTCAATACCACGCTCGAAATCAAGGCGGGTGATGCGGTCGTCAAACTGCAGGCCGACGTCATCGACAAGCTGATGCCCGCGTTCCTGCCGCTGGTCTACACCCTGACCATGTTCTGGCTGGTGCGCCGCGGCTGGAGCCCGCTGCGGCTGATCGGTATCACCGTGCTGCTGGGCGTTGTCGGTAAATTCTGTCACTTCCTGTAAAAGCAAAGAGGTTGCGATGTTAGGCATTATTTTGACGGGTCACGGCGGTTTTGCCAGCGGGCTTGAGCAGGCGATGAAGCAGATCCTCGGCGAGCAGCCGCAGTTTATCGCCATCGATTTTCCGGAAACCTCCACCACCGCGCGGCTGACCGTTCAGCTTGAGCAGGCGGTGAGCGAACTTGATGCGCAGCACGATATTGTGTTTCTCACCGACCTGCTAGGCGGCACGCCGTTTCGCGTGGCGTCAACGCTCGCGATGCAAAGGCCGGGTAGCGAAGTGATTACCGGCACCAACCTGCAGCTGCTGCTGGAGATGGTGCTGGAGCGCGACGGATTAAGCAGCGAGGCGTTTCGCCTGCAGGCGCTGGAGTGCGGGCACCGCGGCCTGACGAGCCTGGTGGACGAGCTGGGGCGCTGTCGCGAGGAAGCTCCGGCTGAGGAAGGGATATGAGCCAGCTGCTGCGCGCGCGACGGATCCTTACCGAGCAGGGCTGGCTGGACGACCACCAGCTACGCATTGAAAGCGGCGCGGTTGCGGCGATTGAACCCATCCCGGCGGGCGTGACGACGCGCGATGCGGAACTGCTTTGCCCGGCGTATATCGATACGCACGTCCACGGCGGCGCGGGCGTGGACGTCATGGATGATGTGCCTGACGCGCTGGACACTCTGGCAGTGCATAAAGCGCGCGAAGGGGTGGGCGCATTTTTGCCCACCACCGTTACCGCGCCGCTGGAGATTATCCACGCCGCGCTGATGCGTATCGCCCGGCGCACTCAGTCCGGCGGCCCCGGCGCGCAGATTCTGGGCAGCTATCTGGAGGGACCGTACTTTACGCCGCAGAACAAAGGGGCGCATCCGCCCGAGCTGTTCCGGGAGCTGGATATCGCCGAGCTGAACAGGCTGATTGACGTTTCACAGACCACGCTACGGGTTGTGGCGCTCGCGCCAGAAAAACCCGGCGCGCTACAGGCGATTCATCATCTTAAACAGCGCGGCATACGCGTGATGTTGGGCCACAGCGCGGCCACGTACGAGCAAACTCTCGCCGCGCTTGACGCGGGTGCCGACGGGCTGGTGCACTGCTACAACGGCATGACGGGGCTGCACCACAGAGAGCCAGGCATGGTCGGCGCAGGGCTTACGGACAAACGGGCGTGGCTGGAGCTAATTGCCGACGGCCACCACGTCCATCCGGGGGCGATGCGCTTATGCTGCTGCTGCGCGCAGGATCGCGTGGTGCTGATTACCGATGCCATGCAGGCGGCAGGTATGCCGGACGGTCGGTATACCCTGTGCGGTGAAGAGGTCACGATGCAAAACGGCGTGGTTCGAACCGGCTCCGGCGGGCTGGCGGGCAGCACGCTGTCGCTGGATGCCGCGGTCAGGAATATGGTGGAGTATGCGGGCGTAACCGCCGAAGAGGCGATCCATATGGCCTCGCTGCACCCTGCCCGGCTGCTGGGCGTTGACGATCAGCTTGGCTCCTTAGCCCCGGGCAAACGCGCCAATATCATTGCGCTGGACGGGGGTTTACACCTCCAGCGGATCTGGATTCAGGGCCAGGCTCTTCCCCTTTAGCCCTTTCATTGTGTCTCCTGTTGCCCTTACGGCACCCGATCGTAAGGCCTTTCTTTTCCTTTCCTTAAATTTTCCCTTTCCTTTCACGATCACACTTTTCGTTTTATTTCTTTTCTTTCATTGAAGTTTCGATTTCTTTTCTATAGATTTTATTTAACTGCTTAAGTGAACAAGTGAAACGAAACGAAAGATAGCGACACGATTGCCAGCATCTGATGTGGAATTCACACGACTAAGGACTGAGTTATGCCACAAACCACTCCCGCCGCCACAACCGGCACCTGGACCGAGGAAGAGATCCGCCAGCAGCCTGCCAGCTGGATCCGCTCGCTCAACAATATCGATAACCTGCGTGCTTCGATCGACGATTTCCTGACGCCGCTGCTGCGCAAGCACGATCTGCGAATCGTCCTGACCGGCGCGGGCACGTCCGCCTTTATCGGCGATATCATTGCGCCATGGCTTGCGAGCCACACCGGGAAAAACTTCACCTCCGTCCCGACAACCGATCTGGTCACGAACCCGATGGACTACTTCAGCCCTGCGCACCCGCTGCTGCTGGTTTCGTTTGCCCGCTCCGGCAATAGTCCGGAAAGCGTCGCGGCCGTTGAGCTGGCAAACCAGTTCGTGCCGGAGTGCTACCATCTGTCGATCACCTGCAACGAGGCGGGGAGCCTGTACCAGAACGCCGTCGACAGCGATAACGCCTTTGCGCTGCTGATGCCTGCCGAAACGCACGATCGTGGGTTCGCGATGACCAGCAGCATCACCACCATGATGGCGAGCTGTCTGGCCGTGTTCGCTCCGGAAACGATCAACAGCCATACCTTCCGCAACGTCGCCGAACGCTGTCAGGCGATCCTCACTACGCTCGGCGATTTCAGCCACGGCGTCTTTGGCAGCGAACCGTGGAAACGGATCGTGTATCTGGGAAGCGGCGGCCTGCAGGGCGCGGCGCGCGAATCGGCGCTAAAGGTGCTGGAGCTGACGGCGGGCAAGCTGGCGGCATTTTACGACTCCCCGACGGGCTTCCGTCACGGGCCGAAGTCGCTGGTCGACAACGAAACGCTGGTGGTGGTGTTCATCTCCAGCCATCCGTATACGCGTCAGTACGATCTGGATCTGCTGGCCGAGCTGCGCCGCGATCGCCAGGCCCTGCGCGTCGTCGCCATCGCCGCTGAAAACGATCCGGTCATTGAAGCGGGTCCGCATATTCTCCTGCCGCCTTCACGTCCGTTTATCGATATGGAACAGGCGTTCTGCTTCCTGATGTATGCCCAGGTCTTTGCGCTCACCCAGTCGCTTAGCACAGGCATTACGCCCGATACGCCATCCGCCAGCGGGACGGTCAACCGCGTGGTGCAGGGCGTTGTTATTCATCCGTGGCAGGCTTAAGAGGATCTGATTATGAGTATTATCTCGACGAAATATCTTCTGCAGGACGCGCAGGCTAAAGGCTACGCCGTTCCGGCGTTCAACATCCACAACGCGGAGACGATCCAGGCGATCCTCGAAGCGTGCAGCGAAATGCGATCGCCGGTGATCCTCGCGGGCACGCCGGGCACCTTTAAGCATATTGCGCTGGAAGAGATCTACGCCCTGTGCAGCGCCTACTCCCACACCTACGACATGCCGCTGGCGCTGCACCTCGATCACCACGAATCGCTGGACGATATTCGCCGCAAGGTCAATGCAGGCGTGCGCAGCGCGATGATCGACGGCAGCCACTATCCGTTTGACCAAAACGTGAAGCTGGTGAAGTCGGTGGTCGATTTCTGCCACCTCAACGACTGCAGCGTCGAGGCCGAGCTGGGCCGTCTGGGCGGCGTGGAAGATGACATGAGCGTGGACGCGGAAAGCGCATTTCTCACCGATCCGCAAGAGGCGAAACGCTTCGTCGAACTGACCGGCGTAGACAGTCTTGCCGTCGCCATCGGCACCGCGCACGGCCTGTATACCAAGCGCCCAAAAATCGACTTCCAGCGGCTGGCCGAGATCCGTGAAGTGGTCACCGTACCGCTGGTGCTGCACGGCGCGAGCGATGTGCCGGATGAGTTTGTGCGCCGCACCATCGAGCTGGGCGTGTGCAAAGTCAACGTGGCCACCGAGCTGAAAATTGCCTTCTCTGACGCGGTCAAGGCCTGGTTTGCCGAAAACCCGCAGGGCAACGATCCGCGCTTCTATATGCGGGTCGGCATGGACGGCATGAAAGAGGTGGTCAGAAGCAAGATCGCCGTTTGCGGATCGGCAAACCGATTGCTGCTTCCGGCAGAAGCCTGATTAAAAGGAGCTTACGCTGATGAAAAAAATCCTCGCACTCTCACTGCTGGCCCTGTGCATTTCCCATAGCGCGGTGGCCGCGAACTACGCGCTCGGTAACGACAATATTGCCCTGTCATTTGATGATGCAAACTCAACGGTAGTGGTTAAGGACACCAGGGCTAACCATCCGCTCACGCCGCAGGAGCTGTTCTTCCTGACGCTGCCGGACGAGACGAAAATCCATACCGCTGATTTTAAAATCAAGCATGTCGAAAAGCAGGACAGCGCGATGGTCATCGACTTCACCCATCCGGACTTTAACGTAACGGTGAAGCTGAACCTGGTGAAGGGGAAATACGCCAGCATCGACTATACCGTTGCCGCAGTCGGCCAGCCGCGAGACGTGGCGAAAATTACCTTCTTCCCGACCAAAAAGCAGGCTCAGGCACCTTACGTAGACGGGGCGATTAACAGCTCGCCTATCGTCGCAGACTCGTTCTTTATTCTGCCGGATAAACCCATCGTAAACACTTACGCCTATGAAGCGACCACCAACCTCAACGTAGAACTGAAAACGCCGATTCAGCCAGAGTCGCCGGTCAGCTTTACCACCTGGTTCGGCACCTTCCCGGAGACCAGCCAGCTGCGCCGCAGCGTAAACCAGTTCATCGATGCCGTCCGCCCGCGTCCGTATAAGCCTTATTTACACTACAACAGCTGGATGGATATCGGCTTCTTTACCCCGTACTCCGAGCAGGACGTGCTGGGGCGGATGGATGAATGGAATAAGGAATTTATCACCGGGCGCGGCGTGGCGCTGGATGCGTTCCTGCTTGACGATGGCTGGGATGATCTGACCGGACGCTGGCTGTTTGGCCCGGCATTCAGCAACGGTTTTGGCAAAGTTCGGGAAAAAGCCGACAGCCTGCACAGCTCGGTTGGGCTATGGCTCTCGCCGTGGGGTGGCTATAACAAACCGCGCGATACTCGCGTCTCGCATGCAAAAGAGTACGGTTTCGAAACGGTAGACGGGAAGCTGGCGCTGTCAGGGCCAAACTATTTTAAAAACTTCAATGAGCAGATCGTTAAGCTAATTAAAAACGAGCACATTACCTCGTTCAAGCTCGACGGGATGGGTAATGCCAATTCGCATATTAAGGGCAGCCCATTCGCCTCGGATTTTGACGCCTCTATCGCTCTGCTGCACAACATGCGCAGCGCCAACCCGAATCTGTTTATTAACCTGACGACCGGTACCAACGCCAGCCCGTCCTGGCTGTTCTACGCTGATTCCATCTGGCGCCAGGGCGATGACATCAACCTGTACGGCCCCGGCACGCCGGTGCAGCAGTGGCTGACCTACCGCGATGCGGAAACGTACCGCTCCATTGTTCGCAAAGGGCCGCTGTTCCCGCTGAACTCGTTGATGTATCACGGGATCGTCAGCGCGGAAAACGCCTATTACGGGCTGGAGAAGGTGCAAACGGACAGCGACTTTGCCGACCAGGTCTGGAGCTACTTCGCTACCGGAACCCAGCTGCAGGAGCTGTATATCACCCCTTCAATGCTGAATAAGGCGAAGTGGGATACCCTGGCGCGGGCCGCGAAATGGTCCCGGGATAACGCCAACGTGCTGGTGGATACGCACTGGATTGGTGGCGATCCGACCGCGCTGCAGGTTTACGGCTGGGCATCATGGAGCAAGGACAAAGCGATTCTCGGCTTGCGTAACCCGTCGGATCAGCCGCAAAGCTACTACCTTGATTTGACGAAAGATTTCGAAATACCGACAGGAAACGCGGCGCAGTTTAGTCTGAAAGCGGTGTACGGCAGTAATTCAGCCGTACCGGAGGAGTATAAAAACGCGGTGGTGATTACGCTGCAGCCGCTGGAAACGCTGGTGTTTGAGGCGGAGCCAGTTAGCTAAAAGACGCATAACGATCTGCAGGCCGGGTTAGGCGCAGCCGCCACCCGGCAAAACAGGCGGCAGGGGCTTACTCCCCCTGCTGCTCCAGCGCATGCTTATACAGCGCATTTTTCTTCACGCCGTGAATTTCCGCCGCCAGCGCAGCGGCCTTCTTCAGCGGGAGTTCCGCCTGCAGCAGCGCCAGCGTGCGCAGCGCGTCGGCAGGGAGCGCGTCTTCCTGCGCCTTATGCCCTTCGACAATCAGCACCATTTCACCCTTGCGGCGGTTTTCGTCTTCCTTCACCCACGCCAGCAGTTCACCCACTGGGGCACCGTGAATGGTTTCCCAGGTTTTGGTCAGCTCGCGCGCCAGCACCACGTAACGGGCTTCTCCCCACACGGTCACCATATCTTCCAGGCTCTCCAGCAGGCGGTGCGTGGATTCGTAGAAAATCAGGGTGCGCGGTTCCGCTTCCAGATCTTTTAACACGTCGCGACGGCCTTTGGATTTGGCAGGCAGGAAGCCTTCATAGCAGAAACGGTCAGACGGCAGACCAGCGGCGCTCAGCGCAGCAATGGCAGCGCACGGTCCCGGCAGCGGCACAACGCGAATACCAGCTTCGCGACAGGTACGCACCAGGTGATAGCCGGGATCGTTTATCAGCGGCGTACCGGCGTCGGAGACCAGGGCAATGTTCTGCCCCTCTTTCAGCTTCGCCACCAGCGTTTCGGCTTTTTGTTGCTCATTGTGATCGTGCAGAGCAAACAAACGGGCGTTAATCGCGAAATGTTGCAGCAACAAGCCAGTGTGGCGGGTATCTTCAGCAGCTATTAAATCAACAGCTTGCAGTACGGTGAGCGCACGTTGGGTAATATCAGACAAATTCCCGATAGGAGTAGGTACAATATAAAGCTGGCCTTGAGAATTATCTGCCGTTTCGTGTTGTTTCATTGTTTCGTCCGTATTGCCGATTTAATATTGAGCATTGCGTAAAAAAATCACTGGATACAGTATGGTACCGTTAACGTTTCTTCGAAAAAAAGCCACGCGCAGCGTGCCGCTTCTGCTGGCAGCCCTGATCTTTGCAGGCTGTGGCACCCAGGCACCTGACCAGAGCACCGCCCATCTCCAGGGGTCTGCTCAGGCTGATTCTGGCTTTTATCTGCAACAAATGTCGCAGAGTTCAAATGATACCAAGACCAACTGGCAATTACTCGCCATTCGTGCACTGCTGAAAGAGGGTAAAACCCAGCAGGCAGCAGAACTGTTTAACCAGTTGCCAAAAGATCTTAACGACGCCCAGCGTCGTGAGCAGAGCCTGCTCTCTGCCGAGCTGAAGGTCGCGCTGAAAGATTACGCCGCCGCGAAGAAGATCCTCGGTGACATTGACGTGAGCGCGCTGGATAAAAATCAGCAGGCTCGCTTCTGGCAGGCGGGCATTACCGCGGAACAGGGGCGCCCTTCCCTGACGCTGCTCCGCGCCCTCGTCGCGCAAGAGCCGCTGCTCGGCGGTGCCGATAAGCAGAAAAATATCGATGCCACCTGGCAAGCGCTTGCCTCTATGACCCAGGAACAGGCGCAGGCGCTGGTCATCAACGCCGATGAAAACGTCCTGCAGGGCTGGCTGGATCTGCAGCAGATGTGGTTTAACAACCGCAGCGATCCAAAGATGCTGAAAGCCGGTATTACGGACTGGCAGACGCGCTACCCGCAAAACCCGGGTGCGAAAATGCTGCCAACCCAGCTGGTGAACGTGCAGAACTTTAAGCCAGCGTCCACCAGCAAAATCGCCCTGCTTCTGCCGCTCAACGGCCAGGCGGCGGTGTTTGGCCGTACCATTCAGCAGGGCTTTGAAGCCGCGAAAAATGGTACCACCTCGGTAACCGGCAGCGCGGTTCCCGCGCAGGCGGCTCAGGCGGCTAACGTGAATGATGTTGTCAGCCCGTCCGCAGCGGAGACCAGCGATCTGACCACGGCGCAAGCGCCGGCGCAGGGTACGATGCAAAACCCGGTGACGGCCCCGACGACGCCTCCGGCTACAGCGGCACCGGCTGCAGCAGCTCCGGCTACTACAGCACCTGCAACTCAGGCTCCGGCCGAGACGCAAGCGGCGCCAGCGCCTGACGCAACGGCAGAACAGGCTCAACAGCAGACTGCACAACCCGCGGCCCAACCTGCCGCGCAGCCGCAGGCCGTGGCAACCACCAGCGCCAACCCGGGCGCTGAGTTGAAAATCTACGACACCAGCTCGCAGCCGCTGGACCAGGTTCTGGCTCAGGTTCAGCAGGACGGGGCGAGCATCGTTGTCGGTCCGCTGCTGAAAAACAACGTTGAAGAGCTGATGAAGAGCAATACCACGCTGAACGTGTTGGCGCTCAACCAGCCCGAGCAGGTTCAGAACCGGGCCAATATTTGCTACTTCGCGCTTTCCCCTGAAGACGAAGCCCGCGATGGGGCGCGTCATATTCACGAGCAGGGTAAACAGGCTCCGCTGCTGCTCATCCCACGCAGCGCGCTGGGCGATCGCGTGGCCAATGCCTTTGCCGATGAGTGGCAAAAGCTGGGCGGTGGCGTGGTGCTGCAGCAGAAATTCGGTTCCGTCTCTGAACTGCGCGCGGGCGTAAACGGCGGAGCGGGTATCGCGCTTAACGGCAGCCCTGTCACCGCCAGCCTGCCACAGCAGCAGAGCGTGACGATTGGCGGCCTGACGATCCCTGCCCCACCAACCGACGCGCAGATTAGCGGTGGCGGCAAAGTGGATGCGGCCTATATCGTTGCCACGCCGCAGGAGATCGCCTTTATCAAACCGATGATCGCGATGCGTAACGGCAGCCAGAGCGGCGCAACGCTCTACGCCAGCTCACGCAGCGCGCAGGGCACCGCTGGCCCGGATTTCCGCCTGGAAATGGACGGTCTGCAGTACAGCGAAATCCCGATGCTGGCAGGCAGCAACCCGGCGCTGATGCAGCAGGCGCTGAGTACCGTACGTAACGATTATTCGCTGGCGCGTCTGTATGCGATGGGTGTCGATGCATGGGCGCTGGCGAACCACTTTACCCAGATGCGGCAGGTGCCGGGCTTTGAGCTTAACGGCAACACCGGCGATCTGACCGCGACTCAGGACTGCGTGATCAACAGAAAGTTATCATGGCTCAAATACCAGCAGGGGCAAATCGTCCCGGCCAGTTAAGCCGTAAAGAGACCGGCGATGCGTGGGAGTTAAAGGCGCGTCGCTGGCTTGAAGGCAAAGGACTGCGCTTTATCGCCGCTAACGTCCGCGGGCGCGGCGGCGAAATTGATCTGATCATGAAAGACGGTCAGGTGATCGTATTTGTAGAAGTCCGCTTTCGACAGTCCTCCCGTTTTGGCGGTGCTGCCGCCAGCGTGACGCTCGCCAAACAACATAAATTATTACAGACTGCCCACTTGTGGCTTGCCCGCCATAATGGGAGCTTTGATACTGTGGATTGTCGGTTCGATGTGATAGCCTTCACCGGAAATGAGATCGAATGGCTCAAAAACGCTTTTGGCGAAGACGCATAATTAAGATTTAAAAGGGATAACGTGCTCGAAAGAATTAAAGTGTGCTTCACAGAAAGCATCCAGACTCAGATTGCCGCGGCGGAAGCCCTTCCGGATGCTATCTCGCGTGCCGCAATGACGCTGGTGCAATCCCTGCTTAACGGCAACAAAATCCTCTGTTGTGGCAACGGCACGTCAGCCGCCAACGCACAGCATTTTGCTGCCAGCATGATCAATCGCTTTGAAACAGAACGCCCGAGTTTACCCGCCATTGCACTTAATACCGATAATGTGGTCTTAACGGCGATTGCTAACGATCGTCTGCATGACGAAATCTACGCAAAGCAGGTGCGAGCCCTGGGGCATGCCGGAGATGTGCTGCTGGCCATCTCCACGCGCGGCAACAGCCGGGACATTGTCAAAGCGGTTGAAGCCGCCGTCACCCGCGATATGACTATCGTGGCCTTAACCGGCTATGACGGTGGTGAGCTGGCGGGTCTGCTCGGGCCGCAGGATGTGGAAATCCGCATTCCTTCTCACCGGAGCGCGCGTATTCAGGAGATGCATATGCTCACGGTGAACTGCTTATGTGATTTGATCGATAACACGCTTTTCCCTCACCAGGATGATTAAGGAGTTCTTATGAAGGCTTTATCGACCCTCGCAGTCCTTATGTCTGCATTACTGCTTCAGGGATGTATCGCTGCGGCCGTTGTGGGCACCGCTGCAGTGGGTACCAAAGCAGCGACCGATCCGCGCTCTGTGGGGACGCAGGTGGATGACGGTACGCTGGAGCTGCGCGTCAACAGTGCACTGTCGAAAGACGAACAAATCAAGAAAGAAGCGCGTATCAACGTGACGGCTTATCAGGGCAAAGTGCTGCTGGCAGGCCAAGCGCCGAATATGGAGCTCGCCTCGCGTGCGAAACAGATTGCGATGGGCGTCGAAGGGACCACAGAGGTGTTTAACGAAGTGCGCCAGGGCAAGCCAATTGGCCTGGGTGACGCCTCTTCTGATACCTGGATCACCACCAAAGTGCGTTCCCAGCTGCTGGGCTCGGACCAGGTGAAATCATCCAACGTGAAAGTGACGACTGAAAACGGCGAAGTGTTCCTGCTGGGTCTGGTGACCGAACGTGAAGGGAAAGCGGCGGCCGATATCGCCAGCCGGGTGAGCGGCGTGAAGCACGTCACCACCGCGTTTACTTACATCAAATAAAAAAATCCCCTCGCTTGAGGGGATTTTTTTGTAGGCCCGGTAAGCGCTAGCGCCACCGGGCTTTTTTTACATCAACGCAATACTGCCCACCATCACCCCGCTCAGCGCCACCAGCCCTGCGGTCAGCCACAGCGCTTTCGCCGGGAACGACTTACGCAGCATGATAAGCGACGGCAGGCTGATCGCCGGCAGCGTAATCAGCAGCGCCAGCGCCGGCGCGGTGCCCATACCGGCCAGCATCATGGTCTGAACAATCGGGATCTCCGCCGCCGTTGGGATCACAAACAGACAGCCTGCAACGGCCATCGCAATGACCCACATCAGCGTGTTGTCGATAGCGCCATCCGCATGCGGGAAGAGCCAGACGCGCGCCGCCCCCAGAACCAGTACCGCCAGAATATAGACTGGGATGGTGCTCCAGAAAAGCTGCCAGAGCGCCCTGCCCCAGCGCGCAAAGAAGCCACCCTGCGGCTCGCTGACGTCCAGCTCAACGGCTGCGGGTTCTGCGGCAGTATCCTTCACCAGTTTTTGCACCAGCGTCGCCACCACCAGCACGGTCAGCAGCCCGGCGACCAGACGGATGAACGCGAAATGCCAGCCCAGCACAAAGCCCATAAACACCAGCGTTGCCGGGTTGAGCAGCGGGTTGCCCATCCAGAACGCCAGCGCGCCGCCCATCGACACGCGCTGGCGGCGCATCCCTGCTGCCACGGGCGCGGCGCAGCAGGAACACATCATGCCCGGCAGGGAGAAAATCGTCCCCAGCAGCGTGCCCTGAAAGCGCGGCTGCCCGAGGGTTTTCACCAGCCAGTTACGGGGGATAAGCACCTGAATTAGTGACCCAAGGATCACACCTAAGACGGCAGCTTTCCAGACGGCAAGGAAGTAGACCATGGCGTAATCCCACGCCGCCTGCAGCGGGCTGGATTCAGCCTGAGCAAGAATAGATTTACCGATGCTGTGCGTTTCGGCGGCGGTGAAGGCTTTGCCATAGTACGGCTGCCATTTCACGTACCAGAGGCCAACAATGACCACAAGAAAGAAGAGTGCGGGCTTCCACCATTGAACAGGTGTTGCCGCCTGAGATGAAGACTGACCAGTCATAGCATTCCCCGGAGAATATTAGGTTATTAGCCGGGGGAGTTTACGCCTCGCCCTGCGCGATTTCACGCAGTTTTGCCGAAGGGATAATGTTTACGCCCGCTTTCGACGGGGCCAGTCCCTCTTTTAACATCGCGCGCGCGACGTCCCGCGCCTCGATGGCTTTCCAGTTGCCGGGAAGGACCCGAAACAGCGGGGCCAGGATCGACTCGTTAAAGCGGCGTTCGTCCCGGTGGCCGATCAGCATCGAAGGGCGCACAATCGTCAGCTGCTCCCATTTCTGCGCAATCAGTGCCTCCTCCATCTTGCCCTTCACCTTGTTGTAGAAGAACGGCGATCCGGCACTGGCGCCCAGCGCGCTGACCACCAGAAAATGTTTGGCCCCCAGCTTTTTCGCCGTGAGCGCGGTGTCCACCACCAGCGTGTAGTCGGCGTGGATAAATGCCTCCTTGCTCCCCGCCTCCCGCCGCGTGGTGCCCAGACAGCAAAAGGCGATATCAATCGGGTCCTGCACCTGCGCCAGCGCGTCCGTCAGCTGAGGATCGTGCGGATTAAAGACGCCGGAAATGTCCGCCAGCGGTCGACGGGTCGGGGCGGCGATATAGTTCACGCGGCGATCCTGAATCAGCAGCCGCAGCAGATGATCGCCCACTAAGCCGGTAGCACCTGTAATCAATACCTGACTCATCTTTTCCCCTTTACAGAATTGTCCGTTTGCGAACTCAGCGTCGTCGACCACACTTAGAAGTCTGTTACAGGTAAGTATTTACCACAAGCGGAGAAAAATCAGTCTGAAGCCAAAACAACGGAGGAAGCATGGGCAAGAAAATCGCAGTCTTGATTACCGACGAGTTTGAAGATTCAGAATTCACCTCTCCAGCAGAGGCGTTCCGCAAGGCGGGACATGAGGTCATCACCATTGAGAAAGAGGCGGGTAAAACGGTGACAGGCCATAAGGGCGAGGCGACCGTGACCATCGATGAGAGCATTGATAACGTTAGCCCCTCAGATTTCGACGCCCTGCTGTTACCCGGCGGCCATTCCCCGGATTCCCTGCGCGGGGACGAGCGCTTCGTGACCTTCACCCGGGACTTTGTCTCTACCGGCAAACCGGTGTTTGCCATCTGCCACGGCCCGCAGCTGCTCATCAGCGCAGAAGTGGTCCGCGGGCGTAAGCTTACCGCCGTGAAACCGATCGTTATCGATCTGAAAAATGCGGGGGCCGAGTTTTACGATCAGGAGGTGGTCAACGACAAAGACCAGCTGATCACCAGCCGAACGCCGGACGATCTCCCGGCGTTTAACCGCGAAGCGCTACGCCTGCTCGGCGCGTAACCAGTGCAGCTTTTTGCCAAAGCCCAGGGTGTTGTCGGTAAATTTCAGCTCATCGAGGCGAATTTCCCAGACCGGGGCTTTTAGCGCAGCGGCAACGGGAAAGCGGCGCGTGTAGAGCTTACGGCGCGCGTCGCTCTCTTCACCATCCAGACGACGGATTTCACCTTTAAACTGCACGCCGCGGATTAGCGCGACCGTTTTCGGCTGGCCGTTTACCGTACCTGCCACCTTTGCCTGCTGGCCGGTCATCTGCGCATGACGCGTGTTGTCTTCACTCATGACATAAAACGCCACGCGCTCAGGATCGTAGTAGTAAAACGCGTTTGCGCACCACATCTCACCCTCGTCATAGACGCACCAGGTGACAACATGCTGCTTCGCCAGCCAGCGGTTAATGGCGGCCAGTGTTTCCATTTTCGTTCTCTCTCATGCTATGGTGCGTTCACCTTAACATACTGAATCCGTTTACCGTGTGCTGGTTTCTCTATCTTGTCCGAACCGCTGATAACGCCCTCTACACCGGGATCACCACCGATGTGGCGCGGCGTTTTTTACAACACCAAACGGGGAAAGGGGCAAAAGCGCTGCGGGGGAAAGGGGAACTACAGCTCGCCTTCTCAGCGGCCGTCGGCGACCGATCGCTGGCGCTCAGGCTGGAATACCGCATCAAGCAGCTGACGAAGCGCCAGAAGGAGCGCCTCGTGACCGGAGACGGCTCATTTGAGGCGCTACGCGAGAGCCTGATTAAAAGCGATTGAAATGGTCGTGGTACTCCACCAGACCATTGACGCCGTTGAGCGCGTCGTCCGCCAGGCGATGGACCTGGAAAGCAGATTCCGTACCCGGCCAGCGGCAACGCAGATCGTAATGCGCGGCCTGCTCAAAGCCTAAACGTCCATAGAACGCTGGATCGCCCAGCGTGACAACGGCGGCATAGCCAAACTCATTGAGCGAATCCAGCCCTTCATAGACCAGCTGACGTGCCAGCCCTTGCCCGCGATAGTTTTCATCTACCGCCAGCGGTGCCATTCCCACCCACTGAAGATCTTCGCCCTGAACGATGACCGGACTGAAGGCCACATAGCCGACCACCTGACCTTCGTCATCGGTGGCAACCAGCCCCAGCGTAATCAGGCCATCCTCGCGAAGGTCGTGGACCAGTTGGGCTTCGGCATCGCTCGCAAAGGCGCGGCGTAACAACGCATCGATCCCCGGCGCATCAATCCCAATTTCGACTCGAATCAGCATGGCTCACCTACTGAAGTGTGTTTACCGTCCGGCGGGGTTTTCAGCCCGGCCTCAACGAAATCTGCCATTTGCATTAACATCACGCGCAGCGCTTTCGGCATCTGCTCCAGCTCAATGGCATCCATTAAATTCTTAACGTACAGGCCCAGCTCCGTGTCGCCTTCAATCACCAGACGGCGCTGGAAGAAGAGCGTATCCGGATCCTGCTTGCGCGCGGCGATCATCAGCAGATCGCTGGCGTTGGCGCTAAAGCTCACATCCGCGTCGGCGGACTCGCGTACGATCAGCTGGTCATTCTCAACGGAGGTAAACCAGCGCAGCCCGATGTCACGCACCTCAATGCTTAACCAGCGGCCTTCCAGGAATTCCAGCTCGCCGTCCTGCAGCGCCTGGCGGAACTGCCAGCTCAGGACCTGCTCCAGCACCTGACGTTTAAGCGCGAACGGCGCCAGCTTGACCGGCACGCTCAGCATTGATGGACCAAATTGTACGAGACGTGAACGCAGTTTATCCAGCACGAGCTTTACTCCCTGATATCTATAGTCCGGCTATTTTGCCATATCCGACGCGCAACATAGCGGCGTAAATCAACAAACCTTCGTCCGCCGTACCTCATTATTGGTGTCATCAATACGCCATTAGCTGCCTTAAATCAAAAATTGTCGCGTATGGGTTAATTAAAATCCCAGCTCGTTAACAATTTTGCGATCGACTACATCAGGATAAATTATGGAGCTGCTCTGCCCTGCCGGAAATCTTCCGGCGCTTAAGGCGGCCATCGAAAATGGGGCCGATGCGGTCTATATCGGGCTGAAAGATGACACCAACGCCCGCCATTTTGCTGGCCTCAACTTTACGGAGAAAAAGCTTCAGGAAGCCGTTAACTTCGTTCACCAGCACCGCCGCAAGCTGCATATCGCCATCAATACCTTTGCTCATCCTGACGGCTACACCCGCTGGCAGCGCGCGGTGGATATGGCGGCACAGCTGGGTGCCGATGCGCTGATCCTGGCCGACCTCGCCATGCTTGAGTATGCGGCAGAACGCTATCCCCATATTGAGCGCCACGTCTCTGTTCAGGCATCTGCCACCAATGAAGAGGCGGTGCGTTTTTATCATCAACACTTTGACGTGGCCCGCGTGGTGCTGCCGCGCGTGCTCTCTATTCATCAGGTTAAGCAACTCGCGCGCGTCACGCCAGTGCCGCTGGAAGTTTTTGCCTTTGGCAGCCTGTGCATCATGGCTGAAGGGCGTTGCTATCTTTCCTCTTATTTAACCGGTGAATCACCGAATACCGTCGGGGCCTGCTCTCCTGCCCGCTTTGTTCGCTGGCAGCAGACCCCTCAGGGGCTGGAATCCCGCCTGAATGAGGTGCTGATCGACCGCTATCAGGACGGTGAAAACGCCGGTTATCCAACCCTGTGTAAAGGCCGCTATCTGGTCGACGGCGAGCGCTATCACGCGCTGGAGGAGCCGACCAGCCTCAACACGCTGGAGCTGCTGCCGGAACTGCTGGCGGCCAATATTGCCTCGGTGAAAATCGAAGGACGTCAGCGCAGCCCGGCCTATGTGAGCCAGGTTGCGAAAGTGTGGCGTCAGGCCATCGACCGCTGCATGGCGGACCCGCAGAACTACGCGCCACAGCAGGCCTGGATGGAAACGCTCGGTTCGATGTCCGAAGGCACGCAAACCACGCTGGGCGCGTATCACCGTAAATGGCAGTGAGAAAATCATGAAATATTCATTAGGACCGGTGCTCTACTACTGGCCAAAAGAGACGCTGGAAGATTTTTACCAACAGGCCGCTGCCAGCAGCGCCGACGTGATTTACCTCGGCGAAGCGGTGTGCAGCAAGCGCCGCGCCACCAAAGTGGGCGACTGGCTGGATATGGCGAAAGGCCTGGCCGGAAGCGGCAAGCAGGTGGTGCTCTCCACGCTCGCGCTGGTGCAGGCGTCGTCCGAACTGGGCGAGCTGAAGCGCTACGTCGAAAACGGCGAGTTCCTGCTGGAAGCGAGCGATCTGGGCGTGGTGAACATGTGCGCTGAACGCAGGCTGCCGTTTGTTGCGGGTCATGCCCTGAACTGCTACAACGCCGTGACCCTGCGCCTGCTGCTCAAACAGGGGATGACGCGCTGGTGCATGCCGGTAGAGCTCTCCCGTGACTGGCTGGCTAACCTGCTTAACCAGTGCGACGAGCTGAGCATTCGCAATCAGTTTGAAGTGGAAGTGCTGAGCTACGGGCATCTGCCGCTGGCCTACTCCGCCCGCTGCTTCACCGCGCGCTCGGAAGACCGCCCGAAAGACGAATGCGAAACCTGCTGCATCAAGTACCCGAACGGACGCAGCATGCTGTCGCAGGAGAATCAGCAGGTGTTTGTCCTTAACGGTATTCAGACCATGAGCGGCTATGTCTATAACCTCGGCAACGAGCTGACGTCGATGGACGGGCTGGTGGATATGGTTCGTCTGTCGCCGCTGGATACTGGCGTGTTCGCGATGCTGGACGCCTTCCGCGCCAATGAAAACGGCGCCGCGCCGCTGCCGCTGACGGCAAACAGCGACTGCAACGGCTACTGGAGACGGCTCGCCGGGCTGGAGCTGCAGGCGTAAAAAAGCTCACTTTGTTAACAACGGTTATCATTATTTAATGCAGTATTAAAGATTGACCGTCGACAAAGTGAGCTGTTATGACTGACAAAACCATTCCGTTTTCGGTGCTGGATCTGGCGCCGATCCCACAAGGCTCCTCGGCAAGAGAAGCCTTTTCGCACTCTCTCGATCTCGCTCAGCTGGCCGAAAAGCGTGGCTATCACCGCTACTGGCTGGCCGAACATCACAACATGGTGGGCATTGCCAGCGCCGCCACCTCTGTACTGATTGGCTATCTGGCAGCAAATACCACCACCCTGCATCTGGGCTCCGGTGGCGTGATGCTGCCAAACCACGCCCCGCTGGTGATTGCCGAGCAGTTTGGCACCCTGAATACCCTCTATCCGGGGCGTATTGATTTGGGCCTTGGTCGTGCGCCGGGCAGCGACCAGCCAACGATGCGTGCCCTGCGTCGCCATATGAGCGGCGATATCGACAACTTCCCGCGCGACGTGGCCGAGCTGGTGGACTGGTTCGACGCGCGCGATCCGAACCCGCACGTGCGCCCGGTCCCGGGCTACGGCGAGAAGATCCCGGTGTGGCTGTTGGGATCAAGCCTCTACAGCGCACAGCTCGCCGCGCAGCTGGGGCTGCCGTTTGCGTTTGCCTCGCACTTCGCACCGGATATGCTGCATCAGGCGCTGCATCTCTACCGCACGAACTTCAAACCGTCCGAGCGTCTGGAGAAACCTTACGCGATGGTGTGTATCAACATCATTGCCGCTGACAGCAATCGCGACGCGGAATTCCTGTTCACCTCCATGCAGCAGGCGTTTGTGAAGCTGCGTCGCGGTGAGACGGGCCAGCTTCCGCCGCCGGTGGAGAATATGCATCAGCTGTGGTCAGCCTCAGAGCAGTATGGCGTGCAGCAGGCCCTGAGCATGTCGCTGGTAGGCGATAAATCGAAAGTGCGCCACGGGCTGGAGGCGGTGCTGCGCGAAACGCAGGCGGATGAGATTATGGTTAACGGCCAGATTTTCGATCACCAGGCGCGTTTGCATTCGTTTGAGCTGGCGATGCAGGTTAAAGAAGAAATGTAGTGCGTTTTGTTGCCCTCACCACAGCCCTCTCCCCAGGGGAGAGGGTGAAAAGAGACGTTTACTGATACATGGGTAACAGGTTAAAGCTCGACAATATGTGTACCACCGCGTTACCCACGCCAAACACCAGGATCAGCGCAATCATCGGCTTGCCGCCCCAGACGCGGAATTTCGGGCTACCGAAACGTTTACGTGATTTGCGCGCCAGCAGCGCCGGCACAATTGCCGCCCAGATAGTTGCCGCCAGCCCTGCATAGCCGATGGCGTACAGGAAGCCGTTCGGCCACAGCAGGCCGCCCACAATCGGCGGCAGGAAGGTCAGCAGCGCGGTTTTAAAGCGCCCCATCGCCGAGTCGTCAAAGCCGAACAGATCTGCCAGGTAATCAAACAGGCCCAGCGTCACGCCGAGGAAAGAGCTCGCTACCGCAAAGTTAGAGAAAACCACCAGCAGCAGATCCAGGCTGCGGCTGTTCAGCACGCCGCTCAGCGCCTGCACCAGCACGTCGATGTTACCGCCCTTCTGGGCAATGCCGATAAATTCCGGACGCGGGATGTTGCCCATCGTCCCCAGCAGCCAAATCACATACAGACCCAGCGCCAGCAGCGTGCCGTAGACCAGACACTTCACAATGGTGCGGGGATCTTTGCCGTAGTACTTCATCAGGCTCGGCACGTTACCGTGGTAGCCGAACGACGCCAGACAGAACGGCAGCGTCATCAGCAGGTACGGCGTGTAGGAGGTGTTCACTTCCGCGACGTTAAACAGCGTGGCGGGCGTCACGTGCCCCAGCAGGCTGCCGAAGGTAAGGAAGAAGGTGATGACCTTCGCGCCCAGTACGATCGCCGTCATGCGGCTCACCGCTTTGGTACTCATCCAGACGATAAACGCCACAGCCAGCGCAAAACATAGCCCTGCCAGACGCGCCGGAACGTTCAGCGACATCTCCGAGAAGGTGTGATGCAGAATCGAGCCGCTCGCTGAAATGTACGCGTAGGTCAGGATATAGAGCACAAACGCGATGGACAGCCCGTTCACCAGGTTCCAGCCTTTGCCCAGCAGATCTTTGGTGATGGTGTCGAAGCTGGAGCCAATGCGGTAGTTCAGGTTTGCTTCAAGGATCATCAGCCCGGAATGGAGCATGCAGAACCAGGTAAAGACCAGCGCCGCCAGCGACCAGAAGAACCACGCACCGGACATGACCACAGGCAGGGAAAACATCCCGGCACCAATAATGGTTCCGCCGATGATCACCACGCCGCCAAGCAGCGAAGGTGACGTTTGGGTGGTGGTTAGTGTCGCCATACAGCCTTTTCTCCAGTCAATCATGCGGTTCTGCATTTTAATGTGACGCACTGTACCAGTACAAGAGTACAAAAGGAATAAAAAAAGCCCCGATAGCGTGTATCGGGGCTGTATACTTTACTTTACGTCAGAAGCGTAAGGCTTACGCGTCACCGAAACGACGGCGGCTGGTGCCTTCTTCACGACGTGGACCACGGTTTTCGCGACGCTCGCCGGAGAAACGACGACCTTCACCACCGCGACCTTCGCTGCGGCCGCCTTCACGACGTTCGCCACCGAAGCTGCGACCACCGCCACGACGTTCACCACCGCGGTCAGGGCGTGGCTGTGCATCACCCATCAGCTGCATGTTCATCGGCTTGTTCAGGATGCGAGTACGCGTAAAGTGCTGCAGCACTTCGCCCGGCATGCCTTTTGGCAGCTCGATGGTAGAGTGGGATGCGAACAGCTTGATGTTACCAATGTAACGGCTGCTGATGTCGCCTTCGTTAGCGATCGCGCCAACGATGTGACGAACCTCAACGCCATCATCACGACCCACTTCAATACGGTACAGTTCCATATCACCCGCGTCGCGACGCTCGCGACGTGGACGGTCTTCACCACCACGCTCTGGGCGGTCACCACGTGGGCCACGGTCATTACGGTCGCCACGACGTTCGAAGCGATCGTCACGGTCACGGAATTCACGCTTAGGACGCATCGGCGCATCTGGTGGCACGATCAGGCTACGTTCGCCCTGAGCCATTTTCAGCAGTGCTGCAGCCAGGGTTTCCATGTCCAGCTCTTCGCCTTCAGCAACAGGCTGAATCTGCGACAGCAGCGCGCGGTACTGGTCCAGATCGCTGCTTTCCAGCTGCTGCTGTACTTTCGCGGCGAATTTTTCCAGACGGCGTTTGCCCAACAGCTCTGCGTTTGGCAGGTCCGCTTCTGGAATGGTCAGCTTCATGGTGCGTTCAATGTTACGCAGCAGACGACGCTCGCGGTTCTCAACGAACAGCAGCGCACGGCCAGCACGACCCGCACGACCGGTACGGCCGATACGGTGAACGTAAGACTCGGAATCCATCGGGATGTCGTAGTTAACAACCAGGCTGATACGCTCAACGTCCAGACCACGTGCTGCCACGTCGGTGGCAATCAGGATATCCAGACGACCGTCTTTCAGACGCTCCAGAGTCTGCTCACGCAGAGCCTGGTTCATGTCGCCGTTCAGCGCTGCGCTGTTGTAGCCGCTACGCTCCAGGGCTTCAGCCACTTCCAGGGTCGCGTTTTTGGTACGCACGAAGATAATCGCCGCATCAAAATCTTCCGCTTCCAGGAAACGTACCAGCGCTTCGTTTTTGCGCATGCCGTACACAGACCAGTAGCTCTGGCTGATGTCCGGGCGAGTGGTTACGCTGGACTGAATACGCACTTCCTGAGGATCTTTCATGAAGCGCTTGGTGATACGACGAATCGCTTCTGGCATGGTGGCAGAGAACAGCGCGGTCTGATGACCGTCCGGGATCTGCGCCATGATGGTTTCGACGTCTTCGATGAAGCCCATACGCAGCATTTCATCTGCTTCATCCAGTACCAGGCCGCTCAGTTTAGAGAGATCCAGAGTACCGCGCTTCAGGTGATCCAGCAGACGGCCCGGCGTACCGACAACAATCTGTGGGCCCTGGCGCAGGGCACGTAACTGCACGTCATAACGCTGGCCGCCGTACAGGGCTACCACGTTTACGCCGCGCATATGTTTAGAGAATTCCGTCATGGCTTCTGCAACCTGAACAGCCAGTTCACGGGTTGGAGCCAGGACGAGGATCTGCGGTGCACGCAGGTCAGGATCAATGTTGTTCAGCAGCGGCAGCGAGAATGCTGCAGTTTTACCGCTACCAGTCTGGGCCATGCCCAGCACGTCACGACCAGAAAGCAGGTGTGGGATACACTCAGCCTGGATCGGAGATGGTTTTTCGTAACCCAGATCGTTAAGGGCTTCAAGGATAGGAGCCTTCAGGCCCAGATCTGCAAAAGTGGTTTCGAATTCAGCCATGTAGTACAAGTGCCTCGATATTAATGGCGGCCAGTCTACTTAGCTCATCGTGAAAATGATTAGCAATTTTCATTGAAAAGTGTGAACCGGCTCAAAGTAGGTGTATTGACGAACAACAACGCCCTCACCAGTTAAGGTGATGGCAATCAAAAGATTACGGGCTGATGTTTATGTCGTCAGCTATTGCTGGTCCGATTCTGCCAGGTCGTCATGCTCCTGGCCCAAGAGCGATAATTCCAACAATGCATAACGGTGCTCAACGAAGTTGTGTACGTTGTTAGCAACCGCTAATTTGAACAGTGCCGTAGCGCTGTCCATATCCCCCAGACTTAGGTAGTACTTACCTAAATAGAAGTTGGTTTCACTGAGATGCTCAGCGAGCGAGGTGTTATCCGTTGCGTCCGCCTTGAGGCGTTCCATCAGCGTTGCTTCGCTAATGTTGCCCAGGTAGAACTCGACAATGTTCCATCCCCACTGTTCCTTGTCCGATTTATCGAAGCGCTGTTTCAGTGCCTCTTTTGCCTGCTTCTCATCGAGCTTCCGCTCAACGATGTAAAGCCACAGGCTACGGAAAGGATCATTAGGATCGTCTTGATAAAACGCCAGCAGATCATCTTGCGCTAACTTATCACGACCGCCGTAATACAATGCGATACCGCGATTCAAGTGCGCGTAGTTGTAAGTTGGATCAAGCTCAAGTACAGAATCAAACGCTTCATAAGCAGCATCAAAATTGCCTGCCTGCGTTAAATAAATGCCTAAATAATTGAATACTTCAGGCATATCAGGTCGGATAGCCAGCGCTTGTGAAAAATCATTTCGCGCCAATGCCCTCAGACCGAGACTATCATACAACACTCCGCGCTCATATAAAAGCTGTGCGCGTTCTTCATCGGTTAAAGCCCGACTGGCAAGTATTTGTTCCATGCGTGCCAGAATCACTTCCTGCTGCAAAGTCGGTTGCAATGGCACTGCGAGGACTTCGCTCTTACGCCAGGCAGAGTTGCTGCATCCTGCCAGCGTTAAAGCTGTCGCAACGAAACACCAGCGCAAAAAAGGCTTCATTTCCCACTCCCGAAGACAACTATTGGATGAACGTCCTGTCCCCCGGCGGCTTAACAAGGCGTCCTGCCTGATAATAGGCCCTCCGCAAAGCGGAGGGCAAATGGCAACTTACTCGCCTTGCTGTTCTGCTGCCTGTGCTTCTGGCGCAGCAGCTGGCTGAGACTGCTCGGTTGCTTCTTTAATGCTCAGACGGATACGGCCCTGGCGATCAACTTCCAGAACTTTCACCGGTACTTCCTGACCCATTTGCAGGTAATCGGTCACTTTCTCAACGCGCTTATCAGCGATCTGAGAGATGTGAACCAGACCTTCTTTACCGCCACCGATGGCAACGAACGCGCCAAAGTCAACGATACGGGTCACTTTACCTGCGTAGACGCGGCCCACTTCGATCTCTGCAGTGATTTCTTCGATGCGACGGATCGCGAATTTCGCTTTCTCGCCGTCGGTTGCTGCGATTTTCACAGTACCGTCATCTTCGATTTCGATCGTGGTGCCAGTCTCTTCGGTCAGCGCACGGATTACGGAACCGCCCTTACCGATAACATCTTTGATCTTGTCTGGGTTGATCTTGATGGTGTGGATACGTGGAGCGAACTGAGAAATGTCGCCACGCGGCGCGTTAATCGCCTGTTCCATCACGCCCAGGATGTGCAGACGCGCACCTTTAGCCTGGTTCAGAGCAACCTGCATGATCTCTTTGGTGATACCTTCAATTTTGATATCCATCTGCAGCGCAGAGATACCTTCGCGGGAACCCGCTACTTTGAAGTCCATATCGCCCAGGTGGTCTTCGTCGCCCAGGATGTCAGACAGAACAACAAAGTTGTCGCCTTCTTTCACCAGACCCATAGCGATACCAGCCACAGCGGCTTTGATTGGTACGCCTGCATCCATCAGCGCCAGAGAAGCACCACACACGGAAGCCATGGAAGAAGAACCGTTGGATTCGGTGATTTCAGACACCACACGTACGGTGTACGGGAATTTGTCTGCTTCTGGCATCACTGCCAGCACGCCGCGCTTCGCCAGACGACCGTGACCAATTTCACGACGCTTCGGCGAGCCAACCATACCGGTTTCGCCTACGGAGTACGGAGGGAAGTTGTAGTGGAACAGGAAGCTGTCAGTGCGCTCGCCCATCAGTTCGTCGATGATCTGTGCATCACGTGCAGTACCCAGAGTCGCGGTAACCAGCGCCTGCGTTTCGCCACGGGTGAAGAGCGCGGAACCGTGAGTACGTGGCAGAACGCCAGTACGCACATCCAGACCACGGATCATGTCTTTTTCGCGGCCATCGATACGCGGCTCGCCTGCCAGAACGCGGCTACGAACAACGTTTTTCTCGATAGCGTGCAGAATGTCGCTCAGTTCGTTAGCGTCCAGCGTTTCATCTTCAGCAACCAGAGTGGCGATAGTTTCAGACTTGATCACGTCAACCTGAGCATAACGCTCCTGCTTGTCAGTGATGCGGTATGCATCGCTCAGACGAGATTCTGCCAGGGCTGCAACGCGTGCGTTCAGCGCGTCGTTTGCCGCTTCTGGCTGCCAGTCCCAACGTGGTTTACCGGCTTCTTTCACCAGGTCGTTGATGTTCTGGATAACGATCTGCTGCTGATCGTGGCCAAAGACCACAGCGCCCAGCATCTGGTCTTCGCTCAGCAGTTCAGCTTCGGATTCAACCATCAGCACAGCCGCTTCAGTACCCGCAACAACCAGGTCCAGCTTACTTTCTTTCAGCTCTTCCTGGGTTGGGTTCAGCACGTACTGGTCGTTGATGTAGCCAACGCGCGCGGCACCGATTGGGCCATTGAATGGAATACCAGACAGTGACAGGGCAGCGGATGCGCCGATCATGGCAACGATGTCAGGGTTAACCTGTGGGTTAACGGAAACAACGGTCGCGATAACCTGTACTTCGTTAACGAAGCCTTCCGGGAACAGCGGACGAACCGGGCGGTCAATCAGACGCGCAATCAGGGTTTCGCCTTCGCTTGGACGGCCTTCACGACGGAAGAAACCACCCGGGATTTTACCGGCAGCGTAGGTACGCTCCTGGTAGTTAACGGTCAGCGGGAAGAAGTCCTGACCTGGTTTAGCTTTTTTCTGGCCAACAACGGTAACGAATACCGCAGTGTCATCCATGCTTACCATGACGGCAGCAGTAGCCTGACGTGCCATCATGCCGGTTTCCAGCGTGACGGTATGTTGACCATACTGGAATTTACGAACGATCGGATTCAGCAAAGTTCTGTCCTTTCTTAAATGTTTGACAGCACACCACCGGTGTGCTGTCGATTTGACCCGACCTTCTTCGCATCCTCGCGACTAATGACAACCAACACCCCCATGGGTGAAGCCTCTCATTAGCCGCGCGAACCTCTGCAATGAAGATCATTTATAGCAACAATACAATAGTTTCCAGTGAATTGCTGCCGTCTGGTTGAAAAAAGGGGCCATCAGGCCCCCTTTTCTGAAACTCGCAAGACTTAGCGACGCAGACCCAGACGCTCGATCAGCGCGGTGTAGCGTGCAACATCTTTACGTTTCAGGTAGTCGAGCAGTTTACGACGCTGAGAAACCATACGCAGCAGACCACGACGGCTGTGGTGATCTTTTTTGTGCTCTGCAAAGTGACCCTGCAGGTGGTTAATCTGTGCAGTCAGCAGTGCAACCTGAACTTCGGTAGAACCGCTGTCGTTAGTACCACGACCAAACTCAGAAACGATTTTAGCTTTAGCTTCAACGCTTAGAGACATTTTCAAACTCCAAAGTATAAAGAATGTAAGGATGCCGATCTCTAATTCAGCAATCCCATGTACGCCCCGCAGATTGTTAAACAATTTGCCAGGCGTTAAGCGGCGATATTCTACTCGTCTCCCCTGCTTATCGCAAGGTGAGCCGTTATCACCGTCACGCGTCGACCGGATATTCGACGACCAGACGACGCGGCGCAACGCGCCCTTCACCATCCATTTCGCCCATACCGATGAATTTCCCTTCGTCACCTTCGGTCACGCGTACCAGCCCTTCCAGCGGCGCTTGTGCCGTACGAACCGGGTTGCCGTTCTTAAAGTAAACGGACGATGTTAAAGGAAGATTAACAACCGGGAAGTCCGCTGCCGGACTGTCCATCGGCATCAGCAAAGGATCCAGCAAATCTGCCGGCGCAATCCCCTGCGCTTCCGCCTGTTCTACCAGCTCGCGCAGATATTCCAGGGTCACCATCCGCTCCACCGGGTACTTGCTCACCGCCAGGCGGCGCAGGTATATCACATGCGCGCCGCAGCCCAGCTTTTCACCGAGGTCGTCGATGATGGTGCGAATGTACGTCCCTTTCGAACAGTGCACTTCCAGCTCCAGCTCATCACCTTCGTGGCGAATAAACAGCAGCTCATACACGGTTATCGGACGGGCTTCACGCGGGACTTCTATGCCCTGACGCGCATATTCGTAGAGTTTTTTTCCCTGATATTTCAGGGCCGAATACATCGACGGCACCTGCATCGTGTCCCCACGGAAGCTCTCCAGCGCAGCATCAAGCTGTTCCGCGCTGAACGTCACCGGACGCTCTTCCACCACCTGACCATCCGCGTCGGAGGTATCCGTGCGCTGGCCCAGCTTAGCGATCACACGGTAGCGCTTATCGGAGTCGAGCAGGTACTGGGAAAACTTTGTCGCCTCTCCCAGGCAGACCGGCAGCATGCCGGTTGCCAGCGGATCGAGCGCGCCGGTGTGGCCCGCACGGTTGGCGTTATAAATACGCTTAACTTTTTGCAGCACGTCGTTGCTGGAAGCGCCCTGGGGTTTATCCAGCAGCAGCACACCATGCACGTCGCGACCGCGACGACGAGGACGACTCATTAGTCCTCCTTGCTGTCGTCCGCCGGGTTAACACGACGCTCGTCGTCATGTTTAACCACGCTGGTCACCAGGTTGGACATACGCATACCTTCGACCAGCGAGTTGTCGTAGAAGAAGGTCAGTTCAGGCACGATACGCAGGCGCATCGCTTTGCCAAGCAGGGAGCGGATGAAACCAGAGGCTTCCTGCAGCGCTTTAATGCCGTTTTTCACTGCCGCTTCGTCCTGATCGTTCAGGAAGGTGACGAACACTTTTGCATAGGCCAAATCGCGGGACATTTCGACACCGGAAACGGTGGTCATCATGCCGACGCGCGGGTCTTTAATTTCACGTTGCAGAATGAGTGCGATCTCTTTCTGCATTTCCTGCGCTACGCGCTGAGGGCGACCAAATTCTTTCGCCATAATAAATTCTCCAGACAAAAAAGGGGCTAAAAGCCCCTTTTAAAATTATTGCCGGGTGGCGCGAGGCGATCCCGGCTTACAATCGGTAATTAAGCGATGGTACGCTGAATTTCGATGATCTCGAACACTTCGATCATATCGCCAACGCGAACGTCGTTGTAGTTCTTCACGCCGATACCACATTCCATGCCGTTACGGACTTCGTTAACGTCATCTTTGAAGCGGCGCAGGGATTCCAGCTCGCCTTCGTAGATAACCACGTTGTCACGCAGTACGCGGATTGGGTTGTGACGCTTGATGTTACCTTCGGTAACCATACAGCCCGCGATAGCACCGAATTTCGGTGATTTGAACACGTCACGTACTTCAGCCAGACCGATGATCTGCTGTTTCAGCTCAGGAGACAGCATGCCGCTCATCGCTGCTTTCACTTCGTCGATCAGGTTATAGATGACGGAGTAGTAACGCAGATCCAGGCTTTCGGCTTCAATTACTTTACGCGCAGATGCATCCGCACGAACGTTGAAGCCAACCAGGATAGCGTTGGAGGCAGCAGCCAGGGTTGCGTCGGTTTCGGTGATACCACCTACGCCAGAACCGATGATCTTCACTTTCACTTCGTCGGTAGACAGTTTCAGCAAGGAGTCGGAGATCGCTTCCACAGAACCCTGAACGTCAGCTTTCAGAACGATGTTCACTTCGTGAACTTCGCCCTCGGTCATGTTGGCAAACATGTTCTCGAGTTTAGATTTCTGCTGACGAGCCAGTTTAACTTCACGGAATTTGCCCTGACGATACAGCGCAACTTCACGCGCTTTCTTCTCGTCACGCACAACGGTCACTTCGTCACCGGCAGCCGGAACACCGGACAGACCCAGGATTTCCACCGGAATGGACGGACCCGCTTCCAGAACTTCCTGACCCAGTTCGTTACGCATCGCACGGACGCGACCGTATTCGAAACCGCACAGAACGATATCGCCTTTATGCAGTGTACCTTCACGAACCAGAACGGTAGCAACCGGGCCACGTCCTTTATCCAGGAAGGATTCGATCACCGCACCGCTCGCCATACCGTTACGGATGGCTTTCAGCTCCAGAACTTCGGCCTGCAGCAGGATCGCGTCCAGCAGTTCGTCGATACCGGTACCCGCTTTCGCAGACACGTGTACGAACTGGCTTTCGCCGCCCCACTCTTCCGGCAGAATACCGTACTGGGAAAGTTCGTTTTTAACACGATCGGGATCCGCTTCTGGCTTATCGATCTTGTTAACTGCAACCACAACCGGCACACCTGCTGCTTTCGCGTGCTGGATAGCTTCGATGGTCTGCGGCATGACGCCGTCGTCCGCCGCAACAACCAGAACAACGATATCCGTCGCCTGAGCACCACGAGCACGCATTGAGGTAAACGCGGCGTGGCCTGGGGTATCCAGGAAGGTGATCATACCGTTGTCAGTTTCTACGTGGTATGCACCGATGTGCTGGGTAATACCACCCGCTTCGCCAGAGGCAACCTTGGTAGAACGAATGTAGTCAAGCAGAGAGGTTTTACCGTGGTCAACGTGACCCATGATGGTCACTACCGGTGCGCGTGGTTCTGCCGCAGCGCCAGTATCACGGTCGCTCATTACTGCTTCTTCCAGCTCGTTTTCACGACGCAGGATAACTTTGTGGCCCATCTCTTCCGCAACCAGCTGTGCAGTTTCCTGATCGATCACCTGGTTGATGGTCGCCATGGCGCCCAGCTTCATCATCGCTTTGATGACCTGAGAGCCTTTAACGGCCATTTTGTTCGCCAGTTCGCCAACGGTGATGGTTTCGCCAATCACGACGTCACGGTTAACCGCCTGAGCTGGCTTCTGGAAGCCCTGCTGCAAAGCAGAACCTTTACGCTTGCCGCCTTTACCGCCGCGAATAGCAGCGCGTGCTTCTTCACGGTCAGCTTTAGATTCAGCGTGCTTGTTACCTTTTTTCGCCGGACGCGCAGCTTTTGCATTACGACCACGGCCACGACCGCCTTCAACTTCGCGGTCGTTATCATCTTCAGCCTGACGCGCATGCTGAGAAGTGGTCACGTGATAGTCGCTGGTGTCTTCAGTCGGCTCAACGGTATTCACACCATTCTTCTCGTTTTCTTCTGCCATACGACGCGCTTCTTCGGCGACGCGGCGAGCTTCTTCTTCCAGCTTACGGCGGGCTTCTTCTTCCGCTTTACGCTTCAGCTCGGCAGCTTCATTTTCACGGCGGGCTTTTTCAGCCTGGGCAGTTTTGGTCATTTCGTCTGTCTGTTGATTGCTCACTTTGTCTTTTTCCGCAGCGTCACGCTTCACTTTATCACTTGCGTCGCGTTTCGCTTTTTCTGCGGCCTCACGTTCAGCTTTTAATTCTGCTTCACGTTTGGCGGCAGCTTCCGCCTCACGCTGAGCTTGTTCTTCCGCTTCACGCTGTGCCTGCTCTTCCGCAGCAAGGCGCTCTGCCTCTTGCGGATCACGTTTTACAAAGGTGCGCGTCTTGCGGACTTCAATTTGGACCGATTTGCTTTTGCCACCGGTACCAGGGATGTTTAACGTGCTACGCGTTTTGCGCTGCAGCGTCAACTTGTCAGGCGTAGAGCCGTGTTCACGGTTCAGGTGCGTTAACAAGGTTTGTTTTTCTTGCGCGGTCACCGAGTCATCAGCGGACTTCGGGATCCCTGCATCAGCAAATTGCTGTACCAGGCGGTCCACGGAGGTCTGAATCTCAGCAGCCAGCGATTTTACAGTTACATCAGTCATGCTGTTCCTTCCTGCTACAGTTTATTACGCTTCGTCGCCGAACCAGCAAATATTACGTGCGGCCATGATGAGCTCGCCGGCTTTCTCGTCAGTTAAACCTTCGATATCAGCCAGGTCATCAACGCCTTGCTCAGCGAGATCTTCCAGCGTACAAACACCACGGGCAGCCAGCTTGAACGCAATCGCACGATCAAGACCTTCCAGATTCAGCAGGTCATCAGCCGGCTTTTTGTCGCCAAGGCTTTCTTCCTGAGCCAGTGCCAGGGTGGTCAGTGCGTTTTTAGCGCGTTCACGCAGGGCTTCAACGGTTGGTTCATCCAGACCGTCAATTTCCAGCAGCTCTTTCATTGGCACATAGGCCAGTTCTTCCAGCGTAGAGAAACCTTCTTCAACCAGAACAGTGGCGAAGTCTTCGTCAATATCCAGGTATTTAGTGAAGGTATCGATCGCCGCATGGGCTTCAGCCTGATGCTTAGCCTGCAGGTCATCAACGGTCATTACGTTGAGTTCCCAGCCGCTCAGCTGTGACGCCAGGCGTACGTTCTGACCGTTACGGCCGATTGCCTGCGCCAGGTTGCCCGCTTCAACAGCGATATCCATGGTGTGTTTGTCTTCGTCAACAACGATAGACGCCACATCAGCTGGAGCCATTGCGTTGATCACGAACTGCGCCGGGTTGTCATCCCACAGAACGATATCAATACGTTCGCCGCCCAGCTCAGTAGAAACTGCCTGAACGCGCGCACCGCGCATACCGACGCAAGCACCGACCGGGTCGATACGCTTGTCGTTGGTTTTCACCGCAATTTTCGCACGGGAGCCCGGATCGCGAGCCGCCGCTTTAATCTCGATAACTTCTTCACCGATTTCCGGCACTTCGATACGGAACAGTTCTACCAGCATTTCTGGTTTAGAACGGGTCACGAACAGCTGTGCACCACGCGCTTCAGGGCGAACGGCGTACAGAACACCGCGAATACGGTCGCCTGGGCGGAAGTTTTCACGCGGCAGCATATCTTCACGCAGGATCACGGCTTCAGCGTTACCCGGTAACCCTTCGGATTTGATCTCCAGGGAGATGTTGTCGCGGTTCACTTTCTTCACCACGCCGGTGATGATCTCGCCTTCCTGATCGCGGAACTGATCGACAACCAGCGCGCGCTCGGCTTCGCGCACTTTCTGCACGATAACCTGTTTAGCGGTCTGGGTCGTGATACGGTCGAAGGTGACAGATTCAATCTGATCTTCAACGTACTCGCCCACGTTCAGACTTTCGTCTTCAAAACGGGCGGCTTCCAGCGTGATCTCTTTGGTCGGCTGGGTCACTTCTTCAACGATTACCCAACGACGGAATGTATCGAAGTCACCGCTTTTACGATCGATTTCTACGCGAACATCGATCTCTTGTTCGTATTTTTTCTTGGTTGCTGTAGCCAGTGCACTTTCCAGCGCTTCGAAAATCTTCTCACGCGGCAGTGATTTCTCGTTGGAGACGGCTTCAACAACAGCCAAAATTTCTTTGTTCATCGCGGGCTTTTCACCTCAATCCAGACTGTTAAAAGTGGGGAACCAGGTTCGCCTTCTGGATATTACTCAGCGCGAACACTTCATCTTTGCCTTCGACTGTCACCGTGATCATTTCACCATCAACGGCTTTGATAATTCCCTGCCATTTACGGCGGTTCTGTACGGCCATACGCAGAACGAGAGCCACTTCTTCACCGGTAAAGCGCACATAGTGCTCGGCCGTGAACATCGGGCGATCGAGGCCAGGTGAGGAAACTTCCAGGTTGTACGCAACGGTAATCGGGTCTTCAACATCAAGAACCGCACTCACCTGGTGGCTGACATCAGCACAATCATCAACATTGATGCCATCTTCACTATCAATATAGATGCGCAGCGTCGATGTACGGCCGCGAACGAATTCGATGCCGACCAGTTCGTAGCCCAGTGCTTCGACCGGTGCAGTAATCATCTCTGTTAATTTTTGCTCTAATGTGGACAAGCCCACCCCCAAGACATAAAAAAAGGGCGTAAAGCCCAGTTATTCTGTAGTCAGATAACAAAAAACCCCGATAAATCGGGGCTTTAGATAACTGAACCCTATAGCCACAACTGTGGCCTGGAGCACTTTCCGAAAGAATTTTTTCAAATCCAGCTACGAAGGCTCTAAGTCTTCACAGTATATTTGAAAAAGAACTTTATGGGAAAGTGGTTGCGGGGGCCGGATTTGAACCGACGACCTTCGGGTTATGAGCCCGACGAGCTACCAGGCTGCTCCACCCCGCGCCTGAAACGTGGCAAATTCTACGCGTTTTGGACAGAATTTGCAAATAATGCTGGGATTTGGTACCGAAGACGGGACGTAAAATCGGCGTTTAGTATATTGATAGTTGACCCCACCTGTCAAGGCGACTTCCGCCAGATCGATTTGACCAAAATTTTTACAAAAAACGCACGACTCTCTTCCGGTCTTCGCCAAAAGATGATTAAATGAATACTCACTTATTTTGCATAAAAATGCACAAGAGAGCGAAAGCGGTCTCTAATCAGTCAATCAAGCAGGGTTTTATTCTATGACGACGATTCTCAAGCATCTTCCGGTAGGACAACGTATTGGCATCGCTTTCTCAGGCGGCCTGGATACCAGCGCTGCACTGCTGTGGATGCGCCAGAAGGGAGCGGTTCCGTACGCCTATACTGCGAACCTGGGCCAGCCGGATGAGGACGACTACGATGCCATTCCTCGTCGCGCTAAAGAGTATGGTGCAGAGAACGCGCGCCTGATTGACTGCCGTAAGCAACTGGTCGCTGAAGGTATCGCGGCTATTCAGTGCGGTGCGTTCCATAACACCACCGGTGGCCTGACCTATTTCAACACCACCCCGCTGGGCCGTGCGGTCACCGGCACCATGCTGGTTGCGGCGATGAAAGAAGACGGCGTTAACATATGGGGTGACGGTAGCACCTATAAAGGTAACGATATTGAACGTTTCTATCGTTATGGCCTGCTGACCAACGCCGAACTACAGATTTACAAACCGTGGCTGGATACCGACTTCATCGACGAGCTGGGTGGCCGTCATGAAATGTCCGAATTCATGATTGCCTGCGGCTTCGACTATAAGATGTCAGTCGAGAAAGCCTACTCCACCGACTCCAACATGCTGGGTGCGACGCACGAAGCGAAAGACCTGGAATTCCTGAACTCCAGCGTGAAGATCGTTAACCCGATCATGGGCGTGAAGTTCTGGGACGAGAACGTCAAAATCCAGGCTGAAGAAGTGACCGTACGTTTCGAACGCGGCCATCCGGTTGCGCTGAACGGTAAAACCTTCTCTGATGATGTTGAGCTGATGCTGGAAGCAAATCGTATTGGCGGTCGTCACGGTCTGGGTATGAGCGATCAGATTGAAAACCGTATCATCGAAGCGAAAAGCCGCGGCATCTATGAAGCCCCGGGAATGGCGCTGCTGCACATCGCTTACGAGCGTCTGCTGACCGGCATTCACAACGAAGACACCATTGAGCAGTATCACTCTCATGGTCGTCAGCTGGGTAAACTGCTGTATCAGGGCCGCTGGTTCGATCCACAGGCGCTGATGCTGCGCGATGCGCTGCAGCGTTGGGTGGCAAGCGCGATCACCGGTGAAGTAACGCTGGAACTGCGTCGCGGTAACGACTACTCCATCCTGAACACCGTGTCTGACAACCTGACCTATAAAGCAGAGCGTCTGACCATGGAGAAAGGTGAATCCGTGTTCTCACCGGACGATCGTATTGGTCAGCTGACCATGCGTAATCTGGACATCACCGATACCCGTGAGAAGCTGTTCAACTATGTTGAGAACGGTTTGCTGTCAGCCAATTCAGGTAACGGCCTGCCGCAGGTTGAAAACCTGGAATACAGCGATAAGAAGTAACCGCGAGTATAAAATGCAAAAGGCGTCCGATGGACGCCTTTTTTGTGGGCTTTTGTCGGGCCGATAAGCACAACGCCGTCCACCACTTTGCCCGCCACACACAATCTACAAACGAAAAAAAAGACGCCTTTCGACGTCTTTCTTCTGGAATATTGGTACCGAGGATGGGACTCGAACCCACAAGCCCGTTAGGGCACTACCACCTCAAGGTAGCGTGTCTACCAATTCCACCACCTCGGTACAGAATACTTAGTGCGGGATATCGCTGGTCGGCTTAGCCGGTGCAGCTGGCTGAGTCTGCTCAGTTTTCGCTGGCGCGCTCAGATTTTCCCACTCGCTTCCTTTGCTGGTCTTGTTGCTGTTGATATTGCCAAGCACCAGACTGATGATGAAGAACAGCGTAGCCAGAATCGCCGTCGTACGGGTCATGAAGTTCGCAGAACCACTTGAACCGAACAGCGTACCGGAAGCGCCTGCTCCGAAGGAGGCTCCCATATCAGCGCCTTTACCTTGCTGCAGCATAATCAGCGCTACGAGAGCGATGGCTACAATAAGGAAAACAACTAAAAGAGCTTCGTACATAATCAACCTGTTCCTTGCGGATTTGCCGCATACCAATGCTTCGACCAATTAGCAGGATTTTTGTTTCCCACTGAAGCGGGTGTGAATACTAACCAAAGCGAATGACCTTCGCAAGGGCATTTTTGACGCATTGTATCAACTGCGGAAAAAAACAGCAAAAAGCCATTAATTGCTTAAAACAAAGGCGACAAAAGCCGCCTTTTTATACATTTAGCGTGCACAATTATGCAGCTTTAACAGCATCCGCAATACGGTGCGCAAATTCGGTGACCTGCGCTTCGTCTTCACCTTCCACCATCACGCGGATCAGCGGTTCGGTACCGGACTTACGCAGCAGCACGCGTCCACGATTGCCCAGGGCCGCTTCAACGTCAGCCATCACCGCTTTGACGTTCTCGTTTTCCAGCGGATCGCCTTTGCCGGCAGTGAAACGTACGTTGACCAGAATCTGTGGGAACATTTTCATGCCGCTGCACAGATCGTGCAGGCTCATATGGTTGCGCGCCATTGCGGCAACCACCTGCAGCGCGGCCACGATACCGTCACCGGTGGTGGTTTTATCAAGCAGGATCACGTGACCCGAGTTTTCTGCGCCGATGCGCCAGCCCTTCTCCTGCAGTTTTTCCAGCACATAGCGGTCACCCACTTTCGCGCGGACAAACGGAATACCGAGCTGTTTCAGCGCCAGTTCCAGGCCCATGTTACTCATCAGCGTGCCCACCGCACCGCCGCGCAGCTGGCCCTGACGCAGTCCTTCACGCGCGATGATGTAGAGGATTTGATCGCCGTCGACCTTGTTACCTTCGTGGTCGACCATGATCACGCGGTCACCGTCGCCGTCCAGCGCAATACCCAGGTCGGCTTTCTCTGCCAGAACACGCGCCTGCAGGGCACGAACGTCAGTTGCCCCCACCTGCTCGTTAATGTTCAGACCATCCGGCTCGCAGCCAATAGTGATGACTTTCGCACCCAGTTCGCGGAAGACATTCGGGGCGATGTGATAGGTCGCGCCGTTTGCACAGTCCACCACAATTTTGAGGTGAGCCAGGCTCAGCTCATTCGGGAAGGTACCTTTACAGAATTCGATATAACGGCCCGCTGCATCAACGATACGGTTCGCTTTACCCAGCTCTGCGGAATCAACGCAGGTGATCTCTTTTTCCATTTCGGCTTCAATGGCTTCTTCCACGTCATCCGGGAGCTTGGTGCCGTCAATGGAGAAGAATTTAATGCCGTTGTCGTAGAACGGGTTGTGAGAAGCTGAAATGACAATACCCGCTTCCGCACGGAAGGTGCGCGTCAGATACGCGACTGCAGGTGTCGGCATCGGGCCCGTAAAGGACGCGGACAGTCCAGCAGCCGCCAGACCCGCTTCCAGCGCGGACTCCAGCATATAGCCGGAAATACGGGTGTCTTTACCGATGATAATTTTACGTGAGCCATGACGCGCAAGCACTTTGCCAGCAGCCCAGCCGAGCTTCAGGACAAAATCAGGGGTGATGGGAGCATCGCCTACGCGCCCACGGATACCGTCGGTACCAAAATATTTACGACTACTCATAGCGTTTGTTTTCCTTCGCTGCCAGTGTGGCTTCCACCACACGCATGGCTTCTACTGTTTCTTTGACGTCATGGACACGAATAATGTGCGCGCCCTGCATCGCCGCAATCACCGCGCAGGCCAGGCTGCCGCTCAGGCGTTCGCTCGGCCCCACGTTCAGCAACTGCCCAATCATCGACTTTCTCGACATCCCCACCAGTAACGGCAGGCCAAAATGATGGAATTCCGACAGGCGCGCAAGCAACGCATAATTGTGGGAGAGATTTTTACCGAAACCGAACCCCGGGTCGAGCAGCAATTTCTCTTTTGGGATACCTGCACGTTCACAGCGTGCAATATGCTCAATAAAGAAGCGATTTACGTCGGCAAAGACATCGTCATACCTCGGTGCTTCCTGCATGGTTTTTGGTTGACCCTGCATGTGCATCAGGCATACCGGTAATCCCGTCTCTGCCGCGGCTTCAAGGGCGCCAGGCTCAGTGAGCGAGCGAATATCATTGATAATGTGAGCGCCCACTCTCACCACTTCACGAATCACTTCGGGTTTAGAGGTATCAACGGAGATCCACACTTCAAACCGCTGCGTGATAGCTTCAACCACCGGCACCACGCGCGCCAGCTCTTCTTCCACAGACACGTCCGCCGCACCAGGACGCGTCGATTCGCCGCCCACGTCAATAATGGTGGCACCCGCATTAATCATTAAATTCGCGTGCTTAACCGCCTCGATAAGCGTGTTATGCGTGCCGCCGTCAGAGAAAGAGTCAGGGGTAACATTCAGGATCCCCATCACATGGGGATGTGAAAGATCGAGATGCGAGTCCTGAGCGAATAATTTCATGGCGAAATCCCTGGTATCTATATCGTTAAACAGAAATGAAAAACCCCGGAGCAAGCTCCAGGGTTTGAGGTACAGACAAACGCTTCAACAGCAGTGGCTTACTTATCGCCCAACTGTTCTGACATGGTGTTGCCCGGATTTGGCGTACGCGGTTCATCAACCGGACGCGGCGCACGCGGGGTGCCATTGTTGTCAGAATTATTGGAAGCGCCTGGGTCTTCCCAGCCTGCTGGCGGACGCACTTCGCGGCGCGCCATCAGGTCGTCAATCTGTGGTGCATCGATGGTCTCATATTTCATGAGCGCATCTTTCATCGAATGCAGGATGTCCATATTGTCGTTCAGGATCTGGCGTGCACGTGCGTAGTTACGCTCTACCAGAGATTTTACTTCCTGGTCGATGATACGAGCCGTCTCATCGGACATATGTTTCGCTTTAGCCACAGAACGGCCCAGGAATACTTCACCCTCTTCCTCTGCATACAGCAGCGGACCGAGTTTGTCGGAGAAGCCCCACTGCGTCACCATGTTACGCGCCAGGTTTGTCGCAACTTTAATGTCGTTGGACGCACCGGTAGAAACATGTTCCACACCGTAGATAATCTCTTCTGCCAGACGACCACCGTACAGGGTCGAAATCTGGCTTTCCAGCTTCTGACGGCTGGCGCTGATCGCATCGCCTTCAGGCAGGAAGAAAGTCACACCCAGCGCACGACCGCGCGGAATAATCGTCACTTTATGCACCGGATCGTGTTCCGGCACGAGGCGACCGATAATCGCGTGACCCGCTTCGTGGTATGCCGTGGACTCTTTCTGCGCTTCCGTCATCACCATGGAGCGACGTTCCGCACCCATCATGATTTTGTCTTTCGCTTTCTCAAACTCCACCATAGATACGACGCGCTTGTTACCGCGAGCGGCAAACAGAGCAGCTTCGTTGACCAGGTTCGCCAGGTCCGCACCGGAGAAGCCAGGAGTACCGCGCGCAATGATTGCCGCATCGATATCTGGCGCCAGCGGTACGCGACGCATGTGAACTTTCAGAATCTGTTCACGACCGCGAACGTCCGGCAGACCCACAACAACCTGACGGTCGAAACGGCCTGGACGCAGCAGCGCTGGGTCAAGTACGTCCGGACGGTTAGTCGCCGCGATAACGATGATACCTTCGTTACCTTCGAAGCCGTCCATCTCAACCAGCATCTGGTTCAGCGTCTGTTCACGTTCATCGTGACCACCGCCCAGACCTGCGCCACGCTGGCGGCCTACGGCGTCGATTTCATCGATGAAGATAATGCACGGTGCTGCCTTCTTGGCCTGCTCAAACATGTCACGCACACGAGATGCACCGACACCCACGAACATTTCAACGAAGTCAGAACCTGAAATAGTAAAGAACGGCACCTTCGCTTCACCCGCAATGGCTTTCGCCAGCAGGGTTTTACCGGTACCCGGAGGGCCAACCATCAGCACGCCTTTCGGGATCTTACCGCCCAATTTCTGGAAACGGCTCGGTTCACGCAGGTATTCAACCAGTTCACCTACCTCTTCTTTCGCTTCGTCACAACCGGCGACGTCAGCGAAGGTGGTCTTGATCTGGTCTTCCGTCAGCATACGCGCCTTGCTCTTACCGAACGACATGGCACCTTTGCCACCGCCGCCCTGCATCTGGCGCATAAAGAAGATCCAGACGCCAATAAGAAGCAGCATCGGGAACCAGGAAATGAAGATAGAAGCCAGCAGGCTTGGTTCTTCTGGCGGCTCGCCAACTACCTTGACGTTTTTGGTCAGAAGGTTATCAAGCAGCTTAGGATCGTTCACCGGGATGTAAGTCGTGTAACGGTTACTATCTTTCTTGGTAACGTTGATCTCACGTCCGTTGATACGCGCTTCGCGAACCTGGTCCTGATTGACCTCCTGCAAGAAGGTAGAATAATCCACCTTGCGGCCATTCGACTCGCTGGGCCCAAAGCTCTGGAATACTGACATCAGCACAACGGCAATGACCAGCCAGAGTATTAGGTTTTTCGCCATGTCACTCAAGGGATTAACCTCATATTACAACTGTGTTAAAAACAGCGTCAGGATACTCTATATCCAGTTTCATTCAAACTTTCGCCTGAAATCTACCGGTTATCATTTTCGCCCGGTCGCTACAATATACACTTCTCGGGAACGGGCCCGGGAAGAGTCCGGCTTACGAACTTTAACCTTCGCAAACAGGGAGCGAATTTCCTTAAGATACTCCTCGAAACCTTCGCCCTGAAACACCTTCACAACAAAACTACCACCAGGCGCTAGTACATCACGACACATTTCTAACGCTAGCTCCACCAGATACATGGCGCGGGGGATATCCACCGCCGGTGTTCCGCACATATTTGGTGCCATATCTGACATGACAACCTGGACCTTACTGTCACCTACACGATCAAGTAACGCTTTCAGCACTAATTCATCACGAAAGTCGCCCTGAAGGAAGTCGACACCGACGATGGGATCCATTGGTAAAAGATCGCACGCGATGATTCGGCCCGTTCCGCCGATCTGCGTTACCGCATACTGGGACCATCCGCCAGGTGCCGCACCGAGGTCAACAACCGTCATCCCCGGCTTAAAAAGTTTGTCACTTTGCTGTATTTCATCAAGTTTAAACCAGGCACGGGAACGCAACCCCTTTTTCTGTGCCTGTTGAACATATTTATCGCTAAAGTGTTCCTGAAGCCAGCGGCTGGAGCTGGCAGAACGCTTTTTACCTGTCATTTAACATTTCCGTCCTGGTTCATCGTTACCTGCCTGTGACGTAAATTTCTACGCAGCTATTTGGCGATATAAGGGAGATGGCGGTAGAATGAACCGTTTTCAATCCCAACGTAAGCAAAAATATACGATGAATCTGAGTACTAAACAAAAACAGCACCTTAAAGGTCTGGCACATCCGCTCAAGCCTGTAGTGATGCTTGGCAACAATGGTTTGACCGAAGGGGTGCTTGCCGAGATTGAACAAGCGCTGGAACACCACGAGCTGATCAAGGTGAAAATCGCCTCTGAAGACAGAGACACTAAAAACCTGATCGTGGAAGCCATCGTGCGCGAAACCGGCGCCTGTAATGTACAGGTCATCGGTAAAACGCTGGTGCTCTACCGCCCATCTAAAGAGCGTAAAATCTCGCTGCCACGCTAAGGATATCCTGAATTAAACACATTTTCTGTGTGAAACGAGGGATTTCTGTCAGCAGGCGAGCAAAATGCCATGCTCCTTGAGTTGATAAAAGGCCGCTATGCGGCCTTTTTCTTTTCTTTACAATGTATCAACATCTTAGTAGAGAAGCGAATTACAGGTATTCAACCTTAATAATTTCGTATTCCACTTCACCGCCAGGGGTGCGAATGGTGACAACATCGTCCTGCTCTTTGCCAATCAGGCCGCGAGCAATCGGGGAGTTCACTGAAATCAGGTTCTGTTTGAAGTCTGCTTCATCATCACCCACGATGCGATAGGTCTGCTCTTCGTCGTTGTCCAGGTTCAGGACGGTAACGGTAGAACCAAAGATCACACGCCCGTTGTTAGGCATTTTGGTGATATCGATAACCTGTGCATTGGACAGTTTTGCCTCGATATCTTTAATACGCCCTTCACAGAAACCCTGCTGCTCACGCGCGGCGTGGTATTCAGCGTTCTCTTTCAGGTCGCCATGCTCGCGCGCATCCGCGATAGCGGCGATGATTTCAGGGCGACGCACGGATTTCAGGAAATCCAGCTCTTCGCGCAGTTTTTCGGCACCACGTAAGGTCATCGGAATAGCTTGCATTTGTTATACCTCTTAAACATTCCTGTTGGGAGCAGTGTTCCCTGCTCCTGCCCACCTAAGCGGGCAAGAAGCAAAAAGAAAACCGACCCGGGAGCAATGCCCCAGGTCAGCAGCAATTTTTCAATTTGATATGCATTTTACCGCGAAGTTCACTATGGGTCATCGTTTACTTTGCAGTGCCATGCACCGTAGTATGACGGTTTGTTTTCGGGTTGTTAGCGCGAGATTATGCGATTTTCCAGATTTATCATCGGATTGACTACCAGTATAACGTTCACCGCCCAGGCCGCGAATGTTGATGAGTACATTAATCAGCTCCCCGCAGGTGCGAACCTTGCCCTGATGGTGCAGAAGGTTGGCGCACAGGCTCCCGAGATTGACTATCACAGTCAACAGATGGCGCTGCCTGCCAGTACCCAAAAGGTGATCACTGCCCTCGCCGCCCTGCTCCAGCTCGGTCCTGACTTCCGTTTTACGACCACACTCGAGACCAAAGGTAACGTCGAGGGTGGCGAACTGAAAGGCGATCTTATCGCCCGTTTTGGCGGCGATCCGACCTTTAAGCGCCAGGATATCCGCAATATGGTTGCGGTACTGAAAAAATCTGGCGTGCAGAAAATTGATGGCAATGTGCTGATCGACACGTCCATTTTTGCCAGCCACGATAAAGCCCCAGGCTGGCCGTGGAACGACATGACCCAATGTTTTAGCGCCCCGCCCGCCGCCGCGATTGTTGACCGTAACTGCTTCTCGGTTTCGCTTTACAGCGCGCCGAAGCCAGATGATTTAGCGTTTATCCGCATAGCGTCCTACTACCCGGTCACCATGTTCAGCCAGGTTCGCACGCTGGCGAAAGGCTCCCCGGATGCGCAATATTGTGAGCTTGACGTCGTGCCAGGCGATCTTAACCGCTTCACGCTTACCGGCTGCCTGACGCAGCGCGCCGATCCGCTGCCGCTGGCCTTTGCGATACAGGATGGTGCAAGCTATGCGGGTGCCATTCTGAAAGATGAGCTGAAACAAGCGGGCATAACATACACCGGCACGCTGCTTCGCCAGACGCAGGTTAACCAGCCCGGCACGGTCATCGCCAGCAAACAGTCTCCGCCGCTGCACGATTTACTGCGAATCATGCTGAAAAAGTCGGACAACATGATTGCCGACACCGTGTTCCGCATGATTGGCCACGCGCGTTTCGGCGTGCCGGGAACCTGGCGCGCGGGTTCAGACGCGGTTCGTCAGATCCTGCGCCAGCAGGCCGGGATCGAGCTGGGTAATACCATCGCCGTCGATGGCTCCGGATTATCGCGTCATAATTTGATCTCGCCGGCCACGATGATGCAGGTGCTTCAGTACATTGCACAGCATGACACTGAGCTAAACTTTATTTCAATGCTGCCGCTGGCCGGGCATGACGGTTCGCTGCAGTATCGCGCCGGGCTTCACGCTGCCGGCGTGGATGGCAAAGTATCCGCTAAGACAGGCTCACTGCAGGGGGTTTATAACCTTGCAGGCTTCATCACTACCGCCAGCGGACAACGCATGGCATTCGTGCAGTATCTTTCCGGCTATGCCGTCGAACCGATCGACCAGCGCAATCGTCGTATTCCTCTGGTTCGCTTCGAAAGCAGGCTTTATAAGGACATCTACCAGAATAACTAGCGATGAAACTACTCATAGTTGAAGACGATCAGTTATTGCAGGAAGGGCTGGCGCTGGGGCTGGCCAATGAAGGGTATGCCCTCGACTGTGCCTGCACCGCCGCGGAGGCGGACGCCCTGATCCAGAGCGGCGAATACAGTCTGGTGATCCTCGATTTGGGCTTGCCTGATAAAGACGGCGCCACGCTGCTCAGCCAGTGGCGACGCCGCGGTATCGCCAACCCGGTGTTGATCCTGACGGCACGTGATGCCATTGAAGACCGTATCACCGGCCTCGATGCAGGCGCAGACGATTACCTGGTGAAGCCTTTTGCGCTCGCGGAGCTGCAGGCCCGGGTACGAGCGTTGATTCGCCGCTATCAGGGCCATAGTGATAACTTACTGACCGACGGCGATATTACGCTGAATCTGCAAACCCAGCAGGTATTGCGCCGGGACCAGGCGGTAGAGGTGACGCCAAAAGAGTTCGCCTTGCTTACGCGTCTGATCATGCGCAGCGGACAAACGGTGCACAGAGAGACGCTCCAGCAGGATATCTACTCCTGGCAGGACGATCCTGGGTCAAATACCCTTGAGGTCCATATTCACAACCTGCGTCGCAAGCTCGGCAAGGACAGAATCAAAACCGTCCGTGGCGTTGGCTATCGCCTTGAGAGCCAGAAATGAACAGCATGCGTCGGCGTTTGATGGTGCTGCTGGCGGTTATTCTCTTATTTTTCCAGCTGATAAGCGTCATCTGGCTGTGGCATGAAAGCCGTGAGCAGATTGGTTTTCTGGTGAATGAAACGCTGTCGGCAAAATCCCGCAATAACCATGTCGAGAAAGAGATCCGCGAAGCGATTGCTTCCCTTCTCGTCCCTTCTCTGGTGATGGTAGGCTTTACGCTGTTTTTCTCTTTCTGGGCAGTCAGCTGGATAACCCGACCGCTGAATAAACTGCGTGACAGCCTTGCTAACCGTTCGGCGGATAACTTAACACCGCTTCCCATGTATTCCGACATGGAAGAAATAGGCGCGGTGACAACCTCCCTGAACCAGCTGCTCGCACGGCTGGACAATACCATTCAGCAGGAGCGTCTCTTCACCGCTGACGCCGCACACGAGCTCCGAACGCCCCTTGCCGGTATCCGCCTCCATCTGGAGCTCATGGCGCAGTCAGGCGCACCACAGGCCGCGACGTTAATTAGCCGTATCGATCAGCTCATGCATACCGTTGAGCAGCTGCTGATGCTGGCCCGTGCCGGACAGGCAATGGCCAGCGGACGCTACGAAACCGTGAGCTGGACGGAAAATATCATTGAACCTCTCGGCCTGGGCCATGAAGCCAAAGAACATACGGTGATTTGGCCCGCTAAAAGCGCGCTCACGGTTCAGGGAGACGCCGTGCTCCTGCGTCTGATGCTGCGCAACCTGCTGGAGAATGCCGGGCGCTACAGCCCGGCAGGGACAACGATCACAGTGACATTAACCGGGGTCGACGGGGGGACGCAGATCAGCGTGATCGATCAGGGGCCCGGTATTGATGACGCGCACCGTCAGTCAATTACCGAGCCATTCCGCCGTCTTGACCAGCGCTACGGTGGCAGCGGTCTGGGGCTGAGTATCGTGCAGCGCATCGTGCAGCTCCACCACGGCAGGCTGACGCTTGAGAACGGCGCTGAAGGTGGTTTGATCGCCAGCTGCTGGCTACCCGCAACGCTGGAATAAAAAAAGCCCCCATAATGGGGGCTTCGGGCAGATATTAGTGCTTGTAGATGAACTCGACGCCTTCTTCGTCGTCTTCATCCCAGTCATCGTCCCAGTCTTCATCATCGTCTTCCGCTTCCAGCTCTTCGAGCTGCTGGCGGTGGTAGTCATCCCACATGAATTCGACTTTTTCAGGCTGTTTCGCTTCTTCCGCCTGCACGATTGGGTTCTCGATGATGAAGGTCATCACATCCCAGCACAGATCTTTCACGCCAACCTGGCTTGCCGCAGAGATCAGGTAGTATTTATCTTCCCAGCCCATCGCTTCAGCAATCGCTTTGGCTTTCGCTTCCGCTTCGGCTTTGTCCATCAGGTCGATCTTGTTGAAGACCAGCCAGCGTGGTTTATTCGCCAGTTTTTCGCTGTATTTTTCCAGCTCACCGATGATGATGCGGGCGTTTTCAACCGGATCGGAACCATCGATAGGATCGATATCGATAAGGTGCAGCAGCACGCGGCAACGCTCAAGGTGTTTCAGGAAGCGAATACCCAGACCCGCGCCTTCCGCAGCGCCTTCAATCAGTCCCGGAATATCGGCAACCACAAAGCTCTTCTCGTTATCCATACGGACAACGCCCAGGCTTGGTACCAGCGTGGTAAACGGATAATCTGCCACTTTTGGTTTCGCCGCAGAGACTGCTCGAATGAACGTCGATTTACCGGCGTTTGGCATACCCAGCATGCCCACGTCTGCAAGAAGCATCAGCTCCAGCTGCAGATCGCGCTTATCACCCGGCGTACCCATCGTTTTCTGACGCGGAGTACGGTTAACGGAGGATTTGAAACGGCTGTTACCCAGACCGTGCCAGCCGCCTTTAGCCACCATCAGGCGCTGACCGTGTTTGGTCATGTCACCCATGGTTTCACCGGTTCCCTGGTCAATCACACGCGTACCGACCGGAACTTTAATAGTGACATCTTTACCGCGTTTCCCGGTACAGTCACGGCTCTGGCCGTTCTGGCCACGTTCAGCGCGGAAGGATTTCTCGAAACGGTAGTCGATCAGCGTGTTGAGGTTCTCATCCGCCTCCAGCCACACGTCACCACCATCTCCGCCGTCACCGCCGTCAGGACCGCCACGTGGGATATACTTTTCACGGCGGAAGCTTACGCAACCATTGCCGCCATCACCAGCCACGACCAGGATCGTCGCTTCATCAACAAACTTCATTTTACTCTCCGTAACTCATTCGCCTGAGCGGGGGACTACTACAACCGCTTCATTTTTGCGCCAACGTCCCCAAAGACGATGACCAATGGCGGAATACATCGCGCCCGCAACCACGACAAACGCACCGAGATAACCCAACAGGTTGAGCATCGGTCTGACGAAGACATCGGGCCAGGCCATTGATAACAAATCTGAAAATAACAGCGTAAACAGCGGAGTAAGCGTAATTAACGCGCTCACCTGTGCTGCCTGCCAGCGCGCCATCGCTTCGGCCAGCGCGCCATAACCGACCAGCGTGTTCAGCCCACAAAAAATGAGGCACGCCAGTTGCCAGTCGCTAAGCTGGGAAATCACACCCGGCTTTGCTAATGGCAGCAATGCTATTGTACACAAAGTGTACAGCAAAAAGAGGATCTGCTGTGAGGCAAGACGACGCAATAACACCTTTTGCGCGACGCCATAGCTCACCCAGACCGTTGCCGCCCCCACACCGAAAATTACACCCCATGTGTAATCCGTCAGGCGGGTAAAAATCTCTATCAGACTGGTATTGAAGAACATCACCAGACCGCACAGCAGCATGCTCGCCCCGATAATCTGCGTACCGCGCATCTTCTCCTTGAGGATAAAGACGCTGGCGACCATCATGCCCACCGGTGAAAGCTGACCTATCACCTGCGACGCCGTGGGGCTGAGATATTGCAGGGAAGAGCTGAACAGGATGAAGTTACCGAACAGACCGCCCGTCGCGATAGCCAGTAATACCAGCCAGCGCGGTTTGCGGAAGTGCCGCAAGGGTGGAAGCTTACCTTTGATAGCCAGAATGGCCCCGAGGCCGATGCTTGCCATCAGAAAGCGATAAAAGACCACCGTAGGCGGCTCCATCACTTCCAGTACCTGCTTCATTGCAATTGGCAGCGCACCCCAGCACATTGCGGTAGTGAGCGCCAAAAGAATACCAATGCCGGCCTGCTGCTTCATGCCCGTTTTCCCTACAGAAAAAATTACCGGGTTTCCAATGTAAAAAGCCCCGCAACAGGTTGCGGGGCTTTAATCCGTTACCGGACCGAGAAAACCTTACTCAGCAACGATGCTGATGTATTTACGGTTGTTCGGGCCTTTAACTTCAAATTTCACTTTACCGTCTGCTTTAGCAAACAGAGTGTGGTCACGACCGCAACCTACGTTGTTGCCAGCGTGGAATTTGGTACCACGTTGACGAACGATGATGCTACCCGCCAGAACGGATTCGCCACCGAAACGCTTAACGCCAAGGCGTTTAGCTTCTGAATCGCGACCGTTACGTGTGGAGCCGCCAGCCTTTTTATGTGCCATTTAAATCTCTCCTCAGGTCTTAGGCGCTGATGCCAGTAATTTTCACATCAGTGAACCACTGACGGTGGCCCTGCTGCTTACGGTAGTGCTTACGACGACGAAACTTAACAATTTTAACTTTTTCGCCACGACCGTGTGCAACAACTTCAGCTTTGATAACGCCGCCATCAACGAAAGGAACGCCGATTTTGACTTCTTCACCGTTTGCGATCATCAGAACTTCTGCGAACTCAACAGATTCGCCAGTTGCGATGTCCAGCTTTTCCAGGCGAACGGTCTGACCTTCGCTTACTCGGTGTTGTTTACCACCACTTTGGAAAACCGCGTACATATAAACTCCGCTTCCGCGCACGTCCTCGTATGAATCAGAGTGCGCTATAAATATTCACAATAGGGCGCGAATATTACGCAAAACGCGAGCCTTTGACAAGTGCTACCGTCAATACATGAAGAAAAAAAACACAACACGTACGGTAACGTTTATCTGAGCCGTTTTTTCAGTACAATCAGCACTACTATTGATAAACCGAAACCCTTCGTTACCCCATTGAAGATGGGATCAACAGGATAAAAAGCCCGGCTTTTGCGATGAATTTAGAAAAAATCAACGAGTTAACCGCGCAAGATATGGCGGGTGTGAATGCAGCAATCCTGGAGCAACTCAACTCTGACGTTCAGCTGATCAATCAGTTGGGCTATTACATCGTCAGCGGCGGCGGTAAACGCATTCGTCCGATGATTGCCATTCTGGCTGCCAGAGCCGTTGGCTATCAGGGAAATGCTCACATCACTATCGCAGCGCTCATCGAATTTATTCACACGGCGACGCTTCTGCATGACGATGTTGTGGATGAATCGGATATGCGTCGTGGCAAAGCCACGGCAAACGCCGCTTTCGGAAACGCAGCCAGCGTCCTGGTGGGGGATTTTATCTATACCCGCGCCTTCCAGATGATGACCAGCCTGGGCTCCCTGAAAGTGCTGGAAGTGATGTCCGAAGCCGTCAACGTCATTGCTGAAGGCGAAGTGCTGCAGCTGATGAACGTCAACGACCCTGATATCACCGAAGAAAACTACATGCGCGTCATCTACAGCAAAACGGCGCGCCTGTTTGAAGCGGCTGCCCAGTGTTCCGGCATTCTGGCTGACTGTACCGAAGCACAGGAAAAAGGCCTGCAGGACTATGGCCGCTATCTGGGTACGGCCTTCCAGCTGATTGATGATTTGCTGGACTACAGTGCGGACGGCGAGACGCTCGGTAAAAACGTGGGCGATGACCTGAACGAAGGTAAACCAACCCTGCCGCTGCTTCATGCTATGCGCAACGGAACAGCTGACCAGGCGAAAATGATCCGTGAAGCGATTGAGCAGGGAAATGGCCGCCATCTTCTGGAACCTGTACTGGAAACTATGGCTATCTGCGGATCGCTGGAATGGACGCGTCAGCGCGCGGAAGAAGAAGCCGACAAAGCCATCGAAGCGCTTCAGGTCATTCCAGACAGTCCGTGGCGCGAGGCACTGATTGGTCTTGCCCACATCGCCGTTCAGCGCGACCGTTAATCACCTTGTTTCTCCCCGCAGCGATAGCGGGGAGATTCCAGTACACTCCTGTAAATTCCGTGTTCATGTAAATTCATCGGTTTAGAGACCGCATGAATAAAGCCGTGTCTTATTCTGAATATCCCATCAAGTAACGCGAACTTTTTAGAACAAGAAGTTGAAATGGGTATAGTAACCGCGTCGTTTCAGAAAAAACGGCGTAGGTGAATCCAAACTTAAGGACGGCGTTATGGATACGAAATTTATCGACTGGCACACGGCTGATATTATTGCCGCACTGCACAAAAGAGGCACTTCACTGGCAGCAGAGTCCCGCCGCCATGGACTAAGTTCTTCAACTCTGGCAAACGCCCTCACTCGCCCCTGGCCCAAGGGAGAATTAATCATCGCGACGGCGCTGGATACGCATCCGTGGGTGATTTGGCCTTCGCGCTACCACGACCCCATTACCCATGAATTTATCGACAGATCGCGCATGATTCGCCAGAGAAAGGCAAAAAGAGAACCACAGGAATAACGCTTTTTTGACAGGAACAGCAACCCCCCGGTCATTGCTGGCAGGGGGCTGCCGGAACGATTACTCGCCCTTCACACGCTCAATGTTGGCACCCAGCGCGCGCAGTTTATCTTCGATACGCTCATAGCCACGATCGATGTGATAGATACGATCCACGATCGTTGTGCCTTCCGCAATACAACCCGCCAGCACCAGGCTTGCAGACGCACGCAGATCGGTTGCCATCACCTGAGCACCTGAGAGTTTCTCAACGCCGTGGCAAATCACGGTATTACTTTCGATCTCAGCATGCGCGCCCATACGGATAAGTTCCGGTACGTGCATAAAGCGGTTCTCGAAAATGGTTTCGGTGATGAAGCCAGTGCCTTCGGCAACCAGGTTCAACAGGGTGAACTGCGCCTGCATGTCCGTAGGGAACGCCGGATGCGGCGCCGTACGCACATTGACCGCTTTTGGACGCTGACCGTGCATATCGAGGCTGATCCAGTCTTCTCCGATTTCGATATCCGCCCCCGCATCGCGCAGTTTCGCCAGCACCGCATCCAGGGTATCTGGCTGCGCGTTGCGACAAACAATCTTCCCGCCAGAAATAGCCGCAGCGACCAGGAAGGTACCGGTTTCGATACGGTCCGGCAGAACGCGATAGACACCGCCGCCCAGACGCTCAACGCCTTCGATGGTGATACGGTCGGTGCCCTGACCGGAAATCTTCGCCCCCAGCGCCACGAGGAAGTTGGCGGTATCCACAATCTCCGGTTCGCGCGCGGCGTTTTCGATGATGGTAGTACCTTCTGCCAGCGTCGCCGCAGACATAATGGTCACCGTTGCGCCCACGCTCACTTTGTCCATGACGATGTGCGCGCCTTTCAGACGACCATTGACGGACGCTTTAACGTAACCTTCTTCGAGCTTAATCTCTGCGCCCAGCTTCTCCAGACCAAAGATGTGCAGGTCAACCGGACGCGCACCGATGGCGCAGCCGCCCGGCAGAGAGACCTGACCCTGACCAAAACGCGCTACCAGCGGGCCAAGCGCCCAGATGGATGCACGCATGGTTTTCACCAGATCGTAAGGGGCTGAAAAGTTGTTCACCTTGCTGGCGTCGATCCAGACGGAACCGTTACGCTCAACTTTCGTGCCCAACTGGGTGAGCAGCTTCATGGTGGTGTCGATATCTTTCAGCTTCGGTACGTTCTGAATTTCTACCGGCTCTTCAGCCAGCAGCGCAGCAAAGAGGATTGGCAGCGCGGCGTTTTTTGCGCCAGAAATTGTGACTTCGCCCTGGAGACGCGTTGGCCCCTGTACACGAAATTTATCCATTGTGTGTTCTCTTATAAAATCAACCGTGCTGCGGGCCTGTCGCCCTCAGCTCAAAAACCGTTTAGTTTGCGATCGCGTGCCCACTCTTGCGGGGTGAACGCTTTAATCGACAGGGCGTGGATGCGGTTATCCGCAATATATTCCATCAGAGGCGCGTACACAGCCTGCTGCTTCTTCACGCGGCTCATACCGTCGAACATCTCACCCACAGCAATAACCTGGAAGTGACTGCCATCGCCAGTGACGTGGGCTTCCTGAAGGGAGAGTGCATTCATCAGCACTGTCTGGATTTCATGATTTTCCATGGGCTCTTAATCATCTGATAGTGAAAACAAGCTCAACATCTTAGAGCAAAGTGGCGTTGTCTTAAACAAGCAAAAAGCCCCGACGATGAAACAGTCAGGGCTTTCGGAAGTAACGCACTGAAAATATTAACGAGGCAGTACGTCCTGAGGGAGATTGTAGAGCTGCGCAAGGGTCACGACATTATCGCTCGCGCCGTGAAGCTTAACGCTTGTCCCCTGCTTTTTCCCCACGGCAACCAGATGGGCAAGCAGCGCAACACCCGCCGTATCCACCCGCGTAACGTCGGTTAAGTCGATACGCGTCACGCCCTGCATCGCTTCGTGGCGTTTGTCCCACAGTGGGTTCAGCAGATCCTGATCCAGTTCACCGGACAGCTTTAATGTCTCGCCTTCACGCGACCAGCTGAGTTGCTGTGACATTACTTCTTCTCGTCCAGGGTAATTTTCTGGCGAGAGATAGACTGCAGCTGAGCGGTCAGGCCATCAATGCCTTTAGTGCGCAGCAGGTCGCTCCATTCGTTCTGTTTGGTGGTGATCATGCTTACCCCTTCGGCAATCATGTCATACGCCTGCCAGTGACCGGTCTGGCTGTTTTTACGCCACTGGAAATCCAGACGAACCGGCGGACGACCGTTAGGATCGTTGATCGTCACACGGATAGGGACGATGGTCGCATCGCCCAGCGGCTGCTCAGGCGCAATCTGATAGGTCTGACCGTGGTACATCGCCAGCGCCTGGCCATAAGCCTGTTTCAGGTATTCACGGAACGCGGCAAAGTACGCATCACGTTGCGCAGGGGTCGCGTCTTTGTAATAACGTCCCAGCACCAGCGCACCCGCATATTTAATCTGCACGTACGGCAGCAGTTCCTGATCAACGACGTCACGCAGATAATCAGGATTAGCACGAATTTTAGGCTGTTCGTTTTTAAGACGGTCGAAGGTCTTCTTCGCCGCTTCGTCCATCAGTTTGTACGGGTTACTCTGATCCGCAGCGTGGGCGGCGGTTAGAGGGGCGATGACCAGCATGGCAACCATTAACAGTCGTTTAAACATGAATGACTTCTCCTGATATTAATTCGCAGCACCTGGGGTCGGCGCGGCATTGGTATGGTCTTCACTCTGCGCAGGGGCATTGTCAGACTTTTTCTCATCCCCTTTACTGTTGTAAAGGAACTGACCAATCATATCCTCCAGAACCATCGCGGATTTCGTATCCTGAATGACGCTACCGTCTTTAAGGATAGTCGTTCCCAGCTCGGGGTCTTCAAAGCCAACGTTAAGCGCCAGATATTGTTCGCCCAGCAGACCGGAAGTACGAATAGAAAGGGAGCTGGTGTCCGGGATATGGTTGTAACGCTCTTCGATATCCATCGCGACGCGTGGCAGGTAGGTTTTCTCATCCAGCGTAATGTCAGATACGCGTCCGATCACCACGCCGCCGATGCGGACCGGTGAACGCGCCTTCAGGCCGCCGATGTTATCGAAGGTGGCATAGATGCGATACGTCGGCTCGGTGCGCACAGACGTAATATCCGCCGCTCTCAGGCAGATAAACAGCGCGGCCAGCAACGCCAGCAGCAGGAATACACCGACCCAAATTTCATTTTTTCTCGTTTGCATGAACTCAATTCCCAAACATCAGTGCGGTGAGCACAAAATCCAGACCCAGTACGGCCAGCGACGAATGTACGACGGTACGTGTAGTTGCACGGCTAATGCCCGCCGACGTCGGGATGGCATCGTAACCATTGAACAATGCAATCCAGGTGACCGTAATGGCAAATACCACGCTTTTAATCAGACAGTTAACCAGATCCATTCGCAGGTCGATTGCGTCCTGCATCGCGGACCAGAAGAAACCGGCATCAATGCCTTTCCAGTGCACGCCAACCAGCGAACCGCCCCAGATACCCACGGCGACAAACAGAATAGTCAGTAACGGTAAAGAGATCACCCCAGCCCAGAAACGCGGCGAGATCACGCGACGCAGCGGGTCGACCGCCATCATCTCCATGCTGGAGAGCTGCTCGGTCGCGCGCATCAGGCCAATTTCAGCCGTTAATGCCGACCCCGCGCGCCCGGCGAACAGCAGCGCCGCCACAACCGGCCCCAGCTCGCGCAGCAGCGAGAGCGCCACCAGCATCCCGAGGCTGGTTTCCGCACTGTAGGTTGTCAGAACCAGATAGCCCTGCAGCCCAAGCACCATACCGATAAACAGACCGGAGACAATGATGATGAGCATCGACAGCACGCCGACATTATAAAGCTGCCGCACCAGCAGCGGTGCGTGCTTACGGAATTCCGGCTTGCCGACCAGTGCGTTGAATAACATCAATCCGGCACGCCCGAACGTCCTGATGGTTTTTATGCCACGGTGTCCGAGAGCGGCCAACGCATTTAACAGCATGAGTGGCTTAACTCCCTATTCCCAGTAAATCGTCACGATAGTCGCCCGCGGGGTAGCGGAACGGCACAGGGCCATCGGCAATACCGTCAAGGAACTGCCGCACGCGCGGATCGCAATTTTCCTGCAGCGCCTGAGCGCTACCGTGTGCGACGATCTTTTTGTCCGCCACGATATAGGCGTAATCGGCAATGCTCAATACTTCCGGTACATCGTGAGATACCACAATGCAGGTGACGCCAAGCGCGCTGTTCAGTTCAGAGATGAGCTTCACCAGCACGCCCATCGTGATGGGATCCTGTCCAACAAACGGTTCGTCGAACATGATTAAATCAGGTTCTAATGCAATGGCTCGCGCCAGCGCGGCGCGGCGCGCCATCCCGCCGGACAGCTCCGAAGGCATCAGCTTCGCGGCGCCTCGCAAACCGACGGCTTCGAGCTTCATCATCACCGTGCTTTTCAGCAGTTCAGGCGGCAGGCTGGTATGCTCGCGCAGCGGATAGGCCACGTTATCAAAGACATTCATGTCGGTGAACAAGGCTCCCGACTGAAAGAGCATGCTCATGCGTTTGCGGACAGTATACAGACGCGAGCGTGACATCTCCGGGATGTTTTCGCCATCAAAGAGGATTTCACCGCTATCAGGTGGGATCTGCCCACCAATGAGGCGCAGCAGGGTCGTTTTACCGATCCCGGACGGCCCCATGATGGCAGTGATTTTGCCACGCGGTACGGTCAACGAAATATCATCAAATATCAATCTGTTGGCGCGAGAAAAACTCACGCCGCGAACATCGACTAAATTCGCCATCGTTTGGCTCATTTATGGTTCCTTTATTACCCTGCTCACGTTAAGGCATGCCGCCTGAATCAGCCCTCAACTCCGCATTTTTACAGAATAATAGCCGTTGAGGTTAGCGAAAGCTGGCATTTGTTTTACTTTTCCGGCGCATAAAGTCAAAATTAGGAATTCGTTACGCCTCAGACTGTATGCAGTCCAGCCATTCCCGTGCGATGGACCGACGAGTATACCTGAAGAAAGGACTTTTGATGCTTTTAGCAACAGCACTGTTAATAATTGGTTTACTTTTGGTGGTCTACAGTGCTGACCGTTTAGTGTTTGCTGCATCTATCCTGTGTCGCCTGACGGGCGTACCGCCTGTCGTCATCGGGATGACCGTTGTCAGTGTTGGAACGTCACTTCCTGAAATCATCGTCTCTGTAACAGCATCGCTGCATGGTCAGTTAGACCTGGCAGTAGGCACCGCGATTGGCTCTAACATCGTCAATATACTTTTGATTTTAGGCCTGGCCGCATTGCTCCATCCATTTCGCGTGCATTCTGATGTTCTGCGCCGTGAATTGCCGCTAATGTTAATCGTAAGCCTGCTGGCAGGCTGCGTATTTTATGATGGTGTACTGAGCTACAGCGACGGCATTTTCCTGCTGGCGCTGGCCGTCATCTGGCTGCTGTATAGTGTTAAAATCGCCCGCCTGGCTGAGAAGCAGGGTCAGGATAGCCTCACGCGGGAGCAGGTCGCCGAACTGCCGCGAGAAGGCACGCTGCCTGTTGCCCTGCTCTGGCTTGGCGTTGCGCTGATCATCATGCCGATGGCAACGCGCATGGTTGTGGATAACGCGACGGTGCTGGCGAACTATTTCGCCATCAGTGAACTGACCATTGGCCTGACGGTGATTGCCATCGGCACCAGCCTGCCGGAGCTGGCCACGGCCATTGCGGGGGCACGGAAAGGTGAGGATGACATTGCCATTGGTAATATCATCGGTTCCAACATATTTAATATCGCCATTGTGATGGGCCTGCCGGCCCTGATTACGCCAGGGCCCTTTAATCCCCTGGCGTTCTCACGTGACTACGGCGTGATGTTATTGGTCAGCGTGATATTTGCCCTGCTCTGCTGGCGGCGGCAACGACAGATCGGCAAAGGCGCAGGCGCGCTGCTGACGGGTGGATTTATCGTATGGATGGCGATGCTGTACTGGCTCTCGCCTCTTATCTCTGGGTAAACGGAAACGCATTATGTCGCAAATAGAATTGCAGCCGGGTTTTGACTTTCAGAAGGCAGGCAAAGAGGTTCTGGAGATTGAACGTGAAGGTCTGGCGCAGTTAGATCAGTACATTAATCAGGATTTTAGTCTGGCATGTGAGAAGATGTTCTACTGTGCCGGCAAAGTCGTGGTGATGGGGATGGGCAAGTCCGGCCACATTGGACGCAAAATGGCGGCAACGTTTGCCAGTACCGGCACCTCGTCCTTCTTTGTACATCCAGGGGAAGCCGCGCACGGTGATCTGGGTATGGTCACGCCGCAGGATATCGTCATCGCGCTGTCCAACTCCGGGGAGTCCAATGAAATTCTGGCGCTGATCCCGGTACTGAAGCGACTGCAGGTGCCGCTTATTTGCATGACCAGCCGTCCGGAAAGCAGCATGGCGCGGGCAGCCGATATTCACCTGTGCGTGAAAGTGCCCAAGGAGGCCTGTCCGCTTGGCCTGGCGCCGACGTCCAGCACCACCGCCGCGCTGGTCATGGGTGATGCGCTTGCCGTCGCGCTGCTCGAAGCCCGCGGTTTTACGCCGGAGGATTTCGCGCTTTCCCACCCGGGTGGCGCGCTGGGGCGCAAGCTTCTGCTTCGGGTAAACGATATTATGCACACCGGGGACGAGATCCCTCACGTCAGTAAAGAAGCCTCCCTGCGTGATGCGCTGCTGGAAATCACCCGTAAGAATCTGGGTATGACGGTCGTGTGCGACGATCTGATGAAAATTCAGGGGATCTTCACCGATGGCGACCTGCGTCGCGTGTTCGACATGGGTGTAGACGTCCGCACGCTCGGCATCGCCGATGTGATGACGCCGGGCGGTATACGCGTCCGTCCGGGTACGCTGGCCGTGGATGTGCTGAACCTGATGCAGTCCCGCCACATTACCTCAGTGATGGTTGCCGATGGCGACCAGTTGCTGGGTGTGGTACATATGCATGATCTGCTGCGCGCAGGCGTAGTGTAATGAAGGATAAGACAATGAGTAATGCGGGTGCATCCCTTGCAACCTGTTATGGACCGATCAGTACCCAGATGATGGCAAAGGCGGAAAACATTCGTCTGCTCATCCTGGACGTGGATGGCGTACTTTCCGATGGCCTGATTTACATGGGCAACAATGGTGAAGAGCTGAAAGCGTTTAACGTTCGCGACGGCTACGGTATCCGCTGCGCGCTCACCTCAGGTATTGAGGTGGCTATCATCACCGGACGAAAAGCTAAACTGGTAGAAGACCGCTGTGAAACCTTAGGAATTACCCATCTGTATCAGGGTCAATCCGATAAGATGGCGGCGTTTAAGGATTTACTGGGTAAACTGGCTATCGCACCGGAAAACGTAGCCTACGTCGGGGACGATCTGATTGACTGGCCTGTGATGGCTGAAGTCGGGCTGAGCATCGCCGTTGCCGATGCGCATCCGCTGCTGATCCCGCGCGCAGACTACGTTACCCACATCAACGGCGGCCGTGGTGCCGTACGTGAAGTCTGCGATCTGCTTTTGCTGGCGCAGGGCAAGCTTGATGAGGCCAAAGGGCAATCGATATGAGTAAAACCAGACGCTGGATTATCATTTTGCTTTCGCTTGTCGCACTGGTCTTGATTGGCGTGAACCTTGCCGATCGCGACGATACGCAAACGGAAGTGGTCAACAATAACGATCCAACCTATAAAAGCGATCACAGCGACACCGTGGTCTACAGCCCGGAAGGCGCGCTGAACTATCGTCTGATTGCCCAGCATGTTGAATATTTTTCAGATGACGGTATTTCGTGGTTTACCCAACCTGTCATGACCACATTTGATAAGGACAAAGTGCCGACGTGGTCAATTAAGTCAGATAGGGCAAAACTGACAAATGACCGTATGCTTTATCTGTATGGCCACGTTGAAGTCAACGCCCTGACCGCTGACTCGCAACTGCGAAAAATTACGACGGATAATGCCCAGATTAACCTGGTAACCCAGGACGTGACCTCGCAGGATCTGGTCACACTGTATGGCACAACATTTAATTCCAGCGGTTTGAGAATGCGCGGGAACTTACGCAGCAAGAACGCCGAGCTGATTGAAAAGGTTAGAACCTCCTATGAAATTCAAAACAAACAAACTCAGCCTTAAAGTAATTATCGCCAGCGCGATGCTGGCGACCAGTCTCCCCGCGCTTGCTGTAACGGGCGATACCGACCAACCGATCCATATCGAGTCTGATACCCAGTCGCTCGATATGCAGGGCAACGTCGTCACCTTCACGGGTAACGTCGTCATGACTCAGGGCACCATCAAAATTAACGCCGACAAAGTGGTCGTGACCCGTCCGGGTGGCGAGCAGGGCAAAGAGATCATTGATGGTTACGGCAACCCGGCCACCTTCTACCAGATGCAGGACAACGGCAAGCCGGTGAAAGGCCGCGCCTCGCATATGCACTATGAGCTGGCGAAGGACCTGGTCATCCTGACCGGAAACGCGTATCTGGAACAGCTGGACAGCAACATTACCGGCGACCAGATCACCTATCTGGTGAAAGAGCAAAAAATGCAGGCCTCCAGCGAGAAAGGCAAACGCGTCACGACCGTCCTGGTTCCGTCGCAGCTGCAGGACAAAGGCAAAGGCCAGGCCCCGGCACAGAAGAAGAGTAACTAATTCGTTATGGCAACATTAACTGCAAAAAATCTCGCGAAGGCCTACAAGGGCCGCCGTGTCGTAGAAGATGTCAGTCTGACCGTCAACTCCGGCGAAATCGTGGGGCTGCTTGGCCCTAACGGTGCGGGTAAAACCACCACTTTCTACATGGTCGTTGGCATTGTGCCGCGCGATGCCGGCAACATTATCATTGACGATGAAGACATCAGCCTTCTGCCTCTGCACGCGCGCGCGCGTCGCGGGATCGGCTACCTGCCGCAGGAAGCCTCCATTTTCCGTCGCCTTAGCGTTTACGATAACCTGATGGCGGTCCTGGAAATTCGTAACGATCTGACCAGCGAACAGCGTCAGGATCGTGCCAACGAGTTGATGGAAGAGTTCCACATTGAGCATCTGCGCGACAGCCTCGGTCAGGCCCTCTCCGGGGGTGAACGCCGTCGTGTTGAGATTGCGCGTGCGCTGGCTGCAAACCCGAAATTTATCCTTCTGGATGAACCGTTTGCGGGCGTTGACCCGATCTCGGTTATCGACATTAAACGCATCATTGAACACCTGCGTGACAGCGGGCTTGGCGTACTGATCACCGACCACAACGTTCGTGAAACGCTGGCCGTGTGTGAACGCGCGTATATTGTGAGCCAGGGCAATCTGATCGCCCACGGTACGCCGCAGCAGATCCTCGAAGACGATCATGTTAAGCGCGTCTATCTTGGGGAAGACTTCAGACTCTGATAGGGTAGAGGTAACGTAACGCCGAACCGGAGAAAAAAGCTCTGAACATGAAGCAAGGTTTGCAATTAAGGCTCAGCCAACAACTGGCAATGACGCCGCAGCTACAGCAGGCAATTCGCCTGTTGCAACTGTCCACGTTAGAACTTCAGCAGGAGCTCCAGCAGGCGCTGGACAGCAACCCCCTGCTGGAACAAACCGATCTTCATGACGAGGTAGACGCTCAGCAGTCACAGGATACAGAAGCGCTCGACACCGCGGATGCACTCGAACAAAAAGAGATGCCCGACGAGCTTCCGCTGGATGCCAGCTGGGATGAAATCTACACCGCCGGAACCCCTTCCGGTACGCGTGCAGACTACCAGGATGATGAGCTACCGGTCTATCAGGGAGAGACCACCCAGTCGCTGCAGGATTACCTGATGTGGCAGGTGGAACTTACCCCCTTCTCCGATACCGACCGCGCGATTGCCACCTCAATTGTCGATGCCGTTGACGACACCGGCTATTTGACCGTCACGCTGGACGATATCCTGGAAAGCATGGGCGACGACGAGATTGAGCTTGAGGAAGTTGAAGCCGTTCTGAAGCGCATCCAGCGTTTCGATCCGGTAGGCGTAGCCGCAAAAGATCTGCGCGACTGCCTGCTGATCCAGCTTTCTCAGTTCAGCAAAGAGACGCCATGGCTCGACGAGGCGCGCTTAATCATCAGCGATCATCTGGATCTGTTGGCCAACCACGATTTCCGCAGCCTGATGCGCGTCACGCGCCTGAAGGAAGAGGTGCTGAAAGAAGCGGTGAATCTGATCCAGTCGCTCGATCCGCGCCCGGGACAGTCGATCCAGACCAGCGAACCCGAGTACGTGATCCCGGACGTGCTGGTCAGAAAACACAATGACCGCTGGGTCGTTGAACTGAATTCAGACAGCATCCCTCGTCTGCAAATCAACCAGCAGTATGCCTCCATGTGCACCAGCGCGCGTAACGACTCCGACAATCAATATATTCGCAGCAATCTTCAGGAAGCGCGATGGCTGATCAAAAGTCTGGAGAGCCGAAATGATACGCTGCTGCGCGTCAGCCGCTGTATTGTCGAACAGCAGCAGGCGTTCTTTGAGCAGGGCGAAGAGTATATGAAACCGATGGTACTGGCGGATATCGCCCAGGCCGTCGAGATGCATGAATCAACCATTTCCCGTGTCACCACGCAGAAGTATCTGCACAGTCCACGCGGTATATTTGAGCTTAAGTATTTCTTCTCCAGCCATGTGAATACCGAGGGCGGCGGCGAAGCGTCGTCAACGGCCATTCGTGCCCTGGTGAAGAAGTTGATCGCCGCGGAGAACCCCGCGAAGCCACTAAGCGACAGTAAGTTAACCACCATGCTGTCCGATCAGGGTATTATGGTGGCACGTCGTACTGTTGCGAAGTATCGAGAGTCTTTATCCATTCCGCCGTCCAACCAGCGTAAACAGCTGGTCTGACACAACCGATAAGGAAGACACTATGCAGCTCAACATCACTGGACAAAACGTCGAAATTACTGAGGCTTTACGCGACTTCGTTAACGCGAAGTTTGCAAAACTCGAGCAGTATTTCGAAAGGATCAATCAGGTCTATATTGTGTTGAAAGTGGAGAAAGTGACTCATATCTCGGATGCCACCCTGCATGTTAACGGGGGTGAACTGCATGCCAGTGCGGAAGGGCAAGACATGTACGCTGCTATCGACGGCTTGATTGATAAGCTTGCACGACAGCTTAATAAACATAAAGATAAACTGAAACAACACTAATTGTCCGGGCAGTTAACGGGTGCAGGAAGGCCTGTTGTGAAACACAACAGGCCATTTGTACAGTTAGCGCTTAGGTGAAATTATGATGAACAACGATTCCGCTCTTCAACTGAGCAATGTCCTTAACCAGGAATGTACCCGCAGTGCGGTTCACTGCCAGAGCAAAAAACGTGCGCTGGAGATCATCAGTGAACTGGCTGCCAAACAGCTGGGCCTGCCGCCGCAGGTGGTGTTCGAAGCGATTCTGACCCGTGAAAAAATGGGCAGTACCGGTATCGGCAACGGCATCGCGATCCCGCATGGCAAACTGGAAGAGGATACCCTGCGTGCCGTTGGTGTGTTTGTGCAGCTTGAAACGCCCATCGCCTTCGATGCCATTGATAACCAGCCCGTCGATCTCCTCTTCGCGCTGCTGGTGCCTGCCGATCAGACGAAAACCCATCTGCATACGCTGTCGCTGGTCGCCAAGCGTCTGGCCGATAAAACTATTTGCCGTCGACTGCGCTCGGCTCAAAGTGATGAAGAGCTCTATCAAATTATCACTGAAGCAGAAGGCAATCAGGATGATGCATAACCAGGAGATGGCCTTCACATCTGTTGTCCTGAGGAGAAACGGAACATGGTGCTGATGATTGTCAGTGGCCGTTCAGGGTCGGGGAAATCCGTTGCTCTGCGCGCCCTGGAAGACATGGGTTTTTACTGCGTCGATAATCTGCCGGTCGTGTTGTTGCCCGACCTGGCCCGCACGCTGGCGGAGAGACAAACCTCTGCCGCCGTCAGTATCGACGTTCGTAACATGCCTGAATCGCCAGAGATCTTCGAACAGGCCATGAGCAACCTGCCTGACGCGTTCTCGCCTCAGCTGCTGTTCCTCGATGCAGACCGCAATACGCTGATCCGCCGCTATAGCGATACCCGTCGTTTGCACCCGCTTTCCAGCAAGAACCTCTCTCTGGAGAGCGCTATTGATGAAGAGAGCGACCTGCTGGAGCCGCTGCGCTCTCGTGCCGACCTGATTGTCGACACCTCTGAGATGTCCGTTCACGAGCTGGCGGAAATGCTGCGTACCCGTCTGTTGGGTAAACGCGAGCGCGAACTGACGATGGTGTTCGAATCCTTCGGCTTTAAGCACGGTATTCCGATTGATGCGGATTACGTTTTCGACGTTCGCTTCCTGCCGAACCCGCACTGGGATCCGAAGCTGCGTCCAATGACCGGTCTGGATAAGCCGGTGGCGGCGTTCCTCGACCGGCACACAGAAGTACACAATTTTATCTACCAGACGCGAAGCTACCTTGAGCTATGGTTACCTATGCTGGAGACAAACAATCGTAGCTACCTGACGGTGGCGATTGGCTGTACCGGCGGTAAACATCGTTCGGTTTATATCGCCGAACAGCTGGCCGACTATTTCCGCTCGCGCGGGAAGAACGTTCAGTCCCGTCATCGCACGCTGGAAAAACGTAAAACATGACCGTAAAACAAACCGTTGAGATCACCAATAAGCTGGGTATGCATGCGCGCCCGGCGATGAAGCTTTTTGAGCTGATGCAGGGTTTCGATGCAGAGGTACTGCTGCGGAATGACGAAGGCACCGAAGCGGAAGCGAACAGCGTGATCGCACTGCTGATGCTCGATTCCGCCAAAGGGCGCCAGATTGAAGTAGAAGCCAGCGGCCCTCAGGAAGAGGAAGCGCTGGCGGCGGTGATTGCCCTGTTTAACGCAGGTTTCGACGAAGATTAATATTTGCTATTCAGGCGGGTAGCGCTGCGCTTACCCGTCCTACATAAGGTTATTACGCCGCATAAACCCCTCTCCGCCCAGCTGATTCATCTGGCGCATAATCCACGCCTGTCGGCTTCGCACGTACCCTGATGGGGCACTGGCCTTAAAGCGGATAGGGTTCGGTAATACAGCGGCCAATAGCGCTGCTTCTGACATGCTCAGACGGCTGGCTGGCTTATTGAAATACCGCTGTGCGGCAGCTTCCACGCCAAATATGCCGTCGCCAAACTCAGCGACGTTGAGATAGACGGTCAGAATGCGTTTTTTGCTCCAGACCGTTTCCATTCCCAGGGTCAGCCCCGCTTCCAGCCCTTTTCGCACCCAGCTTCGACCATCCCACAGAAACAGATTTTTGGCCGTCTGCTGCGACAAGGTTGATGCCCCGCGCACGCGGTTTTCATGGCGTTCGTTATGGGCTAGCGCCTTCTCAATGGCCGCCACGTCAAACCCCCAGTGCTCCGGGAATTTCTGGTCCTCCGCCGCGATGACCGCCAGCCCCATGAACGGGGAGATCTCGTCCATGCTCACCCAGTCAGAGTGGGCAACATAGCTGAAATCGCCGCTGAACCACGCGCTAAGCTGGCGCTCAACCATAACGGCAGAGAACGGTACCGGCATAATGCTGAATAAAGCCAGCCCGCCGCCCCAGAATACCGCCAGCACAAGTACGATGCGCAAGAGAAAACGTTTCACCCCTGCGCCTGCGGCAAATTTACGCCTCATTCAGTCAGCACCAGCACGCGGGCCACCAGCTTTTCAATACCTGAGGCAGCCTCAGCGATATTATTCGCCAGCATATACGCCGGCGTGGTGACAATTTTGTTATCTTCATCAACCACAATGTCATCAACCGGGCACGGAACGTGTTCGCCCCCCATTTCCTCCACGATCTCTGCGGTATCAATATCCGTCCCGATAGTCAGACGCAGCGGGAAATCAAAAATCCTGGGCAGCATTGCCGGCGCGATGCAGATAAAGCCCTGCGGTTTTCCAGCCGCATGCATGGCCTGCGACAGCGCTTTAAGATGAGGATCGATCTGACACTCCGCTCCCTGCGCAGCAAAGGTACTGAGATTTTTGGCCGCCCCAAACCCACCCGGCACAATGAGCGCATCAAGCTCTGCAGGGTCTGCCTGAATAAGAGGATGGATATCACCTCGCGCAATACGTGCGGCTTCAATCAGTACATTACGGGTTTCCGCCATCGGCTCGCCGGTCAGATGATTAATCACATCCGCCTGATTTTTATCTGGCGCAAAACAAATAACCTCTGCTCCCTGCTTAGCCAGGGCCAGCAGCGTGATTACGGCTTCATGTATTTCAGAACCATCGTAAACACCGCATCCGCTCAGCACGACACCAATCTTTTTCATCATGACAATCCTTTTCTGCAACTTACTGAAGCACATTAATAATTTTGATTAAAACGCTATGCTTCACACATTTCACTGATTCATGTAACAAACCATTTAAGATTTGCTATCTTATCTGCGTGCGGCCTAAATTTTTCAGGCAGCGCCATTTCGAAAATAACTTTAAAAAACAGGCGCAGCCACGATTTCCCTGGTGTTGGCGCAGTATTCGCGCACCCCGGTTAATCCGGGGTCATTTTTTTCTGGCGTCGACCCAGGCTTTAAGTACCGCAACATCGTTTTGCCACTCTTGTTTCATCTCTTCAACCCAATCACCCACGTTATCTTCCCATGCAGGTAAATCAGGCGACTGAATCTGTTGACCCAGTTGCTGCAGATGGCGTAAGCCAACCGAGCCGGCGGCACCTTTGATTTTATGACCTTCTTCGACGATGCCCTTCTGGTCCCGGGCCGTCAGGTTTGATTCCAGCACGCTCAGGTAGCCTGGCATCATTTTTTCGAACACTGCCAGACCGTCGGTAATCAGTTTCGGCCCCACCAGATCGATGTACTGCTCCAGCATCGCGGTATCGAGTATCGTTTGGGCTTTTGCGCTATCTAAAGACGTCATGGTGCTCTCCTCTTCATCACGGGTATCCCAGAACTTCTTAATCATGGCGGTCAGAGCAGGCACCGCCAGCGGCTTGCTGAGTACATCGTCCATACCGGCATCGAGATACTCTTTTTTATCTTTCAGCACGTTCGCCGTCAGCGCCACCAGCGGCGGCAGTTCGTCGGCCGCGTACTGACGCGTCAGCTCACGCGAAATATCCAGCCCGGTCATATCCGGCAGCTGAATATCCAGCAGGACAAGATCGTATTCGCCCGGTTTAAACATCTCCAGCGCGGCCTTACCGGTCATCGCGACATCCACGCTGTTGCCCAGTTTTTCCAGCACAGAGCGCGCCACAATCACGTTCAGCTCGATATCTTCCACCAGCAGGACGTGCAGCGCTGGCAGCGGCATATCGTCGTCTGCAAAGGTATCCTCAACCTCTTCCGCCACCGCAGGGGCATGAACCGTCAGCGTGAAGGTTGATCCGCTGCCAGGCTGGCTGGCAACGGTGATATCGCCACCCATACTCTTCGCCAGCCGTTTAGACACGGCCAGGCCAATACCCGTTCCGGTAGCCGGTTTCCCGCCGTTGCTGTCCTTCACCTGATAGTACATCGCGAAAATTTTGTCCTGCTCCTCCTGCGGAATGCCCATCCCGGAGTCCTCCACCTCGAAGTGCAGCATGTCGCCTTCGTCATAGCGGACGCGCACCGCCACCTGCCCCTTCTGGGTAAACTTCACCGCGTTGCTGATAAGGTTCCACAGGATCTGACGCAGACGCGTGCCGTCAGTCACCACTTTATGCGGCAGCGGCAGGGTTGGATCCATAACAAAACTCAGTCCCTTCTGCTGCGCCTGCAGGCCGGAGAGGTTCTCCAGATCGGCAAGGAAGCTGGTGAAATCAACAGGCTGATTATCAAGCTGAACTTTACGGCGCTCCATCTTATCCATATCAATAATATCGTTGAAGATATTACCCAGCGTGACCGCTGAGACATGGATAGTCTTAAGGTATTTTTCCTGCTCTGCGGTCAGGTCGGTATCCAGCAGAATACGGCTCAGCCCGACAATGCCATTAAGCGGCGTACGCAGCTCGTGGCTGATGGTGGAGATAAAGGTAGTCTTATCGCGGCTGGCGCGCTCCAGGGCATCCTGGTAGCGCTTACGCTCGGTGATATCGCGGCCAAAGCCCATCAGGCCGTGGCGTTTCCCCACGCGGTCATAGTAGGGCACCTTACGGATCTCAAAGCAGGCTTTGCGTCCGTCCGGATAATCCAGCCACTGTTCATAGGTCAGCGAGACGTTATGGCGGAATACTTTTTCGTCCGTCTCCATAACCTTGGCCGCCGCCTCTTCAGAGTAAACGTCCTGCGGCTTCAGGTTAATCAGCTGCTTCTCGCTTTTCCCGGTGAGCAACTCCATCGCCCGGTTACAGCCGGAAAACTCTTTATCTTCATTACGGTAAAACACCAGATCCGGCGAAGCATCGAGGAATGACCGTAGAAAAGAGGATTGCTGCTCAAGCTGGATCTGCGTGACCTCGCGCTCTTTCATTTCGATTTTCAGCTGCTCCAGCGTGGCCTGACGCTCGGCCTCCGCCTTCTCACGATCGGAGATCTCCTGATTCAGCTGCGCAATGTTGTCTTTAAGCTGGACGTTGAGCTTCAGGTCGCGCTCGCGCATCTCTTCCAGTTTATCGACCAGTTTTGACAGACGCTGACGGGACTCTTCCAGCTGTTCAACCACTACGGAAAGGAAATAGACCGCCCAGGGCGTAATGAGCAAGCCAAAGAAGATGGAGCGGATGACGTCGATACTCTCGACCTGGCCATGCAGAACCATGGTGACGGCCATTTGCACGACAATGGCCAGAACGACCAGCGCCAGCGCAAGCAGCATGGAGAAACGCACCAGCCCAAGCTTCATCATCAGGTCGACGTAATACTGGGCAAGCATTCGAATTTGCTTCATAGAGGATCCCTTCACGACTTTATCGCTCAATAATACTCAAATTCAGGGCGAGGCGTTGAAGGTTGTGAGAAAAAGTGCGGGGTGAAACAGGAGATTAGCCTCGCTCCCGGTTAACCGGAAGCGAGGAGAGGTCGATCAGGAGCGTTTCAACAGCAGCCAGAGGCTGATCAGGAGGAAACTTGCGCTTGGCAGCAGCGCTCCAATTATCGGCGGAATGCCATAAACCAGCGTCAGCGGACCGAAGATCTGATCGAGCACGTAGAACACAAAGCCGAAACTGATACCGGTCACGACACGCACGCCCATCGGCACGCTGCGCAACGGACCGAAGATAAACGACAGCGCCATCAGCATCATTACAGCCACGGACATCGGCTGGAAGATTTTGCTCCACATGTTGAGCTGATAGCGTCCCGCATCCTGCCCGCTCGACTTCAGGTATTTCACATAGTTGTGCAAACCGCTGATGGAGAGCGCGTCAGGATCCAGCGCAACAACACCGAGCTTGTCAGGCGTCAGGTTGGTCTTCCACGTGCCGGTTACCGTCTGAGAACCCGTAATCTGTTTCGGATCGGTCAGGTCGGATTCATCAACCTGGGACAAACGCCACTGCTTATGTTCGGCGTCAAATTTCGCCGAAGAGGCGTGGCGAACGGACTGCAGACGGCGCTGGTCATCGAAAGCGTAGATGCTCACCCCGCCCAGTTCATCATTCCCCTTGACCCGTTCGATGTAGACGAAGTTTTTACCGTCTTTCGCCCATAAACCTTGTTGAGTCGAGAGCAGCGAGCCGCCGAACATGGCCTGAGCACGGTAGTTACGCGCCATCTGTTCACCCTGAGGCGCAACCCACTCGCCAATCGCCATTGTCAACAGCACCAGTGGGATTGCGGTTTTCATCACCGACAGCGCAACCTGCATACGGGTAAAACCCGAGGCCTGCATAACGACCAGCTCGCTACGCTGCGCCAGCATTCCAAGCCCCAGCAGCGCACCCAGCAGGGCCGCCATCGGGAAGAAGATCTGCACATCTTTCGGCACGCTGAGCAGGGTATACATCCCCGCGCCCAGCGCGTCATAGCTCCCCTGCCCGGCTTTTTTCAGCTGATCGACAAATTTGATAATGCCGGAGAGCGACACCAGCATGAACAACGTCATCATGATGGTGGTAAAAATGGTTTTACCGATATAGCGATCAAGAACGCCAAACGCCTGCATTAGATGGCTCCTTTACGCGAGAATCGGGCACGTATGCGGCGCACAGGCACCGTATCCCACAGGTTTAATCCCAGCGCCAGTAAGATGTACAGGCTGTTGACGAACCATGTCCAGACCATAGGGTCCAGCTTACCCTTCGCGCCGTTAGAACGAATCGAGGTTTGCAGCAGGAAATAGATCAGGTAAAGCAGCATCGCCGGCAGCATAGAGAGCACGCGTCCCTGGCGCGGGTTCACCACGCTCAGCGGAACGACAATCAGCGCCATCATAAACACGGTGAATACAAGCGTAATACGCCAGTGGAACTCAGCGCGCGCTCTGTCGGTATCGGTATTCCACAGGGTACGCATGTCCATTTGCTCGGTATCCGTTGGATCGAGCGCCACAGTCTGATGGCCGATAATGGCCTGATAGTTCTGGAAATCCGTAATGCGGAAGTCGCGCAGCATCGCGGTGCCTTCAAATCGAGTACCTTTGTTCAGCGTCACGACCTGAGAGCCATCTTTGCGCTGAGCCAACTGACCGGAATCTGCCACCACCACGGAAGGACGCGCGTTACCTTTAGGACGCAGCTGCGCCAGGAAAACATCGTTGAATTTACTGCCGTCAACGCTCTCAATAAACAGCACGGAGTTGCCGTCGGTCGCCTGCTGGAACTGCCCCTGGGCTAACGCCGCCATACCGGGGTTGGCTTTCGCTTCGGCCAGCACTTCGTCCTGATGGCGGGAAGACATGGGGCCCGCCCACATCACGTTCACCGCCGCAACAATACCCGTGAACAGCGCCAGTATCATGGCGGCTTTCACCAGTACCGCTTTGCTCAGGCCACAGGCATGCATCACCGTGATTTCACTCTCGGTGTAGAGTTTCCCAAGCGTCATGAGCAGGCCAAGGAAAAGACTTAGCGGCAGGATGAGCTGCGCCATTTCCGGGATCCCTAAACCAAGCAGGGAAAGCACCAGATTCGTTGGAATTTCGCCGTCAACGGCCGCACCGAGGATCTTAACCAACTTCTGACAGAAAAAAATCAGCAGCAGGATAAAGAGGATCGCCAGTTGGCTTTTGAGCGTCTCCCGCACCAGATATCTTATGATTATCACTTTAAATACGCCCGTAAAAACCCGTCTCTTTGCAGGAATTTCGCTTGTTTCATGGCTTAAACGTCATTTATTCTCTTGAGTCGTCGAAATCATCGCTAAGATTAAAACATCCAGCGGATTCACGCTTCAGGACTTTTTCTGACGTGTCGAAACCGTAGTAACGTAAGATTAACACGAAGTCACCACAACAGCGGACATGAGTTACGAAAGGTTTCAATTCTATCTGTAGCAGCCGCCGTTGTCTTTAAGATTCAGGAGCGTAGTGCATGGAGTTCAGTGTAAAAAGCGGTAGCCCGGAGAAACAGCGGAGTGCCTGCATCGTTGTGGGCGTCTTTGAACCACGCCGACTCTCCCCGATCGCCGAGCAACTCGATAAAATCAGTGACGGCTATATTAGCGCCCTGTTGCGCCGTGGCGAACTGGAAGGCAAACCTGGGCAGACGCTGTTACTGCACCATGTTCCGAACGTACTGTCAGAGCGTATTCTGCTGATTGGCTGCGGCAAAGAACGCGAGCTGGATGAACGTCAGTATAAGCAGGTGATTCAGAAAACAATCAATACGCTGAATGATACCGGCTCAATGGAAGCCGTCTGCTTCCTGACTGAACTGCACGTCAAAGGACGTAACACCTACTGGAAAGTGCGTCAGGCGGTTGAAACGGCAAAAGAGAGCCTCTACAGCTTCGATCAGTTGAAGACCAATAAAAGCGAGCCGCGTCGTCCGCTGCGTAAAATGGTCTTTAACGTGCCAACCCGCCGCGAACTGACCAGCGGCGAACGCGCTATTCAGCACGGTCTGGCGATCGCAGCCGGCATTAAAGCGGCTAAAGATCTCGGCAACATGCCGCCTAATATCTGTAACGCGGCGTACTTGGCCTCTCAGGCACGTCAGTTGGCCGACGCCTACAGCAAAAACGTCATTACCCGCGTCATCGGCGAACAGCAGATGAAAGAGCTGGGAATGCACTCTTACCTGGCGGTCGGTAACGGCTCGCAGAACGAATCCCTGATGTCCGTCATCGAGTACAAAGGCAACCCGTCCGAAGACGCACGCCCCATCGTGCTGGTCGGTAAAGGCCTGACCTTCGACTCCGGCGGTATCTCCATCAAGCCTGCCGAAGGCATGGATGAGATGAAGTACGACATGTGCGGTGCGGCGGCGGTTTACGGCGTCATGCGCATGGTCGCGGAACTTCAGCTGCCTATCAACGTGATCGGCGTTCTGGCGGGCTGCGAAAACATGCCTGGCGGGCGCGCCTATCGTCCGGGTGACGTTCTGACCACCATGTCCGGCCAGACCGTTGAAGTGCTGAACACCGACGCCGAAGGCCGTCTGGTGCTGTGTGACGTGCTGACCTACGTTGAGCGCTTCGAGCCGGAAGCAGTGATTGACGTCGCTACCCTCACCGGAGCCTGCGTGATTGCCCTGGGTCACCACATCACTGGCCTGATGTCGAACCACAACCCGCTGGCGCATGAACTTATCGGTGCCTCGGAGCAGGCCGGCGACCGCGCATGGCGTCTGCCGCTGGGTGACGAATATCAGGATCAGCTGGAGTCTAACTTTGCGGATATGGCGAACATTGGCGGACGTCCTGGCGGGGCGATCACCGCGGGCTGCTTCCTGGCACGCTTCACCCGCAAGTACAACTGGGCGCACCTGGATATCGCGGGCACCGCATGGCGATCCGGTAAAGCCAAAGGCGCAACCGGTCGTCCAGTGGCGCTGCTGTCGCAGTTCCTGCTCAATCGTGCGGGTTTTAACGGCGACGAGTAAGTCAAAACGGCAGTAAACCGTAGGCCGGGTAAGGCGAAGCCGCCACCCGGCTTAAGCATTTAAAGTGAGCACAAGAAGCCCCATATATGAAGAATGCAACGTTCTACCTTCTGGACAACGACACTCATCAGGATGGCCTGAGCGCCGTCGAACAGCTGGTGTGTGAAATTGCCGCAGAACGTTGGCGCGCAGGTAAACGCGTTCTGATTGCCTGTGAAGATGAACAGCAGGCGATTCGCCTGGATGAAGCGCTGTGGGCGCGCCCGCCCGAGAGTTTTGTGCCGCATAATCTGTCGGGCGAAGGCCCGCGCGGCGGTGCACCGGTTGAAATTGCCTGGCCGCAAAAGCGCAACAGCAGCGCGCGCGATATTCTGATTAGCCTGCGGATAGATTTTGCAGATTTTGCCACCGCTTTCACAGAAGTGGTAGACTTTGTCCCTTACGAAGAATCTTTGAAACAACTGGCGCGCGAACGCTATAAAGCGTACCGCCTGGCTGGTTTTAACCTGAATACGGCAACCTGGAAATAATGGAAAAGACATATAACCCACGCGATATCGAACAGCCGCTTTACGAGCACTGGGAACAGCAGGGCTATTTCAAGCCTAACGGCGACGAAAGCAAAGAGTCCTTCTGCATCATGATCCCGCCGCCGAACGTCACCGGCAGTTTGCATATGGGTCATGCTTTCCAGCAGACCATCATGGACACCATGATCCGCTACCAGCGCATGCAGGGTAAAAACACCCTGTGGCAGGCGGGGACTGATCACGCGGGTATCGCGACCCAGATGGTGGTTGAGCGTAAAATTGCCGCTGAAGAAGGAAAAACCCGCCACGACTACGGTCGCGACGCGTTCATCGACAAAATCTGGCAGTGGAAGGCGGAATCCGGCGGCACCATTACTCGTCAGATGCGCCGTCTCGGCAACTCCGTGGATTGGGAGCGTGAGCGCTTCACCATGGATGAAGGCCTGTCCAACGCCGTTAAAGAAGTCTTCGTCCGCCTGTACAAAGAAGACCTGATTTACCGCGGCAAACGCCTGGTAAACTGGGATCCGAAACTGCGCACCGCCATCTCTGACCTGGAAGTGGAAAACCGCGAGTCTAAAGGCTCCATGTGGCACATCCGCTATCCGCTGGCCGACGGCGCAAAAACCGCCGACGGTAAAGATTACCTGGTGGTCGCGACCACCCGTCCGGAAACCCTGCTGGGCGATACCGGCGTGGCCGTTAACCCGGAAGATCCGCGTTATAAAGACCTGATCGGCAAATTTGTGGTGCTGCCGCTGGTAAACCGCCGTATTCCGATTGTGGGCGACGAACACGCCGACATGGGAAAAGGCACCGGCTGCGTGAAAATCACCCCGGCGCACGACTTCAACGACTATGAAGTGGGCCGTCGTCACGCCCTGCCGATGATCAATATTCTGACCTTCGACGGCGATATCCGCGAAAGCGCAGAAGTGTACGACACCAAAGGCAACGAGTCCGACGTTTATTCCAGCGAGATCCCGGCTGCGTTCCAGAAGCTGGAGCGTTTTGCCGCGCGTAAAGCCATCGTGGCTGCCGTTGACGCACTCGGCCTGCTGGAAGAGATCAAACCTCACGATCTGACCGTGCCGTACGGCGACCGTGGCGGCGTGGTTATCGAGCCAATGCTGACCGACCAGTGGTACGTGCGTGCCGACGTGCTGGCGAAACCGGCTGTGGAAGCGGTTGAAAACGGCAGTATTCAGTTCGTGCCGAAGCAGTACGAAAACATGTACTTCTCCTGGATGCGCGACATTCAGGACTGGTGTATCTCCCGTCAGCTGTGGTGGGGTCACCGTATTCCGGCGTGGTACGACAACGAAGGCAACGTTTACGTTGGCCGTAGCGAAGACGAAGTGCGTCAGGAAAACAAACTGAGCGCGGACGTTGCGCTGCGTCAGGACGAAGACGTGCTGGACACCTGGTTCTCCTCCGCGCTGTGGACCTTCTCCACCCTCGGCTGGCCAGAAAATACCGACGCGCTGCGTCAGTTCCACCCAACCAGCGTGATGGTGTCCGGCTTCGATATTATCTTCTTCTGGATTGCCCGCATGATCATGATGACCATGCACTTCATCAAAGACGAAGACGGCAAGCCACAGGTTCCGTTCCATACCGTCTACATGACCGGTCTGATCCGCGACGACGAAGGACAGAAGATGTCCAAGTCCAAGGGGAACGTGATTGACCCGCTGGATATGGTTGACGGTATCTCTCTGGAAGATCTGCTGGAAAAACGTACCGGCAACATGATGCAGCCGCAGCTGGCTGAGAAAATCCGCAAGCGCACCGAGAAGCAGTTCCCGAACGGGATCGAGTCTCACGGTACCGACGCCCTGCGCTTCACCCTGGCGGCACTGGCCTCAACTGGCCGTGACATCAACTGGGACATGAAGCGTCTGGAAGGTTACCGTAACTTCTGTAACAAGCTGTGGAACGCCAGCCGCTTCGTGCTGATGAACACCGAAGATCAGGACTGTGGCTTCAACGGCGGCGAGATGACGCTGTCTCTGGCAGACCGCTGGATCCTGGCAGAATTCAACCAGACGGTGAAAGCGTTCCGCGAGGCGCTGGACAGCTACCGCTTCGATATCGCGGCGGGCATCCTGTATGAATTCACCTGGAACCAGTTCTGCGACTGGTATCTGGAACTGGCGAAGCCGGTGATGAACGGCGGCACCGAGGCGGAACTGCGCGGCACGCGCAACACGCTGATTACCGTTCTGGAAGGTCTGCTGCGCCTGGCGCATCCGGTCATTCCATTCATCACCGAAACCATCTGGCAGCGCGTGAAGGTGATTGCGGGCATCAACGCCGATACCATCATGCTGCAGCCGTTCCCGGAATTCGATGCGGCCAAGGTTGATGAAGCGGCGTCCGCGGATACCGAGTGGCTGAAACAGGCGATCGTTGCGGTACGTAACATCCGTGCTGAAATGAACATTGCCCCTGGCAAACCGCTGGAGCTGCTGCTGCGTGGCTGTAGCGAGGCTGCCGTTCGTCGCGTCACCGAGAACAACACTTTCCTGAAAACCATGGCGCGTCTGGAAAGCATCACCGTGCTGCCTGCGGATGATAAAGGTCCGGTTTCCGTGACCAAAATCATCGACGGCGCCGAGCTGCTGATCCCGATGGCGGGCCTGATCGACAAAGACGCCGAGCTGGCTCGTCTGGCTAAAGAAGTGGCGAAAGTCGACGTGGAAATTGGCAAAATCGAAAGCAAGCTGGCGAACGAAGGCTTTGTCGCCCGCGCGCCGGAAGCGGTCATCGCGAAAGAGCGCGAGCGTCTGGTTGCCTTCGCCGATGCGAAGACCAAACTGATCGAGCAGCAGGCGGTTATCGCAGCCCTGTAATGCTTTTACCCCTTACGCTTCAGGGCGTAAGGGGTATCCTTCCTGAAAACTCCTCGCTTGCACTCCCCTTTCTGCGGTGCTATTAACAGCAGTTATGTGTCAATTTTTGTAATGAGTAATGCTATGAGCGTGATTACCCCCGTCGCGACGACGATGCGTCGGATCACTGAGCAGGATAACCCGGCTATCGCCGCCGTTATCCGCACCGTTTCTGCCGAATATGGCCTGACGGCTGACAAAGGCTACACGGTTGCTGACCCGAATCTGGACGAGCTTTTCCAGCTCTACAGCCAGCCAGGGCATGCCTACTGGGTAATTGAGCAGAACGGTCAGGTCGTGGGCGGCGGCGGCGTTGCGCCCCTCAGCTGCAGCGATCCGGATATCTGTGAGCTGCAGAAAATGTATTTCCTCCCAACGGCGCGCGGGCAAGGACTGGCGAAAAAGCTGGCGCTAATTGCGCTGGACCACGCCCGCAAGCAGGGTTTTACACGCTGCTACCTTGAAACAACCGCTTTCCTTAAAGAGGCCATCGGCCTGTATGAACATCTGGGCTTTGAGCATATCGATGCACCGCTGGGCTGTACCGGCCACGTTGATTGCGAAGTCAGAATGCTGAAAACTCTGTAAGTTTCGTTCCTGCCCTCTTCTGTTAAGCGGCTGTAAACTGAATGCTCTACACTCTCAGTTCACACCACAACGGGGGAAACACGATGTCGAAGATAAAAAGCTACGCCGCACCGCAGGCGGGTGCAGAACTTGAGCTGTACGAGTACGATGCGGGCGAACTAAAAGCAGAAGACGTCGAAGTACAGGTTGATTACTGCGGGATCTGCCACTCGGATCTCTCGATGATCGACAACGAATGGGGCTTCTCCAGCTATCCGCTGGTTGCCGGGCACGAAGTTATTGGCCGCGTCGTGGCGCTCGGTAGCGCCGCACAGGACAAAGGGCTGAAGGTAGGCCAACGCGTGGGCATCGGCTGGACGGCACGCAGCTGTGGTCACTGCGACGCCTGTATCAGCGGGAATCAGATCAACTGTCTCGAAGGCGCCGTTCCCACCATTCTGAACAAAGGCGGTTTTGCCGACAAACTGCGCGCCGACTGGCAATGGGTGATCCCGCTGCCGGACAGCATTGATATCGAATCCGCCGGTCCGCTGCTGTGCGGCGGTATCACCGTCTTCAAACCCCTGCTGATGCACCATATCACCGCCACCAGCCGCGTGGGCGTCATTGGTATTGGCGGCCTGGGGCATATCGCCATCAAGCTGCTGCATGCGATGGGCTGTGAAGTGACGGCGTTCAGCTCGAACCCGGCAAAAGAGAAAGAAGTGCTGGCGATGGGTGCGGATAAAGTCGTGAACAGCCGCGATCCTGACGCGCTGAACGCGCTGGCCGGGCAGTTTGACCTGATCATCAACACCGTTAACGTCGATCTCAACTGGCAGCCGTACTTTGAGGCGCTGGCCTACGGCGGTAACTTCCACACCGTAGGTGCCGTGATGAAGCCGCTGCCGGTTCCGGCGTTTACCCTGATCGGCGGGGATCGCAGCGTGTCAGGCTCCGCGACCGGTACGCCGTTTGAGTTGCGCAAGCTGATGAAGTTTGCCGGACGCACCAAAGTGGCGCCGACCACCGAACTGTATCCGATGTCGAAAATCAACGAAGCGATCCAGCACGTGCGTGACGGCAAAGCCCGCTACCGCGTGGTGTTGAAAGCGGATTTCTGATGTGATAGTGCCGGGTGGCGGCTTCGCCTTACCCGGCCTACTTTCACTGCTGCGCCAATACGTTAAAGACTTCCGCTATCGCGACCGCTCCCGGATCCATTACCCCATCCAGATTCTCTTTATTCACATACGATGAACGTCCCGCGCCGGCTTTCGCCATTTTCGCCGTTGCTTCGGCACCGTGCTGTGCGGCCTGCGCCGCTGCCTGAATATCGCCACCTTTCAATGCTTCAAGCGCCGGTTGCAGCGCGTCGATCAGGGTACGATCGCCGAGATCTGCCCCACCGTACTGCTTCATCTGCGCCAGCCCGCTGAGCAATGCCTCGGGCAGCGGCTGACCATCGTGAAGCTTTTGCCCGGCCGCGGTAAAGAAGATCGACATCAGCACCCCGCTCGATCCGCCCATCACCGTCGCCAGCCGCTCGCCCACCAGCAACAGCAGCGTCGATACGTTATCAAGCGGGAGCTTGCGATCCTCGAGACGCTGCGCAATATCCCGCGCCCCTTGCGCAAAAGTGGAGCCGGTATCGCCGTCGCCCACTTTGGCATCCAGCGCGTTCAGCCGGTTTTCCAGCTGGAGCAGCGTTTTCGTCACCGAGGAGACATACTCGCCCACCCGCAGATTGTCCGACGGAGTGTATTCCACGCGATCGTGAATGGCGGTATGCGCCACGGTGCGCAGCGGCGCAAACGCCACGGGCTTCTCCCAGCCCAGCGTTTCGACCTCGGCGTGAATCGCCTTTTCAAAGAAGTCATTGAGCTTCAGCAGCGTGAGCGAAAAGCCCTTCATGTCCAGCGCGCTCACCAGCGGCGCGGGGCCTATCAGGTACGCGATCTCCTCTTTCAGCGCCGAATGCGCCAGCTCTTTGGTCAGCAACGCCATCTCCAGCGCCGATACGCCGCCAAGATTGTTAATCAATACCGCAAACCGCCCCTCGCCCGCCTGCGCGCGTAAAGGCGTCACCAGCGTGTCGGTAATGGCTTTGCTGTTCTGCGTATCCACGACGGAAGCCCCGGGCTCTCCGTGAATGCCCAGGCCCAGCTCGACATGGCCTTGTTTAATCCGCCCCTCTTCATCATCGCTGCCCGGCAGGTTGCACGTTTGCATCGCCACGCCCAGGCTCCAGAGGTTATCGCAGGCCTGTTGCGCAATATCCCGCACCTCGCTCAGCGATTTCCCCTGCTCCGCCGCATAGCCGGCAATCTTGTGCACCAGTGCCGTACCGGCAATACCGCGCGGCTGTTTGTTATCCGGCAGCGCGATATCGTCCGCCACGATCGCCATCTCCACCTTCAGGCCGTAGCGTTTGGCCTTTTCCGCCGCCAGACCAAAGTTCAGGCGATCGCCGGTGTAGTTTTTGACGATCAGCAGACAGCCGCGATCGCCCGTGACCGCCACAATGGCGTTCAGCACCGCATCCACGCTCGGCGAGGCAAACAGATCGCCACACACTGCCGCCGTCAGCATCCCTTTGCCAACAAACCCGGCGTGCGCGGGTTCGTGGCCTGAGCCGCCGCCGGAGATCACCGCCACGCGGCTTTTGTCCCAGTCGCCGCGTGCAACGATCCTGATGGCCGGATCGATATCAAGCTTGACGAGATTTGCGTGTGGCGCAGAAAGCAGTATGCCTTCAATGGCATCGTTGACCAGCTGTTTGCGATCGTTAAAGAAGAATCTGGACATCGTTTCCCACTATTTTTGTGAACCGTATGCAAAAGCATAGTCCGCGCTGGATAATGCGCCGCAAAGTCAGGAATTTACTCAACCAAATTGCGGTCAGGTTGCCTATACTCCACCCAGGACAAAGAGAGGAAGCGCATCATGAGTACACCATTGTTAATTGCCAGGACGCTGGAAAAAGAGCTGTATTTGCTGCCCGCGATGGCGAACCGCCACGGTCTGATCACCGGAGCGACCGGGACGGGGAAAACCGTCACCCTGCAAAAGCTGGCGGAGTCGCTTTCGGAGATTGGCGTACCGGTCTTTATGGCTGACGTGAAAGGTGATTTAACCGGTGTGGCTCAGGAAGGGACGGCCTCTGAAAAACTGCTCGAACGGCTGAAAAATATTGGCATCACGGACTGGACGCCGCATAACAATCCGGTGGTAGTGTGGGATATCTTTGGTGAGAAAGGCCACCCGGTGCGCGCTACCGTCTCCGATCTCGGCCCGCTGCTGCTGGCCCGTCTGCTTAACCTCAACGACGTGCAGTCCGGCGTGCTGAATATTATCTTCCGCATTGCCGACGATCAGGGGCTGCTGCTGCTTGATTTCAAAGATCTGCGCGCCATTACGCAGTACATAGGCGATAACGCCAAATCCTTCCAGAATCAGTACGGCAATATCAGCAGCGCCTCAGTGGGAGCCATTCAGCGCGGGTTACTGACGCTGGAGCAACAGGGCGCCGAGCACTTCTTCGGCGAGCCGATGCTGGATATCAAAGACTGGATGCGCACCGACAGCAGCGGCAAAGGCATCATCAACATTCTGAGCTCCGAGAAGCTCTACCAGATGCCAAAGCTCTACGCCGCCAGCCTGCTGTGGATGCTCTCTGAGCTCTACGAACAGTTACCGGAAGCGGGCGATCTGGAAAAACCGAAGCTGGTGTTCTTCTTTGACGAAGCGCATTTGCTGTTTAACGATGCGCCGCAGGTATTGCTGGATAAGATTGAACAGGTCATTCGCCTGATCCGCTCCAAAGGGGTTGGCGTCTGGTTTGTGTCGCAAAACCCGTCGGATATCCCGGATAACGTGCTCGGTCAGCTTGGTAACCGCGTGCAGCACGCCCTGCGCGCCTTCACACCAAAAGATCAGAAAGCGGTGAAAGCCGCCGCGCAAACCATGCGCGCCAATCCGGCCTTTGATACCGAAGCGGCGATTCAGGCGTTAGGTACCGGTGAAGCGCTGATCTCGTTCCTTGATGCGAAGGGCAGCCCGTCCGTGGTGGAACGCGCCATGGTGATCGCGCCCTGCTCGCGCATGGGGCCCGTTACCGACGATGAACGCAACGGCCTGATTAACCACTCTCCGGTTTACGGAAAGTACGAAGACGAGGTGGATCGCGAGTCCGCGTTCGAGATGCTGCAAAAAGGGGTGCAGGCGACAACCGAATCGCAGGATGCGCCTGCCGCTAAAGGGCAGTCCGTCGCCGTGGATGACGGTATTCTCGGGGGGCTCAAAGACATCCTGTTCGGCAGCACCGGGCCGCGCGGCGGCAAGCGCGACGGCGTGGTACAGACCATGGCGAAAAGCGCGGCGCGGCAGGTCACCAATCAAATCGTGCGCGGCATGCTGGGGAGTTTGTTAGGCGGCCGTCGCCGGTAGACGGGGAACCCACGGCGTTCCCAGCGCCGAACCCTGCACACCGTTCTCCTGCAGATAGCGGTCAATTTCCACCATCCCCGTCCAGCGGTTCTCACACCATAGCGGAGCCAGAAGCGTTGGACGGCGGGCGCTGGCCGAGATGCGGTGGTAGACGATTTCCGGCGGCGTGTGGCGAATCATCTCCCCCGCCGTCACCGTATAGTCCTCAAGCTCAATTCCGCTTAACCGCCCGGCCTCCCAGGCTTTCGCCATAATGCTTCCAGTAACGATATGCAGCGGGTGCAGCTTAATGCCGTCCACGCCGGTCTCAACCACCTTTTCCAGCGTTTCAAGGCCATGCTGTTGACCTTCACCGGGTAACCCAACAATCAGGTGTGAACAGACCTTCAGCCCACGCTCGCGGGCCAGGCGCGTGGTGCGCTGGTAGCAGGCGAAATCATGGCCACGGTTAATACGGTGCAGCGTTTTGTCATGTGCGGTCTGTAAGCCCAGCTCCAGCCAGATCTCGTAGCCTTGTTCTTTGTACTCGCTGAGCAGGTCCAGCACCGCGTCCGGTACGCAGTCCGGGCGCGTGCCCACGCACAGCCCAACGATGCTGGCCTGGCTGACGGCCTGCTGATACATAGAGCGCAGCACCTGCACCTCCGCCCACGTGCTGGTGTAGGCCTGAAAATAGGCCAGATACTGCTTCGCGCGGTTCACCAGGCTGGCCTGATGGGCAAGTTGTTCAGCGATAGATTTATGCTGCTGGGCTTCGTCAGCAAAGGACGCAACGTTACAGAAGGTGCAGCCGCCGCGCCCGATGGTGCCATCGCGATTCGGGCAGCTAAACCCGCCATGCAGCGTCAGCTTATGAACCTTTTGCCCGTACCGCTGCAAAAGATCCCCACCAAACATATTGACTAATTTCTGTAACTGCATAATCTGATAGACCGTCCCGGAGAAAGGGGACAAGCCTGCCACTTTTAGCCTCTGTCGGCGATGACCTGGATCAATCGCCCTGGACGGCCTTTATCTATATGAATAAATACTCAGGATTACTGCAATTTCATTCACGCCGCATGTGATTACTTTTCCTTATGTTCTGATTGTTTTTTTCATTTATAGCGCCACCACTGAAAAACAGTGGGTTTATGCGGGTTTGCAGTCAATGCCAGATTATTATTCTGCTATAAAACTGCTATTCAGCACGCTACATTGATAATACCGCTTTCATATAGTGAGTCAGATCACACTCCTCTGTGTCCTGCCAGGGCATTCAATCAATGTAAAAATAGTTAAATACCTTTTAATAACAAAAAGATAAACTCTCTTTAGCACATTTTTGTATAAATAAGATTGCCATTTGACCTGTGTACCAATTCCCGATAAGTTGGAAATCCGCTGGAAGCTTTCTGGATGAGCGGCCTGCTCATCATATTTATGCAGTAATTGAGATTCCCTCTGAAGCAAGTCCTCAAACTTGTTTACCTGCGCGAAAGGATGAAAAAGAGGGCGAATGCGAGGTCCGCGTATGAAACGCAAACCCCGTCGCCATGCTCTTTCTGCGCCTGTGCGCCACGGTAAAGTTCAGTGGGAAGCCCGACGAGCCTGGGGAGGTTCACTGATATGTTGTACGATAAATCCCTTGAGAAGGATAACTGTGGTTTCGGCCTGATCGCCCACATAGAAGGCGAACCTAGCCACAAGGTAGTGCGTACCGCTATTCACGCACTGGCCCGTATGCAGCACCGTGGCGCTATTCTTGCCGATGGTAAAACCGGCGACGGTTGCGGCCTGCTGCTGCAAAAACCGGATCGTTTCTTCCGCATCGTGGCGGAAGAGCGCGGCTGGCGTTTAGCCAAAAACTACGCTGTCGGCATGCTGTTCCTGAACCAGGATCCTGAAAAGGCTGCCGCCTCACGCCGCATCGTCGAAGAAGAACTTCAGCGTGAAACCCTGTCGATTGTCGGCTGGCGCGATGTGCCAACCAACGAAGGGGTGCTCGGTGAAATCGCCCTCTCCTCGCTGCCTCGTATTGAACAGATTTTCGTCAACGCGCCTGCGGGCTGGCGTCCGCGTGATATGGAACGCCGTCTGTTTATCGCCCGCCGCCGCATTGAAAAACGTCTCCAGGACGATAAAGAGTTCTACGTCTGTAGCCTCTCTAACCTGGTGAACATCTATAAAGGTCTGTGTATGCCGGCTGACCTGCCGCGCTTCTACCTGGACCTGGCGGACCTGCGTCTGGAATCGGCCATTTGCCTGTTCCACCAGCGCTTCTCCACCAACACCGTTCCACGCTGGCCGCTGGCTCAGCCGTTCCGCTACCTGGCGCATAACGGCGAGATTAACACCATCACCGGTAACCGCCAGTGGGCCCGCGCCCGTACCTATAAGTTCCAGACGCCGCTGATCCCTGACCTGCACGATGCCGCGCCGTTCGTGAACGAAACCGGCTCTGACTCCAGCTCCATGGATAACATGCTGGAACTGCTGCTGGCGGGCGGGATGGACATCGTGCGCGCCATGCGTCTGCTCGTGCCACCGGCCTGGCAGAACAACCCGGATATGGACCCTGAGCTGCGCGCGTTCTTCGACTTCAACTCCATGCACATGGAGCCGTGGGACGGCCCGGCGGGCATCGTCATGTCCGACGGCCGTTTTGCCGCCTGTAACCTGGACCGTAACGGTCTGCGCCCGGCGCGCTACGTCATCACCAAAGACAAGCTCATCACCTGCGCCTCTGAAGTCGGTATCTGGGATTACCAGCCTGACGAAGTGGTCGAGAAGGGCCGCGTCGGCCCGGGCGAGCTGATGGTTATCGACACCCGCGGCGGGCGCATTCTGCACTCTGCCGAAACCGATCACGATCTGAAAAGCCGCCATCCGTACAAAGAGTGGATGGAAAAAAACGTGCGTCGCCTCGTGCCGTTCGAAGATTTATCGGATGAAGAAGTGGGCCGCCGCGAGCTGGACGATGACACCCTCGCCAGCTACCAGAAGCAATTTAACTACAGCGCGGAAGAGCTGGACTCCGTTATTCGCGTGCTCGGTGAAAACGGCCAGGAAGCGGTCGGCTCCATGGGTGATGACACCCCGTTTGCCGTGCTCTCCAGCCAGCCGCGCATCATCTATGACTATTTCCGTCAGCAGTTCGCGCAGGTGACCAACCCGCCGATCGACCCGCTGCGCGAAGCGCACGTGATGTCGCTGGCCACCAGCATCGGTCGCGAGATGAACGTCTTCTGCGAGGCCGAAGGCCAGGCGCACCGTCTGACCTTTAAATCGCCGATCCTGCTGTACTCCGATTTCAAACAGCTCACCACCATGAAAGAGGAGCACTACCGCGCCGACACGCTCGATATTACCTTCGACGTGACCGAAGCGAGCCTCGAAGAGACGGTGAATGCGCTGTGTGACAAAGCCGAACAGATGGTGCGTAACGGTACCGTTCTGCTGGTGCTGTCCGACCGCAATATCGCGAAAAACCGTCTGCCGGTGCCTGCCCCGATGGCGGTCGGCGCTATCCAGACGCGTCTGGTCGACAAGAGCCTGCGCTGTGACGCCAACATCATTGTGGAAACCGCCAGCGCACGCGACCCGCACCACTTTGCCGTGCTGTTAGGCTTTGGCGCGACGGCGATTTACCCGTACCTGGCCTACGAAACGCTGGCCCGTCTGGTGGATACCCGCGCGATCGACAAAGATTACCGCGCGGTGATGCTGAACTACCGTAACGGCATCAATAAAGGCCTGTACAAGATCATGTCCAAAATGGGCATCTCGACCATTGCCTCCTACCGCTGTTCGAAGCTGTTTGAAGCGGTCGGCCTGCATGACGAGGTCGCCAACCTCTGCTTCCAGGGCGTGGTCAGCCGCATCGGCGGCGCCGGTTTTGCTGACTTCCAGCAGGATCTGGTGAACCTGTCCAAACGCGCGTGGCTGGCACGTAAGCCGCTGGATCAGGGCGGTCTGCTGAAATACGTTCACGGCGGCGAATACCACGCCTACAACCCGGACGTGGTGCGCACGCTGCAGCAGGCGGTTCAGAGCGGTGAATACAGCGATTACCAGCAGTACGCTGAGCTGGTAAACAACCGTCCGGCGGCAACGCTGCGCGACCTCATTGCCCTCAATCCGGGCGATGAAGCGGTCAGCATTGACGAGGTTGAGCCTGCATCCGAACTGTTCAAACGCTTCGATACCGCGGCGATGTCCATCGGCGCGCTGAGCCCGGAAGCCCACGAAGCGCTGGCGGAAGCCATGAACAGCATCGGCGGCAACTCCAACTCCGGCGAAGGCGGTGAAGATCCGGCGCGTTACGGCACCAACAAAGTGTCCCGTATCAAGCAGGTGGCATCCGGTCGCTTTGGCGTGACGCCTGCGTACCTGGTCAACGCCGACGTGATCCAGATTAAAGTCGCTCAGGGTGCGAAACCGGGCGAAGGCGGCCAGCTGCCGGGTGATAAAGTTACCCCGTACATCGCCAAACTGCGCTATTCCGTGCCGGGCGTGACGCTGATCTCCCCGCCGCCGCACCACGATATCTACTCTATCGAGGACCTGGCGCAGCTGATTTTCGACCTGAAGCAGGTCAATCCGAAGGCGATGATCTCCGTGAAGCTGGTTTCCGAACCGGGCGTCGGCACCATTGCGACCGGCGTGGCGAAAGCCTATGCGGATCTCATCACCATCGCCGGCTACGACGGCGGCACCGGCGCAAGCCCACTCTCCTCCGTGAAATACGCGGGCTGCCCGTGGGAGCTTGGCCTGGTGGAAACCCAGCAGGCGCTGGTGGCTAACGGTCTGCGTCACAAGATCCGCCTGCAGGTTGACGGTGGCCTGAAAACCGGCCTCGACATCATCAAAGCGGCGATCCTCGGGGCGGAAAGCTTCGGCTTCGGTACCGGCCCAATGGTTGCGCTCGGCTGTAAATACCTGCGTATTTGCCACCTGAACAACTGCGCAACCGGCGTTGCTACCCAGGACGAGAAGCTGCGTAAGAACCACTATCACGGTCTGCCGTTCAAAGTGACCAACTACTTTGAGTTCATCGCCCGCGAAACCCGCGAGCTGATGGCGCAGCTGGGCGTGAAACGTCTGGTGGACCTGATTGGCCGTACCGACCTGTTGAAAGAGCTGGAAGGCTTCACGGCCAAGCAGCAGAAGCTGGAGCTGAGCAAGCTGCTGGAAACCGCGCAGCCTCATCCTGGCAAAGCGGTCTACTGCACCGAGAACAACCCGCCGTTTGATAACGGCGTGCTGAACGCACAGCTGCTGCAGCAGGCGAAGCCGTTCGTAGACGACAAGCAGAGCAAAACGTTCTGGTTTGATATCCGCAACACCGACCGTTCCGTGGGTGCCTCCCTTTCCGGCTACATCGCGCAGACGCACGGTGACCAAGGGCTGGCAGCAGATCCAATTACCGCGCACTTCAGCGGTACCGCGGGTCAGAGCTTCGGCGTATGGAACGCAGGTGGTGTTGAGCTGTATCTGACCGGCGATGCCAACGACTACGTCGGTAAAGGCATGGCGGGCGGTCTGCTGGCGGTGCGTCCTCCGGTTGGCTCAGCCTTCCGCAGCCATGAAGCCAGCATCATCGGTAACACCTGTCTGTACGGCGCGACCGGCGGTCGTCTGTTTGCAGCAGGCCGTGCGGGCGAGCGTTTTGCAGTGCGTAACTCCGGTGCTATAACCGTGGTGGAAGGCATTGGCGATAACGGCTGCGAATACATGACGGGCGGGATTGTTTGCGTTCTGGGTAAAACCGGCGTGAACTTCGGCGCGGGCATGACGGGCGGTTTTGCGTACGTCCTGGATGAAGACGGTGAGTTCCGCAAACGCGTGAACCCGGAGCTGGTGGAAGTGCTGGACGTTGATACGCTGGCCATTCACGAAGAACACCTGCGCGGTTTGATTACCGAACACGTGCAGCATACCGGTTCTTCGCGCGGCGAAGAGATCCTGGCGAACTGGCCGGCGTTCTCTGCGAAATTCGCGCTGGTTAAGCCGAAGTCCAGCGATGTTAAAGCCCTGTTGGGTCACCGTAGTCGTAGCGCAGCAGAGCTGCGCGTGCAGGCGCAGTAAGGAATTCAGATGAGCCAGAACGTATACCAGTTTATCGACCTGCAGCGTGTTGATCCGCCAAAGAAACCGCTGAAGATCCGCAAAATTGAATTTGTTGAAATCTACGAGCCGTTTTCAGAAGGCCAGGCCAAGGCACAGGCAGACCGCTGCCTGTCCTGCGGTAACCCTTACTGCGAATGGAAATGCCCGGTACACAACTACATCCCGAACTGGCTGAAGCTGGCCAACGAAGGGCGTATTTTTGAAGCCGCCGAGCTGTCTCACCAGACCAACACCCTGCCGGAAGTGTGCGGCCGCGTGTGCCCTCAGGACCGTCTGTGTGAAGGCTCCTGTACGCTGAACGACGAGTTCGGTGCGGTGACCATCGGCAACATCGAGCGCTATATCAACGATAAAGCGTTCGAAATGGGCTGGCGTCCGGACATGACCGGCGTGAAGCAAACCGACAAGCGCGTGGCAATCATCGGCGCGGGCCCGGCGGGCCTGGCCTGTGCGGACGTGCTGACCCGCAACGGCGTGAAGGCGGTGGTCTTTGACCGCCATCCGGAAATCGGCGGTCTGCTGACCTTCGGCATCCCGGCCTTCAAGCTGGAAAAAGAGGTCATGACCCGTCGCCGTGAAATCTTCACCGGCATGGGCATTGAGTTCAAACTGAACGTGGAAGTGGGACGCGACGTGCAGCTCGACGACCTGCTGAAGGATTACGACGCCGTGTTCCTGGGCGTGGGCACCTATCAGTCCATGCGCGGCGGTCTGGAGAACGAAGACGCGCCGGGCGTGTTTGACGCGCTGCCGTTCCTGATTGCCAACACCAAGCAGATCATGGGCTACGGCGAAACCGCCGACGAGCCGTTCGTCAGCATGGAAGGCAAACGCGTGGTGGTGCTGGGCGGCGGTGATACCGCGATGGACTGCGTGCGTACCTCCATTCGTCAGAATGCGGCACACGTGATCTGCGCCTACCGTCGTGACGAAGAGAACATGCCGGGCTCTAAGCGCGAAGTGAAAAACGCGCGTGAAGAGGGCGTGGAGTTCCAGTTCAACATCCAGCCTCTGGGTATTGAAGTGAATGCCAACGGTAAAGTGAGCGGCGTGAAGATGGCGCGCACTGAGATGGGCGCACCGGATGCGAAAGGCCGTCGTCGCGCCGAGATCGTAGCCGGTTCTGAGCACGTGATCCCGGCCGATGCCGTGGTGATGGCGTTCGGTTTCCGTCCTCACAGCATGGAATGGCTGGCGAAGCACAGCGTTGAGCTGGATTCGCAGGGCCGCGTGATTGCGCCAGAAGGCAGCGACAACGCATTCCAGACCAGCAACCCGAAAATCTTCGCCGGTGGCGATATCGTTCGCGGTTCTGACCTGGTGGTCACGGCGATTGCCGAAGGTCGTAAAGCGGCTGACGGGATCCTGAACTACCTGGAAGTGTAAAAAAAACAGGCCCGATTGGGCCTGTTTTTTATTTCACGACGCGAAGAGCCGGACGACCACCGCGCGGAGGCGGATCGTCATCAGGGTCATTGTCGTCGTGATGATCGGGTTTATCACCATCGATAAGTGACATCACCGTGTCGCTTTCGCGCTCGTCGGATGCGTTGTCATCATTCAGGCTGGCAACATCTTCATCATACGCCGCTTCCGGCTCGAACATGGTACCCGCACCGTTTTCACGCGCGTAGATGGCCAGCACGGCTGCCAGCGGCACGGAAACCTGACGCGGCACGCCGCCGAAACGCGCGTTGAAGCGCACTTCATCGTTTGCCAGCTCCAGGTTGCCCACCGCGCGCGGCGCGATGTTCAGTACGATTTGTCCGTCACGCGCGTATTCCATTGGAACCAGCACGCCCGGCAACGTCACATCCACAACCAGGTGCGGCGTGAGCTGGTTATCCAGCAGCCATTCATAGAAGGCGCGCAGCAGATAAGGACGGCGTGGGGTAAGTTGTGACATTTCCACAGTCATTAGCCTCGGCCGAGACGCATTTCACGTTCCGGTTCAGTTAAAGATGCCAGGAAAGAGTCGCGTTCAAATACGCGAGTCATATAACCCTTCAGCTCTTTCGCGCCAGGACCGCTGAACTCTACGCCCAGGGTTGGCAGACGCCACAGCAGCGGTGCCAGGTAGCAATCCACCAGGCTGAACTCATCGCTCAGGAAGAATGGTTTCTGACCAAACACAGGGGCGATTGCCAGCAGCTCTTCACGCAGTTGCTTACGTGCAGCGTCAGCTTCAGAAGCGGAACCGCTGGTAATTACGTTCATCAGCGAGTACCAGTCTTTTTCGATACGCTGCATGTACAGGCGGCTTTCACCACGCGCGACAGGGTAAACAGGCATCAGTGGCGGATGCGGGAAACGCTCATCCAGATATTCCATAATGATACGGGATTCCCACAGGGTCAGCTCGCGATCCACCAGCGTCGGTACGCTTTGGCTCGGGTTGAGATCGATCAGATCCTGAGGCGGGTTATCCTTTTCCACATGCTCGATCTCAAAACTGACACCTTTCTCGGCCAGCACGATACGAACCTGATGGCTATAAATGTCAGTAGGACCAGAAAACAGCGTCATTACCGAACGTTTGTTGGCAGCGACAGCCATGAAAACCTCCAGGTATATTCAGAATTTTTACTGCTACCAGCCCAACAGGGGCCAGCCAGATGTTGTATCGCCCATCCCAGAGAAAACACATTGTTCAAGAAACGAACAAAAATCGAGTATTCACCGATATTTGGGCAGAAAATTGGATGATAGTTTACCAGATTTTGATGGCTTTGTGGTGAGGGGATTCTGGAAATGTGGAAAAAGAGAAGATATATGCATGGATATTGTGGATAACCTGCGCATTATCCATAAAAAAACCCGCCGAAGCGGGTTTTTCGCCAATCGTTCTGCGTAAGCAGAATGGATTAACGTTTGGAGAACTGTGGACGACGACGTGCTTTACGCAGACCCACTTTCTTACGTTCAACCTGACGCGCGTCACGAGTAACGAAGCCAGCTTTACGCAGTTCAGAACGCAGGGATTCGTCGTACTCCATCAGAGCGCGGGTGATACCGTGACGGATCGCACCTGCCTGACCGGAGATACCACCACCTTTAACGGTGATGTACAGATCCAGTTTTTCTACCATGTCAACCAGTTCCAGCGGCTGGCGAACTACCATGCGGGCAGTTTCACGACCGAAGTATTGTTCCAGAGAACGCTGGTTGATTACGATTTTACCACTGCCCGGTTTGATGAAAACGCGAGCTGCGGAACTTTTGCGGCGACCAGTGCCGTAGTATTGATTTTCAGCCATTGCCTATAATCCCGATTAGATGTCAAGAACTTGCGGTTGCTGTGCCGCGTGGTTGTGCTCGTTGCCTGCGTAAACTTTCAGTTTACGGAACATAGCACGACCCAGCGGGCCTTTTGGCAGCATGCCTTTAACCGCGATTTCAATCACACGCTCAGGACGGCGGGCAATCATCTCTTCAAAGGTCGCTTCTTTGATACCACCGATGTGGCCGGTGTGGTGGTAGTACATTTTGTCAGTACGCTTGTTGCCGGTTACAGCAACTTTATCAGCGTTCAGAACGATGATGTAATCACCGGTATCAACGTGCGGAGTGTATTCCGCTTTATGCTTACCGCGCAGGCGACGAGCCAGTTCAGTAGCCAGACGGCCCAGAGTTTTACCGGTCGCGTCAACAACATACCAGTCGCGCTGTACGGTTTCTGGTTTAGCTGTAAAAGTTTTCATTAAAAGCTTACCCAAATAATAAGTTACACGTTGGTGAACACCCAAACGTTTAGTCAGTTGAGGTTCACACGACAAAGTCCGGCAAACCTACCCCTTCGAATAGCACATGCCGACACATAGAAAGTTTCGGGAAAAAAACCTTCTCGTAACGTGGGGTCGCAAGATTATAGAGAAGTTGAGGTCAAAGATCGACCCTTAAATGTGATTTGGAATGGGTTTTTCGGGGGTGAGTGATGTGCGGTCTGGTGCCCTCCCCCCCAGCCCCTCTCCCACAGGGAGAGGGTGGCATTTATGGCATATGCTCCAGCTTCAGGTATTCCTCACTCTGCATCTCCTGCAGGCGCGACAGGCAGCGCTGGAACTCAAACTTCAGCCGCTCGCCCTGGTAAATCTCATATAAAGGTACCTCGGCGCTGACCACCAGCTTGACGTGCCGCTCATAAAACTCGTCCACCAGCGCAATAAAGCGCCGTGCTTCGCTCTCCATCAGCCGCGTCATCACCGGCACGCCCAGCACCATCACGGTGTGGAACAGACGCGAAAGCGCAATATAGTCGTGCTGGCTGCGGGCATCCACGCAGAGCGTCGTAAAGGAGACCGCCAGCGTTTGGTTTTCGACGCCAAGCGTGGGCAGCGGGCGATGGTTAATCTCAAGTTCCGGAGCGTGCTCGCGTTTTGCTCCCGCCAGAGCCAGCCAGAGTGTATCCATCTCGCGGGTGGTCTCTGCATTTAACGGCGAAAGCCACAGGTGCGCCTGGGTCAGCGTGCGCAGACGATAATCGACACCTGCATCGACGTTCATGATGTCGCAGTGCTGCTTGATGGCATCGATGGCGGGCAGGAAGCGTGCCCGCTGCAGGCCGTTGCGGTACAGCTCGTCCGGCGGGATATTCGACGTGGCCACCAGCGTGATCCCGCGGGCAAAAAGGGCTTTCATCAGGCCGCCTAACAGCATGGCATCGGTGATGTCAGACACAAAAAATTCATCGAAGCAGAGTACGTCCGTTTCCGCCTTGAACCGGTCGGCCACAATCTCCAGCGGATCGCTTTTGCCCTGCAGTGCGGTCAGCTCTTCATGCACCCGCAGCATAAAACGATGGAAGTGCAGACGCTGTTTACGTGCGCCAGGCAGGCTCAGATAAAACAGGTCCATCAGCCAGGTTTTTCCACGACCGACCCCGCCCCACATATATAAACCGCGCACCGGCGCGTGAGCCTGTGGCACTTTTTTACCGAGCAACCGCCCAAACGCCGCCTTTAGCCCGCCGTTCTGTTCGACTTCAGCGGGTTTTGCCGTGAGCTCCTGATAAATTATCTCCAGACGGTTTACCGCCTCACGTTGAACGTCGTCAGGCTGATGAGTGCCCTCGTTAAGGGCCAGTTGATAACGCGATGCAGGGGACAGGTTTTGCATAATCTTATTGTTATTCCTTCAATTAACGCTCACCAGCATACGTGACTGATGAAAAAAAGGCCGTTCTACACTACGCGATGATACGTCAGGATTCCACTTCTGCAGAAATAGCGGTTATAGTGGCATTATCAGGCACAGGCAGGAGCCGAGCCAACACCCTACGGAACAACAAGACAACGGGAGAAGTTCATGACCTGGGAATATGCGCTAATCGGTTTAGTCGTCGGCATCGTCATCGGTGCTGTGGCCATGCGTTTCGGTAATCGCAAATTGCGTCAGCAGCAGTCACTGCAGTACGAACTGGAAAAGAACAAAGCTGAACTGGAAGAGTATCGTGAAGAGCTAGTCAGCCATTTTGCCCGTAGCGCCGAGCTGCTGGACAACATGGCGACCGACTATCGTCAGCTGTATCAACATATGGCAAAAAGCTCCAGCAGCCTGCTGCCGGAAATGACCGCGGAAACCAACCCGTTCCGCAACCGTCTGGCAGACTCTGAAGCCGGTAACGATCAGGCGCCCGTTCAGATGCCTCGCGACTATTCCGATGGCGCGTCCGGCCTGCTGCGCGGCGGTGTAAAACGCGATTAATCGCACAACCAGAATTTATTTTACGGGCGCAGCGATTGCGCCCGTCCTTTCCTGATGACCCCAGCTATCATTTAGTTAAACACCTCATTGTTCAGCGGTTTAAAATTCAATAACATCAACGTGTTTTTAGGGCCGTTTTTCCTTTATTCCAGGTTACGAGAGTCAACATCGATGAAGAAAAAAAACCAGCTGTTGAGCGCTATCGCGTTAAGTGTCGGGTTATCTCTCTCGGCGTCCGTCCCTGTATTTGCCGCCCTTCCCTCCCAGGTGCCTGGCCAGGCGGCCATTCCAAGCCTCGCGCCTATGCTGGAAAAAGTGTTGCCGGCGGTCGTCAGCGTTCAGGTTGAGGGCACCGCAGTACAAAGCCAACGCGTCCCTGAAGAACTGAAAAAATATTTTGGCGATGAGTCTCCCGACCAGCAGGCTCAGCCTTTTGAAGGCCTGGGTTCTGGCGTCATTATTGATGCAGCAAAAGGCTATATCCTGACCAACAACCACGTCATCAGCCAGGCCGATAAAATCAGCGTCCAGCTGAATGATGGCCGTGAATTTGATGCCAAACTGATCGGCGGCGATGACCAGAGCGACATCGCGCTGTTGCAGGTGCAAAACCCGAGCAATCTGACCCAGATCGCCATCGCGGACTCCGACAAACTGCGCGTCGGCGATTTTGCCGTCGCCGTGGGCAACCCCTTTGGTTTAGGGCAGACCGCAACTTCCGGGATCGTCTCGGCGCTCGGGCGCAGCGGCCTCAATCTGGAAGGGCTGGAAAACTTTATCCAGACCGATGCCTCCATCAACCGTGGTAACTCCGGCGGGGCATTGCTCAACCTTAACGGTGAGCTGATTGGGATTAACACGGCGATTCTGGCCCCGGGCGGCGGCAGCATCGGGATCGGTTTTGCTATCCCCAGCAATATGGCCAAAACCCTGGCGCAGCAGCTGATCCAGTTCGGTGAAATCAAACGCGGGCTGCTGGGTATTAAAGGTATGGAGATGAGCGCGGATATCGCAAAAGCGTTCAATATCAACGTACAGCGCGGAGCGTTTGTCAGTGAAGTGCTGCCAAACTCCGGCTCGGCAAAAGCGGGCGTAAAATCGGGGGATGTGATCGTCAGCCTGAACGACAAACCGCTGAACAGCTTTGCAGAACTGTGTTCACGGATTGCCACGACGGAACCTGGCGCCAAAGTGAAGCTGGGCCTGATACGTGACGGCAAGCCGCTTGACGTTGAAGTGACGCTGGATAAGAGCACCTCATCCTCGGCCAGTGCGGAGCTTATCGCCCCGGCACTGCAGGGGGCGACGTTGAGCGACGGGCAGCTGAAGGACGGTACGAAAGGCATTAGCATCGACACCGTCGAGAAGAGCAGCCCTGCCGCACAGGCCGGATTGCATCAGGATGACGTGATTATCGGTGTAAACCGCAACCGCGTGCAGTCTATTGCCGAACTGCGCAAGGTGCTGGAAACTAAACCGGCAGTTATTGCCCTGCAGGTCATGCGTGGCAATGAGTCCATCTATATTCTGTTGCGCTAAGCATTTGCGACCCGGACATCACCGCTGCGTGTGATGTCTGGATAACTCATGTTATGCTGCAAATCGTTCCTTTTTTAACGACACGCGCATCATGCTTTTAAAGCTCTTACGTTCTACTGTCATCGGTTTGATTGTCGCTGGCCTGCTGCTGCTGGCGCTGCCGTCTTTACGTCAGTTCAATAAACTGTCGGCTCCCCAGTTCGATAGCACGGATGAAACGCCGGCCACCTATAACCAGGCCGTTCGCCGTGCCGCACCTGCCGTGGTTAACGTCTATAACCGCGGCCTGAATACCTCAGCCCATAATCAGCTGGAGATCCGTACCCTCGGCTCCGGCGTGATCATGGACGAGCGCGGCTACATTATTACCAACAAGCACGTGATTAACGATGCCGACCAGATCATCGTCGCCCTGCAGGATGGCCGCGTGTTTGAGGCGTTACTCGTTGGCTCTGACAGCCTGACCGACCTGGCCGTCCTGAAGATTAACGCCACGGGCGGTTTGCCGGTCATCCCGATCAACCGTAAACGTACCCCGCATATTGGTGACGTCGTACTGGCTATCGGTAACCCTTACAACCTTGGTCAGACCATCACCCAGGGGATTATCAGCGCGACCGGTCGTATCGGTTTGAACCCCTCCGGGCGGCAGAACTTCCTGCAAACCGATGCCTCCATCAACCACGGTAACTCCGGCGGGGCGCTGGTCAACTCGCTGGGCGAGCTGATGGGTATCAATACCCTCTCGTTCGATAAGAGTAACGACGGTGAGACGCCAGAAGGGATCGGCTTCGCCATTCCGTTCCAGCTGGCGACCAAAATCATGGATAAGCTGATCCGCGACGGACGCGTGATCCGCGGCTATATCGGTATCGGCGGGCGCGAAATTGCGCCGATGCATACCCAGGGCGGCGGTATCGATCAGATTCAGGGCATCGTGGTTAACGAGGTGGCACCGGGTGGTCCGGCGGCCAACGCGGGGATTCAGGTAAACGATGTGATTGTGTCGGTCAACGGCACGCCAGCGGTCTCTGCGCTGGAGACGATGGATCAGGTGGCAGAAATTCGCCCGGGTTCTATCATCCCGGTTGAGGTCATGCGCAACGATAAGAAACTGACGCTGCACGTGACGATTCAGGAATACCCGGCCACTAACTGACAGGCATAAAAAAACGGAGCGATAAGCTCCGTTTTTTTTACCGGGAGACGGTTCGTATTACTTGTTAACGAACTCTTCGCCCAGGGTGATATCTTTCTTCAGCGTATCCAGCATGCCTTCCATCGCGTGTTGTTCAAACGCGCTCAGCGTACCAATAGATTTACGCTCTTCGATACCGTTTTTACCCAGCAGCAGCGGCTGAGAGAAGAAGCGAGCGTGTTCGCCATCGCCTTCAACGTAAGCGCATTCAACAACGCCTTTCTCGCCCTGCAGAGCGCGAACCAGTGACAGACCGAAACGTGCAGCCGCCTGGCCCATAGACAGGGTTGCAGAACCGCCACCCGCCTTCGCTTCCACCACTTCGGTGCCCGCGTTCTGGATGCGTTTGGTCAGGTCAGCCACTTCCTGCTCGGTGAAGCTCACGCCTGGGATCTGCGACAGCAGAGGCAGGATGGTGACGCCAGAGTGACCGCCGATGACCGGTACTTCCACTTCTGTAGGCTGTTTGCCTTTCAGCTCAGCAACAAAGGTGTTGGAACGGATGATATCCAGCGTGGTTACGCCGAACAGTTTGTTTTTGTCGTAAACACCCGCTTTCTTCAGCACTTCTGCCGCGATAGCCACGGTGGTGTTCACCGGGTTAGTGATGATACCGATGCATGCTTTCGGGCAGATTTCTGCAATCTGCTGCACCAGGTTTTTCACGATGCCCGCGTTGACGTTGAACAGGTCTGAACGATCCATGCCTGGCTTACGCGCCACGCCTGCAGAAATCAGCACCACGTCGGCACCCTGCAGCGCAGGACGTGCATCTTCACCGGAGAAGCCTTTGATTTTTACAGCAGTCGGGATGTGGCTCAGGTCAACCGCCACGCCTGGGGTTACCGGAGCAATATCGTACAGGGAGAGTTCTGAGCCTGAAGGCAGTTGGGTTTTCAGTAGTAGGGCAAGCGCCTGGCCGATACCACCAGCAGCGCCGAGGACTGCGACTTTCATCCTAAACTCCTTATTATGGTTAACTTAAGTATCTGTAAATCCGTTGCGGCGACCATAATTCAGCAAGTAAATAATTACAATTTTCGTAGCTAAAGAATTTGAGGTCACGCGACTTTATCTCTCACCAGAAAACTATCTGACGACAGAGGGCAACGCATTAAGAGGTGGTTACAATACACCCTGCCCCGCCACCAAAACAACATCATTTTGATAACATTTAATTTACTTTTAAGCTTATTTGCGCGGCGTGACCCAGGCATGTTTTCTGATAACGAAATCTGATAAAATCACTCCCTTTCATAACATTATTTCAGCCTGGCGCTGAGTAGATAATTTGCATAAAAATTCATCCACATGCATAATAATGTTGTTTCTATCGTCATATTCCGGGTGACTTATGCGAAGCTCGTCTAAGCAAGAAGAATTAGTAAAGGCGTTTAAGGCGCTACTCAAAGAAGAGAAATTCAGTTCTCAGGGAGAAATTGTTCAGGCGCTGCAGGAACAAGGCTTCGATAACATCAATCAGTCGAAAGTCTCCCGCATGTTAACGAAATTTGGCGCGGTGCGTACGCGTAACGCCAAGATGGAGATGGTCTATTGCCTGCCGGCAGAACTTGGCGTGCCGACCACCTCCAGCCCGCTCAAAAACCTTGTTCTGGATATCGATCATAACGACGCCGTCGTGGTGATCCACACAAGCCCGGGTGCCGCACAGCTGATTGCCCGCATGCTGGACTCGCTGGGTAAAACGGAAGGTATCCTCGGGACTATCGCCGGCGATGACACTATCTTTACCACACCGGCTAGCGGTTTCTCCGTGAAAGATCTCCACGAAGCCATTCTGGTACTGTTCGAACAGGAACTCTAATCCCCTCTCCCCGTAGCGCCGCTGCGGGGATCGTTCTGCTTCCGCTGTGTTCTCCCCTCTTTTCTACTGCCCTTCACTTTGACAAATAGTGCTTTTTACCACCTATTAACATTCATCTGGTGAATGCTAAATCAAAAAATCGCACAAAAAATCAAAAGCTGATATCCATATGATTTTATTAGATATAACCAACAAAAATGAACAAAAAACGCCCAACATTATGCAATTTGGTTATAAAAAACAGACTGGTTAACACGTAATAACAAAGGAAACCATTAGCCTGGTATTAATTTTTGCCGTTATTAGTGTATACTTGATTTTGTGATGAGGGTCACGAAACAAGACCCCACTAAAAAATTCGACGAGGTAAGAATCATGAAAATCAAATCAACTGTAGCGGCGCTCAGCGTCCTGTCCGTCCTGTCATTCGGTGCTTTCGCAGCAGACTCTATCAATGCTGACCAGGCGCAATCCCGCCAGGCAATCGGTACGGTTTCTGTCGGCGCGGTCGGCACATCGCCAATGGACATGCATGAGATGCTGAACAAAAAAGCGGAAGAACAGGGTGCGTCATCCTATCGCATCATCGAAGCGCGTTCTGGTGACCACTGGCACGCCACCGCTGAGCTGTACAAATAAGTTTTAGTGATAACTGAAGACGTAAATCTCCACTCAACGGCACCAGGCATAAAAATAGCGGTTCAACCCTTCTCGCCGTTGAGTAAAAACCCTATTCAGGAGTAAAGACTATGAAAACCAAATTGATCATCGCAACCCTCGGTCTGGCATCCGTTATCTCTTTCGGCGCGAGCGCGACCGTACAGCAGGTGAATGCCGACCAGGCACAAAATCTACAGCGTATGGGCAGCGTCTCCGTAACGTCTGTCACCGGTTCACCGATGGATATTCGTCATGAACTTGCCGCCAAAGCTGAAAAAGCAGGCGCCAGCAGCTATCGCGTCACCGAACTGAATCAGGGTGACCACTGGCATGCAACGGCAGAACTGTATAAATAAACCCTCGTCGTATCTCATCATACGACTTGCCCCTGGCCTCATGGTCAGGGGCTTTTTTCATTCAATGCCGCGCGTTAAAGCGCAGCTGCCCTTCAAGCTCTTCTTCCGCTTCATCGAACAGCAAGATCAGCGCGCCAAAACGTCTTCGCAGCTTATCGGGCAAATGGATGAACTCAATTTCCAGCGGTAGCGGCAACAGACTGCCGGTGACCACGTCCCACAGCGTATCCAGATTCGTCACGCTTTCCCGTTCAAGATCAAACACCCGGATAAATTCACGGTAGAAGTCTTCCTGACTGTCGATCTCGTCAAAATCAAACGTATAGGTTTTCATTGCCAGCCACCCAGTCCAGGCGAGCGGCAGATGCCGCCCTGTCTATTATAATCCCCCAATATGCAGGGTTTTAACTTCCAGATACTCTTCCAGCCCCAGCACGGAGCCCTCTCGTCCAAGGCCTGACTCTTTTACGCCGCCAAAGGGGCCTAGCTCCGTGGAGACAGCGCACTCGTTGATGCCGATCATCCCGCTCTCGATGGCCTGTGAAACGCGGAAGACCCGTGAGAGATTCAGGGTGTAGAAGTAAGCCGCCAGCCCATAGGGCGTGTTGTTGGCGCGCTGGATGACTTCATCTTCCGAGGTGAACCGGAAGCACGCCGCCACCGGGCCAAACGTCTCTTCTTCTGCCAGCTTCATGCCCTCATGGCAGTCGCCCAGTACGGTTGGCATCCAGAAATTCCCGCCAAGCGGATGAGGCTTACCCCCTGCCAGGATGGTCGCGCCCCGGGCAACGGCATCGTCGACATGCTCACGCACCTTGTTGACCGCAGAAGGTTCAATCAGCGGCCCGACCACGACCCCGTCTTCAAGACCATTACCCACCTTCAGCGCATTCACCGCATCGGCAAGTTTATTCACAAATTTGTCGTAGACGGTTTCCTGAATATAAAAACGGTTCACGCTGACGCAGACCTGCCCGGCATTGCGGAACTTGTTGGCGATCGCGCCCTTAACCGCTGCGTCGATGTCCGCATCCTCAAAAACGATATACGGTGCATTTCCCCCCAGCTCCATCGAGACTTTTTTCATGGTTTCTGCGGCGTTACGCACCAGCGTTTTGCCGACGGAGGTTGAGCCGGTAAAAGAGATTTTACGTACGTCGCGGCTTGCCATGATCGCATCGCTGATTTCATGCGTATTCCCGGCCACGGCGTTGAGAACACCGTCGGGCACTCCGGCCTGTTTCGCCAGCGTAAGCAGCGCAAAGGCGCTGAGCGGCGTGTTATTGGCCGGCTTAATTACCCCGGTGCATCCGGCCGCGAGCGCCGGGCCTAACTTGCGGGTGAGCATGGCCATCGGGAAGTTCCACGGCGTAATCGCCGCGACCACACCAATGGGTTCACGGGTCGCCAGAATGCGTGAGCCGGGTTTGATCGGCGGAATAATTTCACCGTTTGCCCGTTTGGCCTCTTCGGCAAACCACTGGATAAAGCTGGCGGCGTACTCGACTTCTCCCTCCGCTTCTTTCAGGGGTTTGCCCTGTTCGGTGGTCATCAACCGCCCGAGCCAGCTTTTATTCTCAATAATCAGTTCGTACCAGCGGTAGAGAATCGCCGAGCGCTCTTTCGCGGTTTTGGCACGCCATGCAGGGAAGGCCTGGGTAGCCGCTGCGATAGCGTCTTCGGTCTGCGCTTTACCCGCTTTTGCAACTTTAGCAATGACCTCGCCGGTCGCGGGATTCAGCACATCAAAGGTTGTATCCAGCGTTTTCCAGATTCCGTTGACCAGATAACCGGTCTGAAAAAGGATGTGGTCCTGAAGCGCCTGGGTCGTCATGTGTTCTCCCTTTCTGAAATGTAAGAACGTGCTGGAATAAGTATAGCCACAAAAAAACCGACGCTTTTGGCGTCGGTTTTTTTACTTCAGTCAGTTATCCGTGAGGGCATTCTGGTAGCGATGCAGCATAAACACCAGCCGTCCTACCGGCTCGGTCACCTGAGGCGGTGCCTCCCAGTGCTTGAGCTTTTCCTGATAGGTATCGAGCTCTTCAAGAAGCTGCGTAAAGTAGCGACGCCGTTTGTCATCGCTGCTGGCAGAAAGCACGTGATCGGCGGTACGACGCAGCTGGCGGTGGTATGCCGACAGATCGTCGTTGATCGGCACGGGCGCGTTACGCAAACGCTGGTGCGCAATGATCATGGTTAACGCCAGGCGGAACTTCGCGATATCGCCCGGAAACTTGTTCAGCAGCAAAAACAGCTGCTGGTAGAGCGCGGGCAGGTGGTTCTCTTTACGGCGCGCGGTATTGGTTGTTAAAGACGACACGGCAGCCGACACGAACTGGTTCAGCAGCACGCGGCCCGTTCTTGCCTGCGAGTTATCCCGCACCAGCAGTATCACCATCATGGCCAGGAAACAGCCCACCAGCTGACCTAACGCACTGTCGAGGAACTGGCTGAAATGGAAGGTCATCGGGTTGTCGAGCACGATGATGTTAATCGTACTCGCCAGCGCCCCCAGCGATCCCAGACGCCGCTTTTGCACTTCAATGCCGATAAAGAACGCCATGACCGCCAGGCTAATACAGAGCAGCAGCATGCTCTGTTGCGTCGACGGGATGATGACCAGGAAATAGAGCGCGCCTATCGGCAACGCGGCAATGGTACCGTAGAGGAAATCAATGGCGACCATACGCGGGTTAGGCAGACGCATCGCCAGTGCGGTCACGACGGCAATCATCACCATCGCACCGCTGCCGGACGTCCAGCCCGTCCACAGCCAGAACAGCGTGCCGAGCATGCAGGCAAGCGTCGTACGCCAGAAGTTAACCATCGCGTGATGGCGCTCGGCGGATTCCGCTTTGATCACCACTTCCCCCTGCAGCACCTCTTCTTCCGCCGCGCTGATTTTGGTGTTACCGATTACGCCGCGCTTCAGCAGCAGATAGCGCGTCGCGGCGCCGACCCAGGTGTAGATGGTCACCGGCGTGTCGCGCTCCCCGGTCCAGGCAATCACCCGGCGCATGCGCTTAAGCTGCTTATGCACGTCCTGTACGGTTTCCACCGGCTCGGCAAACAGTTCGCGGAACGTATCGGTGACCACTTCCGGCCGGGTGTTCTGAATCAGATAGGTTTCACAGGCCTGGGTAATCAGCGTCAGAGAGACGGTGTTGAGGGCTTTAAGACGACGATTCGCGCGGGCCCAGCGCGACGACTCCATATTAAGGTTGCTGCGCATCCCTTCCAGCGCCTGCGTACGACGTACCAGCCCGCTCCAGGCTTTATCCACCTCTTCGCTATCGCCATGCTTAATGCACAGCTGCATCAGCTGATACTGGGCAACGATCAGCGCGTCAAGCTCACGGTCGACTTCCTGCTTGATGGAGCGCGGGGAGAAAAGCAGGTCAGCGACGATCGCGCTGACAATACCAATCACAATCTCGCTGCAGCGCTCAACCGCAAACTGCGGCGCGAGCAGCGGTTCGCTTTGGATAGTGATGACAATAATCAGCGCGGTATAGCCCGCCAGCCCCCAGGCGTAAGAGTTCTCCACTTTCACCAGAGACGAGATCCAGGTGCAGAAACCTGCCCAGATACAGCAGACCATCAGCATCAGCAGCGGGGTGCGGATCATCAAAATAATAATGGTCAGCGCCGCGAAGCAGCCGATAAACGTTCCGATAATACGCAGCATCCCGCGATAGCGGATCGCGCCTGAATAGGGTTCTCCGCCCGCGGCAAAGGCAGGACCCGCCGCGACAATCGCAGCCGTCAGCACTGCCCAGCGAGGGGTTTCAAGCTGGAAGTGGAAGCCAACAAACAGCGCCAGCACGATGGCGCACGCCAGCTTCACGGCGAAGCGAATGTGCTGGCTGGCGATGGAAAAGATACCCATGGCGATTAACCAAACTCGCGCAGGCGGTGGGCAATTTTACGGAAGAACGAGTCCTGGCTGGCATCCCGGTCCTTTTCACCGGTGATCACCACCGTCGCCGTGGTACCCGCAGGCCACAGATTTCCCTGCTGTTCGTCCAGATGAATACGTACCGGCACGCGCTGGGCCAGACGCACCCACTCCAGGTTGGAATCGACCGTCGCCATCCCTTTGGCATCGTTAGAGCTGCTGGAGTTAGTCACCCCTGCGGCAACGCTGTCGACGGTGCCTTTAAAGACGCGGTTGCTGCCGAGCGGCGTAATTTCAGCCCGATAACCCGGACGCACGCCTTCCAGCTTGGTCTCTTCCATATAGGCGAGCACGTAGAAGGAGTTCTGTTTAACCAGCGCCACGGCGGTTGAGCCACGGGTAATGAATTCCCCGGCATAGACGTTGAGGTTGGTGACCCAGCCATCGGACGGCGCGCGGATCACGGTGCGCTCGAGATCGAGCTTCGCCAGATCGCGCGTTGCCTGCGCTTTCGCCAGCTGGTGCAGCACGGTTTGCAGCACGTTGTTGGACTGGTCAATCTCTTCGCGGGACATTGCCTGAACGCCCAGCTGATTACGGCGGCCTGCCTCGCGGCGTTTCTCCGCAGCGAGCGCCTGATAATAGGCCACGTCCGCTTCCGCCTCTTCCAGCGCTTTCTGGTAACGAGGCTGGTCGATGGTGAACAGGACCTGATCTTTTTTCACCAGCTGGTTATCGTGGACGTTAACCGCCGTGATAAGACCGGCTACGTCGGGGGCGATGGCCACCACATCGGCGCTGAAGCGTGCATCACGCGTCCACGGCGATTCGGTGTAATAAACCCAGGCGCGGAAAATAGCGATGAAGGCGAGGATAACCAGCGCCATGGTGATGGCAGTGCGGGAGATATTTCTTGTTAGCGTTTTCACATCAACCTCAGACAAACATGCGCGATATCAGGTAAAACAGGCAGCAATACAGCGCGGTATTGAACAATGCAGGGTGCCAGACGAAATCGTAGATCCCGGTAGGGACCAGCACCTTGCGCACCAGCCAGAAGATCGCCAGTGATAAAAGAAGCTCGAAAAATATCGGTGGGAACGACAAACCGAACACCACGATAACGGGAAACAGACTCATGTTGACCTTGATAAGAGAGAGTGCAGGCTTCAGAATTTTTTAGCGCACGCCACCGCAGGAGAGCAAGAAACGCCGGGCGAGAATGGCGCAGCCGTTATGTAATTAATAATATATTAACGTAACTGTTATGCTGTTATCTATAATATGTGATCTAAATCACTTTTAAGCCAGAGTGAACAATGGAACGTTTAAAACGCATGTCGGTCTTCGCCAAAGTAGTTGAGCTGGGCTCTTTTACCGCCGCTGCCCGCCAGCTTCAGATGAGCGTCTCATCCATCAGCCAGACGGTGTCCAAACTGGAAGATGAGCTTCAGGTCAAGCTGCTCAACCGCAGTACCCGCAGCATTGGGCTGACGGAAGCGGGTAAAATTTACTATCAGGGCTGTCGCCGCATGCTGCTTGAAGTGCAGGATGTCCACGAACAGCTCTATGCCTTTAACAACACCCCCATCGGTACGCTGCGCATCGGGTGTTCTTCAACTATGGCACAAAATGTTCTCGCTGCCATGACGGCAGATATGCTGAAAGAATATCCCGGGCTTACCGTTAATCTGGTGACGGGTATCCCGGCGCCGGACCTGATTGCCGACGGCCTGGACGTGGTGATCCGCGTCGGCGCACTGCAGGATTCCAGCCTGTTCTCGCGACGGCTGGGCAGCATGCCGATGGTCGTCTGCGCCTCGAAAAGCTATCTGGCGCAGTACGGTGTTCCGGAGAAACCCGCCGATCTCGCCAACCACTCGTGGCTGGAGTATAGCGTGCGGCCCGATAATGAATTTGAGCTGATCGCTCCGGAAGGGATCTCCACCAAACTGCTGCCGGAAGGGCGGTTTGTCACCAACGATCCGATGACCATTTCACGCTGGCTGGTGGCCGGTGCCGGGATCGCCTACGTGCCGTTAATGTGGGTGATCAACGAGATCAACAGCGGCGTGCTGGAGATCCTCTTCCCGCGCTACCAGTCCGATCCGCGTCCGGTGTACGCCCTGTATACCGAAAAAGACAAACTCCCGCTCAAGGTACAGGTGTGTATTAACTATCTGACCGAATATTTTGTGGACGTGGCGGAGCTGTTTCAGGGGATGCGGGGGAGAAGGAAGGAATAATCGATTTAACGCTGAAAATATATGAGCGTTGAATATTTCCAGGATGAAACTCCTCTGCATTCTGGAATATTCCTTCGTCACTATCAGGAATAGAGAATTGACACTGCCGCCGTCTGCCCTTTACCTTAATAACAGTCAGCCTTTCAGACTGTTATTAATTTGTTGCTGATATGAATAATAAAATGAATTCCGCAGGATGATGTTAAACAAGGAAAACAAATGAATCTATTTGAACAAACACCGCCTTCACGCAGGCGCTATGGGCTCGCTGCGTTTATCGGTTTAATTGCAGGGATTGTCTCCGCCTTTGTCAAATGGGGAGCCGAGGTGCCGCTTCCGCCACGCAGTCCCACCGATTTATTCACCGGCGCATGCGGGCCCGAGCAATTAATAAGAGCCGCCAGCCAGATTGACTGCTCACGAAATTTTTTAAACCCTCCCTATGTATTTTTACGCGACTGGCTGGGCGTCGTCGATCCTAACGAGGCGGTTTATACATTTGCCGGACATATATTTAACTGGGTCGGCGTAACACATATTATTTTCTCAATCGTGTTCGCTGTAGGTTATTGTGTAGTTGCGGAAGTCTTTCCGAAAATTAAACTCTGGCAGGGTTTGCTGGCGGGTGCGTTAGCTCAGCTTTTTGTTCATATGATCTCCTTCCCTCTCATGGGGCTGACGCCACCGCTGTTTGAGCTGCCGTGGTATGAACACGTGTCAGAGATCGTTGGCCATCTGATCTGGTTCTGGTCGATCGAAATCATTCGTCGTGATTTGCGTAATCGCATCACTCACGAGCCGGATCCGGAGATACCGCTGAGTAACTTACGCTAAAAAAAGGCGCTACATCAGTAGCGCCATTTTTTTAAGCAGGGTCAGATCAGGCTGTGCCGCCCACCGTCAGGTTGTCCACCTTCAGCGTTGGCTGGCCTACACCAACCGGCAGGCTCTGGCCCTCTTTACCGCAGACGCCCACGCCGTTATCCAGCTTCAGATCGTTACCGACCATGGAGATCTGCTGCATGGCTTCAATACCGGAACCAATCAGCGTTGCACCCTTCACCGCTTTGGTCACTTTGCCTTTCTCGATCAGATACGCTTCTGACGTGGAGAAAACAAACTTACCGGAGGTAATGTCCACCTGGCCGCCGCCAAAGTTTGGCGCAAAGATACCGTAATCGACGGATTCGATAATCTCCTGCGGCGTGGATTTGCCCGGCAGCATGTACGTGTTGGTCATGCGCGGCATCGGCAGGTGCGCGTAGGATTCACGACGGCCATTACCCGTCGGCGCCACGCCCATCAGGCGCGCGTTGAGTTTGTCCTGCATGTAGCCTTTCAGCACGCCGTTTTCGATCAGCACGTTGTACTGGCCTGGCGTGCCTTCGTCGTCGATAGCCACCGAGCCGCGACGATCGCGCATGGTGCCGTCATCCACAACGGTGCACAGTTCAGAGGAGACAAGCTGCCCGATCTGACCGCTGAATACGGACGTCCCGCGACGATTAAAGTCGCCTTCCAGTCCATGGCCTACCGCCTCGTGCAACAGCACGCCCGGCCAGCCAGCGCCCAGCACCACCGGGAATGAGCCCGCCGGCGCCGCGACGGCATTCAGATTCACCAGCGCCATGCGCACGGCTTCTTTCGCCCACGCGTCGGCGCGCGCTTCACCGTCAACGTCGCCCAGGAACCAGTCATAGCCGAAACGACCGCCGCCACCGCTTGAGCCGCGCTCGCGTTTGCCGTCGTCATCGACCTGCACGCTGATTGAGAGACGCACCAGCGGACGAACATCCGCTGCCAGAGTGCCGTCCGTTGCCGCAACCAGAATCAACTCATACACGCCGCTCAGGCTGGCTGAAACTTCCTGCACGCGTTTATCCGCGGCGCGGGCGACTTTGTCCACGCGACGCAGGATATCCAGCTTCTCTTCACGACTCATGCTCTGCAGCGGATCGATGCTGGTATAGAGCGCAGAGTGCTGCACTTCTCCCAGGGTTTTCACGCGACCATCGCCGGTATCACGCACAATAGTACGTGCGGCCTGCGCGCTCTGTTCAAGTGCGGTGAGGCTAATCTGATCGGCATAGGCGAAACCGGTTTTCTCGCCGCTGACGGCACGGACGCCGACGCCCTGGTCAATGTTGTAGGAGCCATCTTTGATGATGCAGTCTTCTAAAACCCAGGATTCGTGATAGCTCGACTGGAAATAAAGGTCGCCGTAGTCGAGACGGCGTTCGGTCAGTTGACCAAGAATGGAAAACAGGTCCTGATGGCTCAGGCCGTTCGCTGCGAGCAAATGTTCACTTACCAGGTTCAGACTCATCGTATTGCTACTCGTTCGTTGCCGCCCGTGGCGGTATAAAGATCGTATTTATTGAGAGTGAGGCAATTACCTGCCCACGTCAAATCATTGCTGTGCATCTTTGCGCGGCTGGCGCAGCACCTCGTTAATTTGCGGTTTATCTACCGGACCGGTAATGCGGTAGCGCAGAATGGAGACCTTGCTCCACAGCGGACCCAGCACTTTGCTGGCAGCAAACACCGCCGCACCGACAATCGGGTTCACCACAAAGGCCGCCGCCACGCCCACGCTCGCGGAAATTTCCGGCGCCACCACGGCTTCCATATCCAGCTCGCGACGCACGAGGTTAACGGAGCCTTTCATGGCGATATCCGCTTCCAGGCCATCCACCAGCGTGTCGTCCGTATGCAGAACGCCGTCCTTGATCCACGCCGTGCTGCGGATGGAATCGTAGTAGAAACCTTCGCTGAAGGTATCGCTGAAATCGAAGCGCAGCTTGCGCAGCAGCGCGTCAAAACTCAGCAGGCGCAGGATCTGCCCGGCGCGCCCCGTGCTCACGTCGGCAATTTCACCTTTGCCGAAGCGGGTTTTCAGAATGCCGTTCAGCGAGGCCTCATCCGGCTTCCACGGGGCGTCACGCCAGTGAAGATCGTAATCGACGTCAAATGACGAGCCGCGCAGCGGCGTGCTGATACCAAAGAAATTGGCTGCCGCATCCAGCTTGTTGCCTTTAATGTCGCCCTTCAGGGACGTTCGCTGCTCGCCCGGGTTATTCACCCATTCCCCTGCGGCCGTCATGCGGCCAAAACCGGTATCAACCAGGCCGCCGGAGAGCGTAAGCGTGTTGGCCTGAATAGTGAAATCACCGTCGATACGGCCATATTTCTGCCCCCACAGCCAGCACTCCGCACAGCGCAGTTGGAGATCGGGCCAGCCGCTAAAATCGACGCGGGAGACATTACTCAACGGCGACGCCGCTGCCGTTTTGTCTTTCCCGCTCGCGGCGCTTGCCGGGTTGTAATAGAGGTAGCGGATCGCCGCCTGCCACGGCGCGTGATTGCGCATGGTCAGCGTGCCGTTGATCTCCCTTCCCTGGGCCTCCACCTTCGTACCGTTAGCGCCAGGCTGTGAAACAAGGCTCAGGTTGTTCCACTGCTGTCCGCCCAGCATCAGCGACGGCGTGCGTACGGTAATGGTTTGCGGGAACTGGGCAGCTTCATCAACGTTCTGCCCGACGCCTTTCTGGAACAGCGCCAGCCACTCAGCACCGTCCATCGGCGGGAGATTCAGCTCAATGCCAGCCTGCTCCGGCAGCGGCGGCGTGGAGCGGCTATCCGTTGTCCAGATGGCTTTGTCGAGGGTGAGCTTGCGGTTAAGCAGCCAGCGGCTGTTGAAGTGGTTTGTCCCACCCGTGCTTCCGGTCAGCGCGAAGCTGTTCAGGTTGCCATCGACGTTCAGCTTTACCGGCAGCGGCTGTCCGGCCTGTTTATCCAGCGGCGCAGGCAGCTGGCTCTGAAGGTTTTTCAGATCGCCCGTGATGTCGACCTTGTACCGGGCCCCCGCGTGATAAGGCAGGTCAATTGCCACTTTACCCTGCCAGGCGACTGCGCCCTGCACTGACGCCTCAATGGGCTTCGGCAGAACGTCCATGCGCGCTGGCTGCCAGTTACCGTCCAGATTGACGGTCACCTGATAAGCCTTTTCACCCTCTGTGGTCGTGAAGTCGATATTAACGGGCTGATTAAACCAGCTGGCCGTAAGCGGCTCGCTCTTCAGGTTACCGTTCTCAAAGCTGAACTGCCCGCTGAGATTTTTCAGGGTGCTCTCAAGGGGTTTGATGAACAGGCTGTTGTTCTTCAGACGGACGTCGCCTTTGGCGGTGGTCATCTCTCCGTCCAGCGGGATATCAAGATGTAAGCGAGCATTCACATCGCCATCAAGCTGCAGCTGCTGAAGCGTCGCCGCCAGCGACTCTTTCAGCGGCGTCTCCTCAAAGTACGGTCCTACCGCTTTGCCCGGGCCGTTGATCTCGGCATCAATCAGCAGCTTCTCTTTGGAGTAATCCGGGATGTTGGCCGTCAGGTTGCTGGCCGTCACGCCACCCAGCGCCACGCTGTCGGACTTCATCCAGAGTCCGTCATTGAGGAAATTAAGTTCGATATCCAGGTTTTTCAGCGCGGGCCAGCCGGGCTGGAACGCGAAGGTAGCGTCATGCAGCGGGACCAGAACCTGGAACTGACCTTCATTGTGTTTGTACGGGAACAGATGGGGATTACCGCCGTAGACCAGCGTGGCATTATCCGCCTGACCGCCCTGAATCGCGCCGCTGAGATAGTCTACCAGGGCTTTTCCCATCAGGTTTTCCGGGAAGTAGCGCCAGGCCTGAGAGCCGTCATCGGTGCTGATCCCGGCCAGAATACCCAGCCACGGCTCGTCACCTACAGGCTGCAGATAGCGGAAATCGCCGCGCGCGTGCACCGCTTTGGCTTTCACGTCGATATGCCGGCCATCAAGCTGGAAACCCTTCTCGTTACGGAGCCAGTTAAGCACTGCGCTGCCCTGTTCGATTTCCAGCGGCGCGCGGAAGACCGTCTCGTAAGGCATTTTGGCATCGTGCATATCAACCGTCAGCCTGCCGTTCTCCACGCTGCCTTCCAGCTTGCCGCTAAAGTGCTCCGCACCCGGCAGCAGCTTCCACTGCTTCCAGGCAAGATCTTTCCACGTTGCCTGGAAGCGGGTTTTTTCCGTCGCCTGAAGCGGGATATCCAGCGCCAGAGAATCAATCTTTCCGCTCGGCTGCGTAGCCAGCCAGATCTCGCCCAGGTCAGGAGAGAGCTTAGCCGCCATCGAGCGCAGGCCTTCAATGGCAGCCAAATCCAGGTTGCTGGCGCGGATGCGCAGCTCGTCGCTGCGTTTACTGGCCGCGCCGCCGACGTCCTGCTCCGGCATCCAGGCCAGCGTCAGCGCACCGCGCGGCCACGGCTTGCCGTCCATGGTGATGCGTGTATCCGGAATGGCAAACTGCCAGCCCTCTTTCTCCTGCGTCACGTGCGCGGTGAGGTTATCGACGGAAAGCTGATGCTGCTGTTTTTCACCTTTCCAGCTCGCGCCCCCCTGCTTGAGCCAGATATCGCCGCTGGCAAATTCGCCTTTCGTCAGGGTCAGCCAGCCTTCAAGACTGAAGCGGGCCGTTTCCAGCTGCATATTTTGCTGGAGCCAGTCGCCCAGCCACGGCTTGACGTCCACATCGTCGGCCTGTAGCCAGACTTTGCCGTTATTTAACAGGCCGTCATCGTCGCGCAGATCCATCCGCACCTGCATCACGCCGTGCTGGCCGTTCAGGCTTGAGAGATTGACCTGCCCCTCGGCGCGGTGCCGATCCTTACCGTTGAGCCAGGTCAGCTGCGGGATCGCCAGTTCGGCGCGCTGGCCGGAAAGGGTAATAAAGCTCACTTCGCTGTCGCGCAGATCGAAGTGATCGAACTGACGGAGGAAAAGATCGCTGAAGCGGTTGGCTTCCAGACCCTGACCGCTATCGCCGCCGGACAGCGGCGTATTGGTCAGGAACTGGAGCTGATAAAAGGTGAGATCGCGAAACTGCCAGCGCAGATGCAGCAGGCTTTGCCAGACGTCCAGCGCCAGGGTCACGCGTTTGATTTTCAGGTGACCGCCATCTTTGAGGCTGGCGTTGATATCCCGGACATCGAGCGTCGGGCCAAAATTCTGCCAGCTAGCGCTTAGCTGGCTTACGTTCACCGGCACGCCGGTGGTGGATTCGATTTTAGCCAGCAGCTGCGGACGCCAGCTGTCCAGATGCGGTAATACGAGGCGTAGCCCGCTCACGAGCAACGCGACAATCACGACCAGCGTTGCCCCTGTAAGCAATAAAATCCCCGGCAATCGCCTCACGCATCTCTCCTTGTCAGCTTTCGTCACGCAGCGTACTGCGTCTTACATCATCACGACGTCAAACTGCTCCTGGTTATAGAGCGGTTCAATTTGTACTTTTACCTGTTTGCCGACAAAGATTTCCACTTCCGCCAGCGCGTGTGACTCTTCGCCTTTCAGCGCTTCAGCCACCGCAGGGGAAGCATAGACCAGAAAACGATCGGAGTCGTAGGCATGATGAACACGGACGATTTCGCGCATAATTTCATAGCAGACGGTCTCAACCGTCTTTACCGTTCCGCGCCCATGGCAGGTTGGGCATTCATTACACAGCACATGCTCAACGCTTTCACGGGTACGCTTACGCGTCATTTCCACCAGCCCCAGCTGCGAGAAGCCGTTAATGCTGGTTTTCACGCGGTCTTTGCTCAGCGCCTGCTCAAGCGAGTGCAGCACGCGGCGACGATGGTCTTCATTACTCATATCGATGAAGTCGATGATGATAATGCCGCCCAGATTGCGCAGACGAAGCTGGCGCGCAATCGCCTGCGTGGCTTCGATGTTGGTGTTGAAGATAGTGTCATCGAGATTGCGATGGCCGACGAACGCGCCGGTGTTGATATCGACGGTGGTCATCGCTTCGGTCTGATCGATGATCAGATAGCCGCCGGACTTCAGCTCGACCTTACGCTCCAGCGCGCGCTGGATCTCGTTTTCGACATCATAGAGATCGAAGATCGGCTGACGCCCTGAATAGTGCTCCAGCAGGCCGGGCATCTCCGGGATATATTCGGCGGTAAACTCCAGCAGGGCTTCATAGGTCAGGCGCGAGTCCACGCGAATGCGGTCGAGCTGGGCATCAGCAAAGTCGCGCAGAACGCGCTGAGCAAGCGCCAGCTCACCGTAGAGCTGGTAGCGGGTCTGGTTGCGTTTTTTACGCTCCATCACCTTGGTCCAGACGCGTTTCAGGTAAGCCGCATCCGACGCGAGGTCTTCTTCGCTGATCCCTTCCGCAGCGGTACGGATGATAAATCCGCCCTGTTCATCGCAGTAGGCGCTGACCACTTTCTTCAGACGCTCGCGCTCGGTTTCGCTCTCAATACGCTGCGAAACGCCCACGTGCGACGCGCCGGGCATAAAGACCAGATAGCGGGAAGGTAAGGTGATGTCGGTGGTCAGACGGGCGCCTTTGGTACCGAGGGGGTCTTTCACAACCTGCACCATCAGATCCTGCCCCTGACGCACCAGTTCAGAAATATCGCGCACGGCAAACTGCTTTTGCTCTTCGCCCGCGACGCACTCGGTGTGCGGCATGATATCGGAGGCATGTAAAAACGCCGCCTTATCCAGTCCAATATCTACAAAAGCCGCCTGCATACCCGGTAGTACACGACTGACACGACCTTTGTAGATATTGCCTACTATTCCGCGCCGCGCTTCACGCTCAATATGAATTTCCTGAAGAATGCCACCATCAATATAGGCCACACGGGTTTCCGATGGCGTTACGTTTACCAACAATTCAGCCGTCATAATTATCCCTTCCCTCACGCAGTGAGTTAAAATTGCTCAGCAACTCATACGTTTCCACCAGCGGTAAGCCGACTACGGCGTGATAGCTGCCATTAATCTTCCTGACAAAACAGCCACCCAGCCCCTGAATACCGTATGCACCTGCTTTATCCATTGGTTCACCGCTGGCAATATAAGCGGCGATGTCGTCGTCGGTAAGTACTCTGAACGTCACTTCGGTCACCACCAGGCAATCCAGCACGTGCTGGCGGTCAGCCAGCGCGACGGCCGTCATCACCTGATGCGTTTGTCCGGACATTTTGTGCAGCATGCGCGCCGCATGATCGGCGTCGCGCGGTTTCTCAAGCACTTCACCGTTCAGAATAACGATGGTATCTGCTCCCAGCACGGGAAGATCGCGTGGCACACTGGCCACGCCCGCCTGCGCTTTCTCGCGCGCCAGGCGAGACACGTACTGTTGAGCGCTTTCGCCCTCAGCACGTTTTTCTTCAATGCCGGTAACGATGCGTTCAAAAGAGACCCCTAGCTGCGTCAGGAGTTCCTGACGGCGCGGGGAGCCGGAAGCGAGATACAAAGACGTCATAGAAACCTTTTATTGCACAGCAAACTGCTGGCGAACCTTACGCATCAGCAGGAATAACCATGGCCAGAGCACACCGTTTACTACACTACTCCAGAACACTTCCGGTCGGAAAGAGACGTTGATCACTAAAAACTCTGCCCAGAAAACAACGATATCCGCAGCGAGCGACAATAGCATCACCACCAGGGCCTGTTGCCAGAGCGCAAGGTTACGAAAGAGCTGGAATTTGAGTGCGACGAGGTACGCAATAATGCTCATGGACAAGGCGCGCACGCCAAGCGTAGAGCCGCTAATGAGATCCAGTATGGCACCCATCACGAAACCTGTGCCGACATTTACGCGATGCGGCAGGGCAAGGATCCAGTAGAGTAAAATGAGCAATACCCAGTTTGGCCGGAAAACGAGAATGTCATCCGGCCAGGGCATCACTTGCAGTAACAGTGCAATGAGAAACGAGAGCCAGATGACCCAGCGTCCCTGGCTACGATAGCTTGCCACTACTGCCCTCCCGAAGAGAGTTTAGGCGGTGGCGGCGCATCCGGCAGCGGCTGCGTTAACCCGGTTGCCGGCGCCGGAACTGGCGCAGGCGGCCCCATGGAATCCGCAGGCGGGAGAACCTGCGGCATCATCTGCATCAGGCGCTCATTTGCTACGCGATGCACCTCTTCAGGCGTCATCGGATTAGCACCATTACGATCGGCGCCCCACAGCAGCAGCAGATAGCGCAGACGCTGCAAACCGGCGGTTGGACGCGCCTGAATCACGGTATAGGCACGCTGGGTATCCAGCTTGACCGAAGAGACCACCGCAACCGGATAGCCTTCAGGGAAGCGTCCACCCAGACCGGACGTCACCAGCACGTCGCCCACGCGAATATCCGTGTTTGCCGGCAGATGTTCCAGCTGCAGATCGTCCGTACAGCCGTTACCGGCAGCAATCACGCGAATGTCGTTGCGCAGAACCTGGATCGGCAGCGCATGCGTGGCATCGCAAATCAGCAGCACGCGGCTAGTCAGTTTGGCTACGGCAACAACCTGGCCCACTACGCCTTTATCGCTAATAACAGGCTGACCTTCATACACCCCGTTCACGCTCCCTTTGTCGATCACAACCTGATCGCTGTAGGGGTCGTTTACGGTAGAGATCACCTGCGTGACCATTTTCTGCTCATCCTGACGCAGCGGCGAGCCGAGCAGTTCACGCAGACGCGCGTTTTCCTGCTTGTATTGCCCCAGCATCAGCAGTTCGCTGTTTTTCAGCAATAATTCCTGACGTAATGCCCGGTTTTCGAGTTCGAGTTGGTCGCGCGAAGACAGCGTTTGAGAAACGGAGTCGAGCAGTTCACGGGGACCATTTGAAACAAAGTAGAAAGGACTGACGGCGGTATCCATGTACGTTCTGATCTGGCTGAACGTACCGAGGCGGCTATCGGCAATAATGACCCCAAGCGCAACCAGAACCGCCAGAATAAGGCGAAACTGTAGCGATGGGCCACGGCTAAAAATTGGCTTCATAGGCTATGCGTATTCTCGCGTCAGAGAGAAAGGGTAGCAAATTGCTACCCTCTCAAACTCGACTACTCTTCGCTGAACAAATCGCCGCCGTGCATGTCGATCATTTCCAGCGCCTTGCCACCACCACGGGCGACGCAAGTCAGTGGATCTTCTGCAACTACGACAGGAATACCTGTCTCTTCCATTAACAGGCGGTCGAGGTTACGCAGCAGCGCACCACCACCGGTCAGAACCATACCGCGCTCGGAGATATCGGACGCCAGCTCTGGTGGGCACTGTTCCAGCGCAACCATTACCGCGCTCACGATGCCCGTCAGTGGTTCCTGCAGAGCTTCCAGAATTTCGTTGGAGTTCAGGGTGAAACCGCGTGGAACACCCTCAGCCAGGTTACGGCCACGAACTTCGATCTCACGCACTTCATCGCCCGGATACGCAGAGCCGATTTCGTGTTTGATACGCTCTGCGGTGGCTTCACCGATCAGAGAGCCGTAGTTACGGCGCACATAATTAATGATGGCTTCATCGAAGCGGTCACCACCAATACGTACGGAAGAGGAGTACACCACGCCGTTCAGAGAGATAACGGCTACTTCAGTTGTACCACCACCGATATCCACCACCATAGAACCGGTCGCTTCGGAAACAGGCAGACCCGCACCGATGGCCGCAGCCATTGGCTCTTCAATCAGGAACACTTCACGTGCACCTGCACCCTGGGCAGATTCACGGATTGCGCGACGCTCTACCTGGGTTGCGCCAACCGGCACACACACCAGAACACGCGGGCTTGGACGCATGAAGCTGTTGCTGTGCACCTGCTTGATGAAGTGCTGAAGCATTTTTTCAGTCACGAAGAAGTCGGCGATAACGCCGTCTTTCATTGGGCGAATGGCGGCGATGTTGCCAGGGGTACGACCCAGCATCTGCTTCGCGTCATGACCCACTGCAGCCACGCTTTTCGGCGAGCCTGCACGATCCTGACGAATGGCCACAACGGAAGGCTCATTCAATACGATGCCTTGTCCTTTTACATAAATAAGGGTATTCGCGGTACCCAGGTCAATGGACAGGTCATTGGAAAACATGCCACGAAATTTTTTCAACATACTAAGGGATAATCCTGAAAGCTGGGGCGGAAAACAAAATCCGCTTACTTTACCAACCACACGCAGCAGCGACAAGGCGCAAAAATCATCTGCAACGGTGAAAATTTGTGCAGTACGTTTCCTGATGTTACAAAAACATCCCCTGACTCCCTCAGGGCTGAGTAAACAGTAGCGTTCCCCACTGACGTTTGTAACCCGTTACAGGTCGTTCACTGGCTTTTTGCTCGACATACTCAAAGCTACAGGCGCGATATTCTACGTGAAAACAGCGTAAACGGCAGGTCAAACAGAGTATCTTTGCAAATATTTTTTCACGTTGGTGTCAAGCGGTTGAGAGGCAGCAAAAAAATCCCCCTGACCGCCCATCACGCCGCGCGCTGTTAACATCTGCCATTCGCTTCTGGAGCGCACGCCCGTGGCAAATACTTGTGTTCGCGTACCCTTGCACGCTTCTACCAGACTCTGTACCAGCAGCTGGTTTTCCGTACGCTTCTCAATATTCCTTACCAGCCCCGGATGTAGCTTTAATAACTCAACATCCAGCTCCTTGATCCAGTTGGTGCTGACCAGCGTTAAACCTGCCTGCGTCACAGCGATACGTGCACCGAGCGCATTGATCAAACGCACCACCGGACGTAACCGGCTGATGTGTTGACCTACATCGGCCTCAGCAAGTTCAAAAATAATGTGTTTGCGTTGCGATTTTTCGCATTGCATTAACGTATCACGTAGCCAGCGCTGAAAACGTGGGCGTATTAACGACTCCACGGTGACCTGTAACGCCAGGTTTTCTTCAGGCCAGAAGGATAAAAACGGAATCAGCCGGGTAATTTGCTGGCGGTCATACTCTTCGGACAGACCAAATTGCAGCACCATCGGCAGATATTCCGCCGAGATAACCTCTTCCGAACCGTCAAAAATACGACACATCAGTTCACGGTGATGAACGTTGCCGTTTTTCATGACCGCGGGTTTTTGATAAATACGCGGTCCCCCGCGGCTGAGCATTTGCTCAATCAGCGTGCGCCAGCGCACGTTGCCGCGCCCTTTTTCCGGCAGCGAGTCATCGTAAACCGCCCATCCGTTGGCCCCCTGCAACACGGCGTTGCGGGTAGCGGCTTCCGCATGTTCCATCACCTGCTCTGTGGATTGTCCACCACGCCAGGCGCAGATCCCCATGTGGACCATATCGTCCCTGTCGAGCATTTTGCTCTGCGGCAGCGCATCTACCGCCTTCAGCAGCTGGCTGGCGATGCTTTCGGATTCCTTCAGCGTGCGATGCGGCAACAGCACGGCAAAGTCGCTGCGGTGATAGCGGGCCAGCAGCGCGCCCGGGTAGCGCATAATAAAGGTGGAGAGCAGGTTGATCAGCGTAAAGAGGTTTTCTTCCGCGGCCCGCTGTCCCCAGGTGTCGCGCAGGAGATCGAAATCGGGCAGGCGAATCATCATCACCACCCCGTGTGTCCCCACTTTTTCCGGATCCTCAAGCAGCGTGGCGAGCTGATTATCAAAGAAAAGACGGTTGTTAAGGCCGGTTTTATTATCCTGCGCGGCATAAGAGCGGATCAGCGTATCCATACGGCTGCGCTGGTCGCTGGCAAACTGGATTTCGGAGAGCAGGGTATCGAGCGCGCTGCTGGCGCGTGACGGCCACTCGTGGACGGAGCCACGCACCTGCGGGCCGCGTTCACCGTTCAGGATACGTACGGAGCGCATCTCCAGCAGCTCCTGACCGGAAAGCTGGCGGCGCAGCCAGCGGACCGCGAGAAAGATCAGCAGGACGATAAACGCCACCGCGACGGTGAGCGGCGCGGTGGTCATCATGGATCGGAAATAGCTGGCCATCGGATCGAGATAGACCATACGTATGGTCATCCCCGGATTTTTGAGGGAATGCACCGTCACTTCCCGATACTGGCTCACCACGCCCGCAGGGCGATAGCTTCCCGGTCGTTCATGGCTTAAAACACGGTGCTTTCCCTGCTGAATGTCGATCTGAACAATATCAACAGGAACCATCAACTCATCAAGCTCACTGGTGAGCGCCGGTAGGGGCGTCGTCAGCAGACGCGTATCAATCACCGATGCCACAGACTGTACCCGGTTGACCAGCTTGTCCTGAATAGCGGTGTAAAAGCTCAGGGAACAGCCCAGAAGGGTGACAAAAATGGTAAGCCCCGTCAGCAGGGTGATAAAAGCTGAGAACTTCGTCGTTAATCGCATCCTTGAGATTACTCCGTGGGTTGATGGGGGTAGCGAGTAAGCGCTAACTTGCATTTCAAATGCGGCATACTACCAAATCGGGTGTATCTGGCAATTTATTGCGTTAAATCGGCACTGCTTTTCCCTGAGCGAGTATAGTCTTCAGAAATAATTTTCCAATCATATGAGTCGTGAGGACCCCGTATGCAGGCTTTGATCTTAGAACAGCAGGACGGCAAAACGCTTGCCTCAGTGCAGGCGGTTGAAGAGAGTCGCCTGCCGGAAGGCGAAGTAACCGTCGACATCGACTGGTCCAGTTTAAATTATAAAGATGCGCTGGCTATTACCGGTAAGGGTAAAATCATCCGAAATTTCCCTATGGTGCCCGGTATTGATTTCGCGGGCCGGGTTCATACCAGCGAGGATCCGCGCTTCCATCCAGGCCAGCATGTACTGCTCACCGGCTGGGGCGTGGGTGAAAATCACTGGGGCGGGCTGGCCACGCAGGCGCGCGTGAAGGGCGACTGGCTGGTGCCTGTGCCGAAAGGCATGGATGGCCGCAAGGCGATGATCGTCGGCACGGCAGGCTTTACCGCCATGCTTTGCGTGATGGCGCTGGAAGATGCGGGTATCCGCCCTGAGACAGGGGAAATTGTCGTCACCGGCGCCAGCGGCGGCGTGGGCAGCACGGCCGTCACGCTGCTCCACAAGCTGGGCTATCAGGTCGCTGCGGTTTCCGGCCGGGAAAGCACCCATGACTATCTGCGCCAGCTTGGCGCCAGCCGCATTCTCAGCCGCGACGAATTTGCCGAAACCCGTCCGCTGGAAAAACAGGTTTGGGCAGGGGCGGTGGATACCGTCGGTGATAAGGTGCTGGCAAAAGTTCTGGCGCAGATGAACTACGGCGGCTGCGTGGCAGCCTGCGGTCTGGCGGGCGGATTTGCCCTGCCAACCACCGTGATGCCATTTATTCTGCGTAACGTACGCCTGCAGGGCGTGGATTCCGTGATGACCCCGCCGGCCCGTCGTCATCAAGCCTGGGAACGGCTGGTGCGCGATCTGCCGGAATCTTTCTATACCCAGAGCGCAACGGAGATAACCCTCAGCCAGGCGCCGGAATACGCCAGTAAGATCATGGACAACCAGTTCCACGGCCGTGCGCTGGTGAAAATCGCCTAATCTTCAAATTTTCGTGACATATTCGCGCGAATCCCTCTCCTCCGTCATGCTTAGAAAAACGCATGACGGAGGATGCCATGAAAAACCGAAAACTGACGGAAGCCGACGTAACGTCTGAGTCTGTCTTTATGTTACAGCGCCGCCAGATCCTGAAAATGCTTGGCATCAGCGCCACAGCCCTGACGCTCTCTCCGGCGGCACACGCCGACCTGCTCGACTGGTTTAAAGGCAACGATCGGCCAAAGGCCCCATCCGGCGCCCCGCTCACCTTTACGAAACCGGCCGAATGGCAAAACAAGCTGACGCTCACGCCGGAAGATAAAGTCACAGGCTACAACAACTTCTACGAATTTGGTCTCGATAAGGCCGATCCTGCCGCCAACGCGGGGAGCCTCAAAACCGATCCCTGGACGCTGAAAATTGATGGCGAAGTGGCAAAACCGCTGACGCTGGACCATCACGATCTCACCACCCGTTTCCCGCTCGAAGAGCGTATCTATCGCATGCGCTGCGTGGAAGCATGGTCGATGGTGGTGCCCTGGGTCGGCTTCCCGCTGCATAAACTGCTGGCGATGGTTGAGCCCACCAGCAACGCAAAATATGTCGCTTTCCAGACGCGCTATGCGCCGGACGAGATGCCCGGGCAAAAAGATCGGTTTATCGGCGGCGGGCTTGAGTATCCGTATGTGGAAGGGCTACGTCTCGACGAAGCGATGCACCCCCTCACCCTGCTGACCGTCGGCGTTTATGGCAAAGCGCTTCCGCCGCAGAACGGCGCGCCCATCCGTTTAACCGTACCGTGGAAATATGGCTTCAAAGGGATTAAATCTATCGTCAGCATTAAGCTTACCCGCGAACGTCCGCCAACCACGTGGAATCTGGCGGCCCCGGACGAATACGGCTTCTTCGCCAACGTGAACCCGCACGTGGATCATCCGCGCTGGTCGCAGGCAACCGAGCGGTTTATCGGTTCCGGCGGTGCGCTGGACGTGAAGCGGCAGCCGACGCTGCTGTTTAACGGCTATGCGGATGAAGTGGCCTCGCTTTACCGTGGTCTCAACTTACGGGAGAACTTCTGAGTGCGTTTAACGGCAAAACAGATTACCTGGCTGAAAGTGCTGCTGCATCTGGCCGGGCTACTTCCTTTTATATGGCTGTTCTGGGCCGCCAGCCAGGGGCTTTTTAGCGCAGATCCGGCAAAGGATATCCAGCATTTTACCGGTCGGATGGCTCTGAAATTTTTGCTGGCCACCTTGCTCGTCTCGCCGCTGGCGCGCTACGCTAAACAGCCATTATTGATACGCACTCGTCGGCTGTTAGGGCTATGGTGTTTTGCCTGGGCGACGCTGCACCTCACCAGCTACGCCCTGCTGGAACTGGGAATTAACAATCTGGCACTGCTTGGCCGCGAACTGGTGACACGTCCTTATCTGACGCTAGGTATCGTGAGCTGGGTGGTTTTACTGGCGTTAGCGCTGACATCCACGCAATATGCGCAGCGAAAACTGGGCAGGCGCTGGCAGCTTCTGCACAACTTCGTCTATCTTGTCGCGATCCTCGCTCCCATTCATTACCTGTGGTCGGTGAAGATCCTCTCGCCACAGCCGATCCTTTATGCACTAGCGGCCGTGGCGCTTTTAGCATGGCGTTACAAGAAGTTCCGCCAGTGGTTGCGATAGTTCGCGAAACTGTGCGTTTTCCCGCAGATTACCGGTCAACCGCAAATCTTTTTCGGATAGCGGTTGATAATCTTCCCTGATAAGACCAGTATTTAGCTGCTAAATGCTACGAAATCGTTATAATGTGCGACCTTGGTTCGCCTGACAGCGGTTTTAAGCCTCTGAAAAGGTGACATTTGCGTTTCGAAGGTATATTTTGTTTTTTACCCGAAAATCGCAGGAGATAGCGGCATTATGACTGATAAGTTCCATATCTTAGTTTTGAACGGACCGAACCTGAACATGCTCGGCACCCGTGAGCCAGAGAAGTACGGCACGCTAACATTGAGTGAAATTGTTAACCGTCTGGGAACGGAAGCAGCGTCACTGAATGTGGATTTGGATCATTTTCAGTCGAATGCGGAGTACGCACTCATCGACCGTATTCATCAGGCTAAAGACAATATGGACTATATCCTGATCAATCCGGCCGCGTTTACGCACACCAGTGTTGCTATCCGCGACGCACTGCTCGCGGTGGGTATCCCGTTTATCGAGATCCACCTGAGTAATGTGCACGCCCGAGAGCCGTTCCGTCACCATTCGTATCTGTCGGATATCGCTGCTGGCGTTATCTGTGGACTGGGCGCAGACGGCTATTCATACGCTTTACAGACAGCGGTAAAACGCTTGTCACAATCACACTAAACAAGAGTACGGAACCCACTCATGGATATTCGTAAGATTAAAAAACTGATCGAGCTGGTTGAAGAATCAGGCATCTCCGAACTGGAAATTTCTGAAGGCGAAGAGTCTGTACGCATCAGCCGTGCAGCCCCAGCCGCTAGCTTCCCGGTAATGCAGCAAGCTTATGCTGCGCCAGTGCAGCAGCCTGCGCTCTCCGCAGCCGTTGCGCCAGCAGCTGAAGCCGCACCTGCCGCTGCAGCAGAAATCAGTGGTCACATCGTACGTTCCCCAATGGTTGGTACTTTCTACCGCACCCCGAGCCCGGACGCGAAGGCGTTCATCGAAGTGGGTCAGAAAGTCAACGTAGGCGATACCCTGTGCATCGTTGAAGCGATGAAAATGATGAACCAGATCGAAGCAGACAAATCAGGTACTGTGAAAGCGATTCTGGTCGAAAGTGGTCAGCCGGTTGAATTTGACGAGCCGCTGGTCGTCATCGAGTAACGAGGCGTACATGCTGGATAAAATTGTTATCGCCAACCGCGGCGAGATCGCACTGCGTATTCTTCGTGCCTGTAAAGAACTGGGCATCAAGACCGTCGCTGTGCACTCAAGCGCGGATCGCGATTTAAAACACGTATTGCTGGCGGATGAGACGGTCTGTATTGGCCCGGCTCCGTCCGTAAAAAGCTATCTGAACATCCCGGCTATCATCAGCGCCGCTGAAATCACCGGCGCGGTGGCAATTCATCCGGGTTACGGCTTCCTCTCTGAGAACGCCAACTTTGCTGAGCAGGTGGAACGCTCTGGCTTCATTTTCATCGGCCCGAAAGCCGACACTATCCGCCTGATGGGCGACAAAGTGTCTGCAATCACCGCGATGAAAAAAGCCGGTGTTCCAACCGTGCCAGGCTCTGACGGCCCTCTGACCGACGACATGGATGCTAACCGTGCTCATGCTAAACGCATTGGCTACCCGGTTATCATCAAGGCGTCCGGCGGCGGCGGCGGTCGCGGTATGCGCGTTGTGCGTAGCGATGCTGAACTGGCGCAGTCCATCTCCATGACCAAAGCAGAAGCGAAAGCCGCTTTCAGCAATGACATGGTGTACATGGAAAAATACCTGGAAAACCCACGCCACATCGAAATTCAGGTGCTGGCTGACGGTCAGGGTAACGCGATCTATCTGGCAGAACGTGACTGCTCCATGCAGCGTCGTCACCAGAAAGTGGTCGAAGAAGCACCAGCACCGGGCATTACCCCGGAACTGCGTCGCTACATCGGCGAGCGTTGCTCCAAAGCGTGTGTCGATATCGGCTATCGCGGTGCAGGTACCTTTGAGTTCCTGTTCGAGAACGGCGAGTTCTATTTCATCGAAATGAACACCCGTATTCAGGTTGAACACCCGGTTACCGAAATGATCACCGGCGTTGACCTGATCAAAGAACAGCTGCGTATCGCTGCAGGCCAGCCGCTGTCCATCAAGCAGGAAGAAGTTGTGGTGAAAGGCCATGCGGTAGAGTGCCGTATCAACGCCGAAGACCCGAACACCTTCCTGCCAAGCCCGGGTAAAATCACGCGTTTCCACGCGCCGGGTGGCTTTGGTGTGCGCTGGGAGTCTCATATCTACGCCGGTTACACCGTACCGCCGTACTATGACTCAATGATCGGCAAGCTTATCTGCTACGGCGAAAACCGTGACGTGGCGATTGCCCGCATGAAAAACGCCCTGCAGGAACTGATCATCGACGGTATCAAAACCAACGTAGATCTGCAGATGCGCATCATGAGCGATGAGCACTTCCAGAATGGTGGAACTAATATCCACTATCTGGAGAAAAAACTCGGTCTGAACGAGAAGTAAGAGACCTGTGTTGCTAAAAGGCCGGATAATCCGGCCTTTTTTATTTCTGGGGATCGCCAGGCCCCATCATGTACAATCCCCGCTTTCTTCATCCACAAGGGACAAAAAATGGACAAACGTTTTGTTCAGGCCCATAAAGAAGCGCGCTGGGCGCTGTGGCTGACCCTTCTCTATCTCGCTGCATGGTTAGTAACTGCTTACGTACCTGACTCCGCTATTGGCATAACCGGCCTGCCGCACTGGTTCGAAATGGCGTGTTTGCTGGTACCGCTGGTCTTCATCCTGCTGTGCTGGGCAATGGTGAAATTCATCTATCGCGATATTCCGCTGGAGGACGATGATGCAGCTTGAGGTCATTCTGCCGCTTATCGCTTACCTGTTAGTGGTGTTTGGTTTATCCGTTTACGCCATGCGTAAAAGAACGACGGGCACCTTCCTGAACGAGTATTTTTTGGGTAGCCGTTCGATGGGCGGCGTCGTGCTGGCCATGACGCTGACCGCGACCTACATCAGCGCCAGCTCGTTTATCGGCGGACCCGGCGCAGCCTATAAATACGGGTTAGGCTGGGTGCTGCTGGCGATGATCCAGCTTCCAGCCGTCTGGCTCTCGCTGGGCATACTGGGTAAAAAATTTGCCATTCTGGCGCGCCGTTATAATGCCGTGACGCTCAACGATATGCTGTTTGCTCGCTATCAGAGCCGTTTACTGGTGTGGCTGGCCAGCTTAAGCCTGCTGGTGGCCTTTATTGGCGCAATGACGGTGCAGTTTATCGGTGGAGCGCGCCTGCTGGAAACGGCTGCCGGGATCCCCTACGAGACAGGCCTGATTATCTTCGGCGTCAGCATTGCGCTCTACACCGCGTTTGGCGGATTCCGCGCCAGCGTGCTGAACGATACGATGCAGGGTTTGGTAATGCTTGTTGGCACTCTTGTCCTGCTGGTCGGCATCGTCCACGCCGCGGGCGGCCTGAGCCATGCGGTTGAAACGCTCGAGGCGATCGATCCAAAACTGGTTTCGCCGCAGGGCGCGGATGACATCCTTTCGCCAACCTTTATGACCTCGTTCTGGGTGTTGGTGTGCTTTGGGGTGATTGGCCTGCCGCATACCGCCGTGCGCTGTATCTCTTACAAAGACAGCAAAGCCGTGCACAGAGGTATCATTATCGGCACTATCGTTGTCGCAATCCTGATGTTTGGTATGCACCTGGCGGGCGCGTTAGGTCGGGCAGTTATTCCTGACCTTACCGTACCCGATCTGGTTATCCCAACCCTGATGGTTAAAGTGCTGCCGCCATTTGCCGCCGGGATCTTCCTCGCCGCACCGATGGCCGCCATTATGTCGACAATCAACGCTCAGCTGCTGCAAAGTTCCGCTACGATCATCAAAGATCTCTATCTGAACCTGCGTCCTGAGCAGGTAGAGAATGAACGACGCCTGAAGCGCATGTCGGCCGTTATTACTCTGGCGTTAGGGGCATTGCTACTGTTAGCCGCGTGGCGCCCGCCGGAGATGATCATCTGGCTGAACCTGCTGGCATTTGGTGGGCTTGAAGCGGTATTCCTGTGGCCGCTGGTGTTAGGGCTCTACTGGGAGCGCGCGAATGCCGCCGGTGCGCTGAGCGCGATGATTGTCGGCGGCGTGCTTTACGCCGTCCTCGCAACGTTTAAGATTCAGTACCTGGGCTTCCATCCGATTGTGCCTTCGTTACTGCTAAGTTTACTGGCGTTTGTGGTGGGTAACCGTTTCGGTCAGCCCGTCCCACAGCCCGCTATGATTTCTACTGATAAATAAAGAGTTTTGCCATGCCGTGGATCCAACTAAAACTGAATACAACCGGCGCTAACGCCGAAGAGCTGAGCGATGCGCTGATGGAGGCCGGTTCGGTCTCTATCACCTTCCAGGACACGCATGATACGCCGGTCTTTGAGCCGCTGCCGGGCGAAACCCGCCTGTGGGGTGATACCGACGTTATTGGCCTGTTTGATGCCGAAACCGACATGAAAGAGGTTGTCGCGATTCTGGAGAATCATCCTCTGCTGGGCGCGGGTTTCGTGCATAAAATCGAACAGCTGGAAGATAAAGACTGGGAACGCGAGTGGATGGATAACTTCCACCCGATGCAGTTCGGCAAACGTCTGTGGATCTGCCCGAGCTGGCGCGACGTCCCTGATGAAAGCGCAGTCAACGTGATGCTCGATCCGGGTCTGGCGTTTGGTACCGGCACTCACCCAACCACGTCTCTGTGCCTGCAGTGGCTGGATGGTCTGGATCTGGACGGTAAGACAGTGATCGACTTCGGCTGTGGATCCGGGATCCTCGCGATTGCAGCCCTGAAGCTGGGCGCGGCAAAAGCCATCGGGATCGATATCGATCCGCAGGCGATTCAGGCCAGTCGCGATAATGCCGAGCGTAACGGCGTCTCCGATCGTCTGGAGCTGTATCTGCCGGATGCAAAGCCAGACGCCATGAAAGCCGATGTGGTGGTCGCTAACATTCTGGCGGGCCCGCTGCGCGAACTGGCCCCGTTAATCAGCGTGCTGCCCGTTGAGGGCGGTCTGCTGGGGCTTTCCGGTATCCTGGCGAGCCAGGCCGACAGCGTGTGTGAAGCCTACGCCGATCTCTTTGCTCTCGACCCGGTGGTGGAAAAAGAAGAGTGGTGCCGCATCACCGGCCGTAAAAAATAAGAATCTGGCGTGGTCATCTGACCACGCCTCTCCCCCTCTGATAATCCTCTCTCCCCCGGTCATTCTTCGGTAAAATAACCCTACAAATCATGTTGATTTGTATTACAAAAATTCACCGGAAGAATATGATGACACACGTTACAGGCAAGGCAGCGCTGCTGGCGCTGAGCATGATCTCGGCTTCAGCATTCGCATCACACTGGAGCTACGAAGGGGAAGGTTCACCGGAACACTGGAGTGAGCTGGACGGGGCATACAAGACCTGTCAAAGCGGAATGAACCAGTCTCCCATTAATATTGATTCCACCACTAACGCCCATCTCTCCCCGCTACAAACCCACTACGTTGATGGCCCTGTTACGCTGACAAACAATGGCCATACCATTCAGGCAAGTGAACAGGCGAACACCCGAGATACCCTTACTCTTGATAAGCAAACCTGGACGTTACAGCAGTTCCATTTCCACGCGCCGAGCGAAAACACCGTGCATGGCAAGAGGTACGCGATGGAAATGCATCTGGTTCATAAAAATGCCGGCGGGGAACTGACGGTGGTGGCGGTCATGTTTGATAAAGGGGCCGTAAACCCGGAGCTTGAAAAGCTATGGCGCGTTATGCCTCAGCAGGCCGAGCAGAACGTCTCCATCAAACAGGATCTCAACCTGAACAAACTGCTGCCGAAAGATAAAACGTACTGGCGCTTTAGCGGTTCACTGACCACTCCACCGTGTTCAGAAGGCGTCACCTGGATTGTGCTTAAACAGCCCCTGACGGTTTCTGCAGAACAACTTGCCAGATTCACCCAGACGATGCATCACGATAATAACCGTCCGGTACAGTCGCTGCATGGGCGCGTCGTGGTCGAATAACACACATTTTTCGCATAACGATCATGTTCTAAAATGCGACGCAGATCGCAAAGAAGTAGGGAAATCTGCTGCTAAAAACAGCAGATTATCCCGCTTCACCTGGGCATTTATTCAGAAATGATGAGAAGTTACGGGAAATTGTAAGCGCCCATAAAATAACCATTATCATATAACTTAATGATTTAAATAATGAATAATTTTGAACGGAAAGATTGGGCGGCGATTCCTTGATCTACAACAGTGGATTGTTCAAAGTTTGGCCTTTCATCTCGTGCAAAAAATGCGTAATATACGCCGCCTTGCAGTCACAGTATGGTCATTTCTTAACTCATGCGCATCGGACACCACCAGCTTAGAAATCGCCTGATCGCAGCCCCAATGGCAGGTATTACAGACCGGCCGTTCAGGACGCTGTGCTATGAGATGGGAGCCGGTTTAACCGTATCCGAGATGATGTCGTCTAACCCGCAGGTTTGGGAAAGCGATAAATCCCGCCTTCGGATGGTGCACGTTGATGAACCAGGTATTCGCACCGTGCAAATTGCCGGAAGCGTGCCTGAAGAGATGGCAGATGCCGCGCGGATTAACGTGGAAAGTGGTGCCCAGATTATTGATATCAATATGGGGTGCCCGGCCAAAAAGGTGAATCGCAAGCTTGCAGGTTCAGCCCTTCTGCAATACCCCGACCAGGTGAAAGCTATCCTGACGGCGGTTGTCAGCGCGGTGGACGTTCCTGTTACGTTGAAGATTCGCACGGGTTGGTCGCCGGAACACCGTAACTGTGTAGAGATTGCCCAACTGGCCGAAGACTGTGGCATTCAGGCCCTGACCATCCATGGACGCACTCGCGCCTGTTTGTTCAACGGTGAAGCTGAATACGACAGCATTCGGGCAGTTAAGCAGAAAGTTTCCATTCCGATTATCGCGAATGGCGACATAACTGACCCGCTTAAAGCCAGGGCTGTACTCGACTATACGGGAGCTGATGCTCTGATGATAGGACGTGCAGCTCAGGGAAGACCCTGGATCTTCCGGGAAATCCAGCATTATCTGGACACTGGGGAGCTGCTTGCCCCGCTGCCTCTGGCAGAGGTTAAGCGCTTGCTTTGCTCGCATGTTCGGGAACTGCATGACCACTACGGTCAGGCAAAAGGGTACCGAATTGCGCGTAAACACGTCTCCTGGTATCTCCAGGAGCACGCTCCAGATGACCAGTTTCGGCGCACATTCAACGCCATAGAGGATGCCAGCGTACAGCTGGAGGCGTTGGAGGCATACTTCGAAAATCTTGCGTAATGAAATAAAGAGCTGACAGAACTATGTTCGAACAACGCGTAAATTCTGACGTACTGACCGTTTCTACCGTTAACTCTCAGGACCAGGTAACTCAAAAGCCCCTGCGTGACTCGGTTAAACAGGCACTGAAGAACTATTTTGCTCAACTGAACGGTCAGGATGTTAATGACCTGTATGAGCTGGTACTGGCTGAAGTTGAACAGCCACTGTTGGACATGGTGATGCAATACACCCGCGGTAACCAAACCCGCGCTGCGCTGATGATGGGTATCAACCGTGGTACTCTGCGTAAGAAACTGAAAAAATACGGCATGAACTGATACTAATCAGTTAAATGCTTGTTTAAAAAGGCGCTCTTCGGCATGGGGAAGCGCCTTTTTTATTATCTGTACCTCTCCGTCAACGCATTGTAAACCTTCGCTTATCACGCTTTTCAACCACGGTTTTTCGTGTATATTTCCCCCACCTTACTGGCGATTTTCTCGCGGAATGACACAATGATTCGTAAATACTGGTGGCTGGTTGTCTTTGCAATCTCCGTTCTCATTTTCGATGCACTCCTGATGCAGTGGATTGAACTGATGAGCACCGAAACCGATAAGTGTCGCAATATGAACTCCGTGAATCCCCTTAAACTCGTTAACTGCTCAGAGCTCGACTAAGCGCCCGATTGCGCAAATCACCTGTTATTACCCACTAAAAACGGGGATTTAAATCCCTTTGAGCCATTACCTGACGGTGATAATGTCTCGCCCTTCTCAACCGCTCTAGCGTAACCCCACACTCGAGTAGAACCGTCCATGCTGGTCAGCCAATACAACCCTATCCTTGTCGTCCTCTCCTTTGTTGTTGCCATCCTTGCTGCGTATACCGCGCTGAACATGGCTGCACGCGTCGCCGGGAGTCAGGGCGTCGCTGCCCGCGTCTGGCTTGCTGGCGGCGGTATTGCTATGGGCATCGGCGTGTGGGCCATGCATTTTATCGGCATGCTGGCGATGGACCTCTCCATGAGCATGAGCTACAACGCCACCCTGACGGTGTTATCCATGGTCATCGCCGTGGGGTCGTCGCTGTTTGCGCTATGGCTTGTGAGCTGCGAGCAACTACGCCTGCGCCGACTGCTGCCCGGCGCGCTGGTGATGGGAAGCGGTATTGTGGCTATGCATTACACCGGCATGGCGGCGCTGGAAGTGATGCCCGGGATTATCTGGAACAAGATGTGGGTGGCCATTTCGGTCGTTATTGCGCTTGCCGCTTCGCTCGCGGCATTATGGCTGACCTTCCGCCTGCGTCGCGAAGCCGCGCAGGTCGTCCTGATGCGCATGGGTGCCGCCATCACGATGGGTATTGCCATTGCCGGTATGCACTATGCCGGAATGAAAGCGGCGCAGTTTCCGATGTCCACAATGGTTCACCATGAGGGTATCAACGGGAGCTGGCTGGCGGTGCTGGTCAGCGTCGTCGCGCTCTCTATTCTTGGGATCACCCTGCTGGTTTCGATGCTGGATGCCCGCCTTCAGGCACGCACCGCCCTTCTGGCCTCGTCGCTGGCAGAAGCTAACCGGGAACTCGCTCAACTGGCGCTACACGATACCCTGACGCGCCTGCCCAACCGTATCCTGCTGGAAGACAGACTCGATCAGGCCATCAGCAAAGCCGATCGTGAAGGAAACCACTTTGCCCTGATGTTCATGGATCTTGACGGCTTCAAAGCCATCAATGATGCCTACGGCCATGATGTCGGTGACAGGCTGCTGGTCGCCGTTACGCAGCGTCTGCTGCTGCTTCTGAAAGGCCAGTTCACCCTTGCACGTATCGGCGGTGATGAGTTTGTTCTGCTGGCAGAGGGAGAAGGTCCGGACGACGCGGCATCGCTGGCGAATTCGCTGGTGCGCGCGATCGATAGCCCGTTCAATCTCAGCCCCTATGAACTGGTGGTGACCCTCAGCATAGGTATTGCGCTGTACCCTCACGACGGAAAAACCGAGCGTGAGCTGATGTTTAACGCCGATGCGGCGATGTATCACACGAAGCATATGGGCCGTAACGGTTACCACTTTTTCCAGCCCTCCATGAACACCCTGGCGCAGACCCATCTCCAGTTAATGAACGATCTGTGGATGGCGATCGATCGCAATGAGCTGCGCCTGCTGTATCAGCCAAAATTTCACGCCCCGGCGGGCCCGGTCCTCGGATTCGAGGCGTTATTGCGCTGGCAGCATCCTAAGCAGGGGTTACTGACGCCGGACCTTTTTCTGCCGCTGGCGGAAAAAACAGGGCTAATCGTCCCCATTGGCAACTGGGTGATTAATGAAGCCTGTCGCCAGCTGCGGGAATGGCATCTTCAGGGACATCAAAGCTGGTCAATGGCGGTAAACCTGTCGACACTACAGTTTGAACAACCTTCGCTGGTTAAAACGGTTCTCGACTGCCTGGCACTTCATCAGGTGCCACCGGAAATGTTGATCCTCGAAGTGACGGAAACCACGGCGATGAGCAACCCGGATGAGAGCGTACGGGTGCTGACAGAGCTGACGAGTGCGGGGGTGAAGGCCTCCATTGATGATTTTGGCACCGGATATTCGAGCCTGCTGTACCTCAAGCGCTTACCGGCCTGCGAGCTAAAAATCGACAGGGCGTTTGTGCAAGAGCTCAGCGGCGAGAGCGAGGATGCCACTATTGTCTCAGCGATTGTGGCCCTCGCTAAAACACTTAACCTGAAAGTCGTGGCTGAAGGTGTGGAAACCGAAGCGCAGCAAGCCTTTTTGACCGAGCTGGGCTGTAACACCCTTCAGGGTTATCTGCTAGGTAAACCCGTCAGCGCGCAGACCATAGAAGCACTTTGTGCCCGCGGGGAAATGTTACCTGGCGCTGAGCAGTAACCGCCCTCATCTGGCGACACACGAATAGCCGGGAGTGTCGCCAGTATGCTATCGACCAGAGCGGGAGCCTGCTGATGAAGATTAAAACTGTCCTTATTCATTAACCAGTTTTTAATTATTCCGCTAAAAAAACCGTGGAATACAATTAAGGTGAGATCTAAATTCACCTGTGGCGAAATGATGTTCCGCGAAATACAGGTTTCCAGCGCGGTACGTAGCGTGTCATCGTTGAACCCGATACGCTTTCTGATTTCGCGCTCAGAAATCATATCGCTGCTAAATTCACACTTATGATACAGAATTTGTAAAAGCGCACATTGCCGGGGTTCATGGGCAATATATTGCAGCGCAGTAATAAATTGCTCACGAAGTTTTAACAATGGATCGTCACTATCGGAAAGGGAAAGCCTGTCGTGAATCATGTCGCGAAGCGGTAATTGTTGTTCCCAGATGGCATTAAATATTTCAGATTTACTGGTGAAGTGCCAGTAGATCGCGCCGCGCGTCACCTTAGCGGCATCAGCGATATCCGTCAGCGTCGTGCTGGCTACGCCACGCGTGGCAAACTGTCCGATAGCCGCCTCAATCAGCTGCTGCCGGGTTTGTTGAGCCTCTTCTTTCTTTTTACGCGCCATAGGCAACTACTCGTTACTCACAAGGGTTAAAGGTCATATTGCGTTCATGCAAATGTAAGTATTCACTAAAAATCGTTTTAATTTTGCACAAAAAAAGTCACACCTCTGGATTTATAATTAATACAAATAAGTCCAATCAATTAAATTGACGGAGTGAATAATTATAAAATATTAAACTCATTTATCTAATTAACATACCTGAACTATATCCCAGAATGGAGCCGGTCTTATTCTGATTTTCGTCTACAAGCATGGTCATTCGCACTTATAAATTAAAAAACATTAAATACCCTCATTATTATACGCAGCTACATTTTATTTTTATCCCTCTGCCCCTGCTACCGATTCGCAGCATATATCGGTTAATGGGTATTTAAAGGAACAGTAATGACGAATCATTTCAGACGCTTGCCCTTATCCGGTTTCATTGTCTGCGCGGTACTGCTCACTGGATGCGATGATCAGGAAAATCAACAACAGCATCTGCAGGCGCCTCAGGTCAGCGTGCATATTGTGAAAAGCGCGCCTCTGGCTGTCACCACTGAACTCCCGGGCAGAACAGATGCATTTCGCGTTGCGGAGGTTCGTCCTCAGGTTAGCGGCATTATCCTGCGCCGTAACTTCGCGGAGGGTAGCGATGTAAAAGCGGGCGAGTCACTTTACCAGATTGATCCTGCGCCCTATCAGGCCGCCTATGACAGCGCGAAGGGTGAGCTGGCGAAGGCTCAGGCGGCGGCCAATATTGCGCACCTGACGGTGAAACGTTATCTCCCGCTGGTAGGCACCCAGTATGTCAGTAAGCAGGAGTATGACCAGGCCGTGGCGACGGCTCAGCAGGCAGATGCCAGCGTGGTTGCCGCAAAAGCGGGTGTTGAAAGTGCACGTATCAACCTTGCCTACACCAAAGTGACCTCTCCGGTTGATGGTCGTATCGGAAAATCCAGCGTGACAGAAGGGGCGCTGGTGACGAACGGGCAAGCCGCAGCGCTGGCAACGGTTCAGCTGCTCGATCCGATTTATGTTGATGTCACCCAGTCCAGTAATGATTTTATGCGCCTGAAACAGACGAGCCTGCAAAAAGGGGATATCGCCAGCAACGTTGAGCTGCTGATGGAGAACGGGCAGCCCTACCCGCTAAAAGGCACATTGCAGTTCTCTGACGTCACGGTCGATGAAAGTACCGGCTCGATTACCCTGCGCGCCATTTTCCGGAACCCTCAGCATCTGTTGTTACCCGGCATGTTCGTTCGCGCCCGCATTGATGAGGGCACCCAGCCGGATGCGATTCTGGTACCACAGCAGGGCGTAACCCGTACACCGCGAGGCGATGCAACCGTGCTGGTGGTGAACGATAAAAACCAGGTTGAGCCGCGAACCGTCGTGGCCCCTCAGGCAATTGGCGATCGCTGGCTGGTGACGGAAGGGCTGAAAAACGGTGACCGCGTGATTGTCAGCGGGCTACAGAAAGTCAGGCCGGGGGTAACCGTCGTCGCCACGCCGGATATCACCACGACGCCAGCCGGTTAAGGGACGACGACATGGCTAATTTCTTTATTCAGAGACCGGTTTTCGCTTGGGTGCTTGCCATCATTTTGATGATTGCAGGCGGGCTGGCCATTCTCAAACTTCCCGTCGCACAGTACCCGACCATTGCACCTCCCGCCGTGGCGATATCCGCGACCTACCCGGGCGCTGACGCTCAAACGGTGCAGGATACCGTGACCCAGGTTATCGAACAGAACATGAACGGCATCGATAACCTGATGTATATGTCCTCCACCAGCGATTCAGCGGGTAACGTCACCATCACCCTGACCTTCGAGTCAGGAACCGATCCGGATATCGCCCAGGTACAGGTGCAGAACAAGCTGCAGCTCGCCATGCCGCTGCTGCCGCAAGAGGTACAGCAGCAAGGGATTGGCGTGGAGAAATCCAGCAGCAGCTTCCTGCTGGTCGCCGGCTTTGTTTCAGACAACAAGAATCTCACGCAGAATGACATCTCTGACTATGTCGCTTCGAACGTCAAAGATGCCATCAGCCGAACGTCTGGCGTCGGTGACGTTCAGCTGTTTGGCGCTCAGTATGCGATGCGCATCTGGCTCGACAGCAACGCGATGAACAAATACCAGCTGACGCCGCAGGATATTATCAACCAGCTGAAAACGCAGAACGACCAGATAGCTGCAGGCCAGCTGGGCGGAACGCCGTCCATCCCCGGGCAGCAGCTCAATGCCTCAATCATCGCGCAAACCCGCCTGAAATCACCGGAGGAGTTTGGTCGCGTGACGCTCAAGGTGAACCAGGACGGCTCGATGGTTCATCTGAAGGACGTGGCTCGCATTGAGCTGGGTGGCGAAAACTACAACATGGTCACTAAAATAAACGGGCAGGCGGCAACCGGCCTGGGGATTAAGCTGGCAACCGGGGCAAATGCGCTGGACACCGCGGCAGCCATTAAGAGCAAGCTGGCGCAACTGCAGCAGTTCTTCCCGCAGGGGCTGAAAGTGGTCTATCCCTATGACACCACGCCTTTTGTGAAAATCTCCATCCACGAAGTGGTGAAGACCCTGTTTGAAGCGATCGTTCTCGTCTTCCTGGTCATGTACCTGTTTCTGCAAAACCTGCGGGCAACGCTCATCCCGACTATCGCGGTACCGGTCGTTCTGCTGGGTACCTTTGCGATTCTGGCGGCGTTCGGTTTTTCCATTAATACCCTGACGATGTTCGGCATGGTGCTGGCGATTGGTCTGCTGGTCGATGACGCTATCGTGGTCGTTGAGAACGTCGAGCGCGTCATGGTCGAGGACAAACTGCCGCCAAAAGAGGCCACGCAGAAGTCTATGGAGCAGATCCAGGGCGCACTGGTGGGGATCGCCATGGTGCTCTCGGCGGTCTTTATTCCGATGGCCTTTTTTGGCGGCTCGACGGGGGCAATCTATCGTCAGTTCTCGCTGACTATCGTTTCCGCGATGGCGTTGTCCGTACTGGTTGCGCTAATCCTGACGCCCGCCCTCTGCGCAACGTTGCTTAAGCCCGTATCCGGCGACCATCATGAGAAAAAAGGGGGCTTTTTCGGCTGGTTTAATGCGCTTTTTGATAAAAGCGTGGAGCACTACAGCAACAGCGTGAGCGGGATTTTGCGTAAGACAGGGCGCTATCTGGCGGTGTACGTCATTATCGTCGGTGGGATGGCGGTGCTCTTCCTGCGCTTGCCCACCTCCTTCCTGCCCGAAGAGGATCAGGGGGTGTTTATGACGATGGTTCAACTCCCGGCGGGTGCAACCCAGACGCGTACTCAACAGGTGCTCGATCAGGTTCAGGACTACTATCTGAACAACGAAAAGGCGAACGTGGAATCCGTCTTTACCGTTAACGGCTTTAGCTTTAGCGGCCAGGGCCAGAACTCCGGTATAGCCTTCGTCAGCCTTAAGCCCTGGGAGGAGCGCCCGGGGGCGGAAAACGGCGTTGAAGCCATTGTGGGTCGCGCGACGAAAGCCTTCAGTCAAATTACAGATGGCCTCGTGTTCCCGTTTAACCTGCCTGCAATTATCGAACTGGGTACCGCCACGGGCTTCGATTTTGAATTGATCGATCAGGCCAACCTGGGGCATACCCAGCTGACGCAGGCGCGTAACCAACTGCTCAGCATGGTGCATGAGCACCCTGACCTGCTGGTTCGCGTGCGCCCTAACGGCCTTGAAGATACGCCTCAGTTCAAGCTGGATGTCGATCAGGAGAAAGCGCAGGCGCTGGGCGTCAGCCTTTCTGACGTGAACCAGACGATTTCGACGGCCTTAGGGGGCACCTATGTTAACGACTTTATCGATCATGGGCGCGTGAAAAAGGTCTACGTCCAGGCCGACGCAAAATTCCGTATGTTGCCGGGAGATATTAATAACCTTTACGTGCGCAGCGCGAAGGGGGAAATGGTCCCGTTTTCAGCCTTCAGCAACGCTCGCTGGGTCTATGGTTCACCTCGCCTGGAGCGCTATAACGGGATGCCCTCTATGGAGATCCTGGGTGAATCCGCTCCGGGTAAAAGTACCGGTGAAGCCATGGTTATGATGGAAAATCTCGCGGCAAAACTGCCTTCCGGCATCGGCTATGACTGGACGGGGATGTCTTATCAGGAGCGGCTCTCGGGTAACCAGGCGCCTGCCCTGTACGCCATTTCACTGATCGTGGTGTTCCTGTGTCTGGCAGCGCTGTATGAAAGCTGGTCCATTCCGTTCTCCGTTATGCTGGTTGTGCCGCTGGGGGTCATTGGGGCTCTTCTCGCAGCGTCGCTGCGCGGGTTAAACAATGACGTCTATTTCCAGGTCGGCCTGCTGACGACGATTGGTTTATCGGCGAAAAACGCCATCCTGATCGTCGAATTTGCTAAAGACCTGATGGATAAAGAAGGTAAAAGCATTATTGAAGCCACTCTGGAAGCTTCCAGGATGCGCCTTCGACCGATCCTGATGACATCCCTGGCCTTTATCCTTGGCGTCATGCCGCTGGTGATCAGCTCGGGGGCCGGGAGCGGCGCGCAAAACGCCGTCGGTACGGGCGTTATGGGGGGAATGCTTTCCGCAACGCTTCTGGCGATATTCTTCGTGCCCGTTTTCTTTGTGGTTGTTCGGCGAAGGTTTACTCACCCTAAAGATTAATGTTTCCCTGAAAAGGCACCTCTGGTGCCTTTTTTATTTTTAACATAAACAACGAATTAGGTTTTGCAGAAAGGCAGTATTAAGAGCATGATGATTTGCATTAAGTAAAAACAGTCTCTTGCAGCTCCATAATGCCTCCATTAATTCCTCCTGAAACCGACTTTTCTCCACGATTTTTACAAACTACATAATTTGAGATTATTCCTCGTGTAACGAGAACTTACCCCGGTGGTAAAATAACCTCCAGTTCGTTAATAGCCCTCCTGGCTATAGGACGGATGAGAAATAATACTGAGGTAACATCATGAAAAGATTCATTTCCGTTGCACTTCTCGCTGCGCTGCTTGCTGGTTGCGCGCACGATTCTCCATGTGTACCGGTTTACGACGACCAGGGCCGACTGGTTCATACCAATACCTGTATGAAAGGCACCACCCAGGATAACTGGGAGACTGCGGGTGCGATCGCCGGCGGTGCTGCCGCAGTAGCGGGTCTGACGCTGGGTATTGTTGCCCTGACGAAGTAACATCTGTTGAGAAAGCGCGGCTCTGGCCGCGCTTTTGCTTTTAATGAGTGCAGTATTTTCAAATAAGTAAAAAAATAGCTCCGTATTTATTCACATAATTAATCTAAGCCTGAAGTCAGTCACAACTTTTTCGCATACTCATTCAAATTACTTATTCTATCGTGATGATTTTCACACATTAATATTATTGAATACCCTGCCAATATTCACGCTGAAAACTATCTCTTCTTTTTCCTGACCCGACTCGCAACTTTTGCTCCAATTTGTGGCACAGGTTGTAATTTCGCACCGTTTCGGGGCGCTCGTTTTATTTAAGCCTGTCTACACTCAGCATTAAGCGTTCACTCGTCTCTTATTTTGTCGAACGCAAAACTGGCATTACGTTTGCTTTATAAACGTTGGCCAAAGCCACAGACAGGTTAAGCGTTTAAAAACGCCTCTATAACGATAAATTTCGCCACACAGGATGCATTATGAAAAAGACGATGATAGCCAGCCTGGCCGCTGCAGGCATGTTGTTTGCCTTAGCCGGTCAAGCCCATGCGGGAACGACACTGGATGCCGTTAAAAAGAAAGGTTTTGTTCAATGCGGTATCAGTGACGGTTTGCCTGGCTTCTCTTATGCCGATGCGAACGGCAAATTTACCGGTATCGATGTGGACGTCTGCCGTGGCGTTGCTGCCGCCGTTTTTGGTGATGACAGCAAAGTAAAATACACCCCGCTGACGGCGAAAGAACGCTTTACGGCGCTGCAGTCCGGAGAGGTCGACATGCTCTCCCGTAATACCACCTGGACGTCCTCACGTGATGCAGGCATGGGGATGTCATTTACGGGCGTGACCTATTATGACGGCATCGGCTTCCTGACCCACAATAAAGCGGGCCTGAAAAGCGCTAAAGAATTGGATGGCGCCACCGTTTGTATCCAGGCGGGCACCGATACCGAGCTGAACGTCGCGGATTATTTCAAAGCAAACAACATGAAATACACCCCGGTGACATTCGACCGCTCGGATGAATCGGCCAAAGCGCTGGAGTCCGGCCGTTGCGACACGCTGGCCTCTGACCAGTCACAGCTGTATGCCTTACGTATTAAGCTGAGCAATCCGGCAGAATGGATCGTTCTGCCTGAAGTGATCTCCAAAGAACCTCTCGGACCGGTGGTACGTCGTGGCGATGAAGACTGGTTCTCTATCGTTCGCTGGACGCTGTTTGCCATGCTGAACGCAGAAGAGATGGGCATCAACTCGAAAAACGTTGATGAGAAAGCTGCTAAGCCATCCAACCCGGATATGGCACACCTGCTGGGTACAGAAGGTGATTTCGGCAAGGATCTGAAGCTGGATAACAAGTGGGCCTACAACATCATCAAACAGGTGGGCAACTACTCTGAGATCTTTGAGCGCAACGTGGGATCGGAAAGCCCGCTGAAGATCAAACGCGGCCAGAACAATCTCTGGAACAACGGCGGTATTCAGTACGCGCCACCGGTACGTTAAGTCATAGCTGTAACGGGCACTGCTCCGGCAGTGCCCACTCCAGAGTCATGGTTACTGAGGTTTCTTTATGTCCCATCGCCGCTCAGCCGTAAAAGGATCGCTATCCTTTTCTCATCCCGCGGTCCGCGCCTGGCTATTCCAGATTATTGCTATTGTTGCGGTTGTTCTCATCGCCGTGTATCTGATCCATAACACCATCACCAACCTGAATAACCGCGGCATTACCTCCGGTTTTGCGTTTTTAGATCGCAGCGCGGGGTTTGGTATTGTTCAGCACCTTATTGATTACCAGGAAGGTGACACGTACGGACGCGTGTTTGTGGTCGGTTTACTGAATACGCTGTTGGTATCGGCGCTTTGTATCGTCTTCGCGTCGATACTGGGCTTCTTTATTGGCCTGGCGCGTCTTTCTGAAAACTGGCTCCTGCGGAAACTATCGACTGTTTATATCGAGACGTTCCGTAATATCCCCCCGCTCCTGCAGATCTTCTTCTGGTATTTCGCCGTACTGCGTAACCTTCCCGGTCCCCGTCAGGCCGTCGACGCGTTTGAGCTGTTTTTCCTCAGTAACCGAGGGTTGTCCATTCCTTCTCCTCAGCCGGGTGAAGGACTGTACGCTTTTATCGGCGCAATTGTGATAGCGCTTGCGCTCTCTGCGGGGGTATTCCGTTTTAACCGCAAGCATCAGGTCAAAACCGGTCAGCTTCGTAGAACCTGGCCCACGGCAGTTGTCCTGATCGTTAGCCTGCCGCTAATTGCGCACTGGCTGTTTGGGGCAGCGCTGCACTGGGATATTCCACATCTGCGGGGCTTTAACTTTCAGGGCGGGATGGTATTAATTCCCGAGCTGGCGGCCCTGACGCTGGCGCTGTCGATTTATACGTCCGCCTTTATCGCAGAAATCATCCGTGCAGGGATCCAGGCCGTTCCTTATGGGCAGCACGAGGCGGCGCGCTCGCTGGGATTACCCCATACCGTGACGCTTCGCCAGGTCATTATTCCGCAGGCTTTACGGGTCATCATCCCCCCCCTGACCAGCCAGTATCTCAATATTGTCAAAAACTCGTCGCTGGCCGCTGCCATTGGTTACCCGGATATGGTGTCACTCTTCGCCGGAACCGTGCTTAACCAGACCGGACAAGCCATCGAAACCATCGCCATCACGATGTCTGTCTATCTGATCATCAGCCTGGTGATTTCACTGCTGATGAACCTTTATAACCGCCGTATAGCACTGGTCGAGCGCTAAGGATCTATGATGACAAAAGCGATACTGTCGCACTCCTCGCGCCCTGCCAACTCGACAGGTGGACGTTTCATTCTCTGGGCGCGTAAGAATCTGTTCTCCAGCTGGAGTAACAGCCTGCTGACGATTGTTTGCCTGTGGCTCATTTGGGAGTTGATTCCTCCCCTGCTGAACTGGGCGTTTTTACAGGCCAACTGGGTCGGTTCAACCCGAGCAGACTGCACAAAAGCCGGCGCCTGCTGGGTGTTTATTCATGAGCGCTTCGGTCAGTTCATGTATGGATTGTATCCCCACGAACAGCGCTGGCGGATTAATCTGGCGCTGGTCATCGGCCTGCTTTCTGTCGCAGCCATGTTCTGGAAAAAGCTGCCTCATCGTGGACGCTATATTGCCGGCTGGGCAGTGGTTTATCCGATTATTGTCTGGGTACTGTTGTATGGCGGTTTCCTGGGACTGGAACGCGTTGAAACGCGCCAGTGGGGCGGGCTGACGCTGACGCTGATTATCGCTTCAGTAGGGATAGCCGGTGCGCTACCGTGGGGGATTTTACTGGCCCTGGGACGGCGTTCAAAAATGCCGATCGTCCGCGTGCTCTCCGTTATCTTCATTGAGTTCTGGCGCGGCGTACCGCTTATCACCGTGTTGTTTATGTCGTCGGTCATGCTGCCGCTGTTTATGGCAGAAGGAACAACCATCGACAAGCTGATCCGTGCCCTGGTGGGGGTGATTCTCTTCCAGTCCGCCTATGTCGCTGAAGTTGTACGTGGTGGTCTGCAGGCGTTGCCTAAAGGCCAGTACGAAGCGGCGGAATCGCTGGCTCTCGGTTACTGGAAAACGCAGGGACTGGTCATTCTTCCACAAGCACTCAAGCTGGTCATTCCGGGTCTGGTCAACACGATCATTGCCCTCTTCAAGGATACCAGCCTGGTGATCATTATCGGATTGTTCGATCTCTTTAGCAGCGTGCAACAGGCAACCGTTGACCCCGTCTGGCTGGGCATGTCCACCGAAGGATATGTCTTTGCTGCCCTGATCTACTGGATCTTTTGTTTTAGCATGTCGCGCTACAGCCAGCATCTGGAAAAGCGCTTTAACACCGGGCGTACACCGCACTGAGGAAATTATGAGCCAAATAACTATGACACCCGCCGACGCGATGATTACGCTGGAAAATGTGAATAAATGGTACGGACAATTTCATGTCCTGAGGGACATTAATCTTAAGGTAAAGCAGGGAGAACGCATCGTCCTTTGCGGCCCTTCGGGCTCCGGAAAATCCACAACCATTCGCTGTATTAATCATCTTGAAGAACATCAGCAAGGACGCATTGTGGTTGATGGTATCGAGCTGAATGAAGATATCCGCAATATCGAACGCGTACGTCAGGAAGTAGGAATGGTATTTCAACACTTTAATCTGTTTCCGCATCTGACCGTTCTGCAGAACTGTACGCTTGCGCCGATTTGGGTACGAAAGATGCCGAAAAAGGAAGCGGAGGCGTTGGCAATGCACTACCTGGAACGTGTACGTATCGCAGAGCATGCAAATAAGTTTCCTGGCCAGATATCAGGTGGCCAACAGCAGCGTGTGGCTATCGCCCGTTCGCTGTGTATGAAACCGAAAATTATGCTGTTTGATGAACCGACATCTGCCCTCGATCCGGAAATGGTGAAAGAGGTTCTGGACACCATGATTGGGCTGGCTCAATCCGGCATGACCATGCTGTGCGTGACGCATGAGATGGGGTTTGCGCGAACCGTGGCCGACCGGGTGATCTTTATGGACCGCGGTGAGATTGTTGAGCAGGCACCGCCGGATGAGTTCTTTGCGCATCCAAAGTCAGAACGCACGCGAGCATTTCTGTCGCAGGTGATTCATTAGTTGTTTGCTCTGCCGGGTGGAGGCTTCGCCTTACCCGGCCTACCGTTTTTTCGGCGCATAAACGCAAAAAGGCCATCCTTTCGGATGGCCTTCTCACTTATTTGATGTCTGGCAGTTCCCTACTCTCACATGGGGAGACCCCACACTACCATCGGCGCTACGGCGTTTCACTTCTGAGTTCGGCATGGGGTCAGGTGGGACCACCGCGCTAAAGCCGCCAGACAAATTCTTTTACTTCTTGCCGAACTTTAACCTAAGTATAAAGTGGTGCTGATACCCAGAGTCGAACTGGGGACCTCACCCTTACCAAGGGTGCGCTCTACCAACTGAGCCATATCAGCACGCTAAATTTGATGCCTGGCAGTTCCCTACTCTCACATGGGGAGACCCCACACTACCATCGGCGCTACGGCGTTTCACTTCTGAGTTCGGCATGGGGTCAGGTGGGACCACCGCGCTAAAGCCGCCAGGCAAATTCTGTTAATCTGTATCAGGCTGAAAATCGTGTCTCTCTTCGCCAAAACACCTTCGGCGTTGTAAGGTTAAGCCTCACGGTTCATTAGTATCGGTTAGCTCAACGCATCGCTGCGCTTACACACCCGACCTATCAACGTCGTAGTCTTCAACGTTCCTTCAGGACCCTTAAAGGGTCAGGGAGAACTCATCTCGGGGCAAGTTTCGTGCTTAGATGCTTTCAGCACTTATCTTTTCCGCATTTAGCTACCGGGCAGTGCCATTGGCATGACAACCCGAACACCAGTGATGCGTCCACTCCGGTCCTCTCGTACTAGGAGCAGCCCCCCTCAATTCTCCAGCGCCCACGGCAGATAGGGACCGAACTGTCTCACGACGTTCTAAACCCAGCTCGCGTACCACTTTAAATGGCGAACAGCCATACCCTTGGGACCTACTTCAGCCCCAGGATGTGATGAGCCGACATCGAGGTGCCAAACACCGCCGTCGATATGAACTCTTGGGCGGTATCAGCCTGTTATCCCCGGAGTACCTTTTATCCGTTGAGCGATGGCCCTTCCATTCAGAACCACCGGATCACTATGACCTGCTTTCGCACCTGCTCGAGCCGTCACTCTCGCAGTCAAGCTAGCTTATGCCATTGCACTAACCTCCTGATGTCCGACCAGGATTAGCTAACCTTCGTGCTCCTCCGTTACTCTTTGGGAGGAGACCGCCCCAGTCAAACTACCCACCAGACACTGTCCGCAACCCGGATTACGGGTCTACGTTAGAACACCAGCCATTAAAGGGTGGTATTTCAAGGGCGGCTCCACGCAGACTGGCGTCCACGCTTCAAAGCCTCCCACCTATCCTACACATCAAGGACCAGTGTTCAGTGTCAAGCTATAGTAAAGGTTCACGGGGTCTTTCCGTCTTGCCGCGGGTACACTGCATCTTCACAGCGAGTTCAATTTCACTGAGTCTCGGGTGGAGACAGCCTGGCCATCATTACGCCATTCGTGCAGGTCGGAACTTACCCGACAAGGAATTTCGCTACCTTAGGACCGTTATAGTTACGGCCGCCGTTTACCGGGGCTTCGATCAAGAGCTTCGCGTTACCGCTAACCCCATCAATTAACCTTCCGGCACCGGGCAGGCGTCACACCGTATACGTCCACTTTCGTGTTTGCACAGTGCTGTGTTTTTAATAAACAGTTGCAGCCAGCTGGTATCTTCGACTGATTTCAGCTCCACCCGCAGGGGCTTCACCTACATATCAGCGTGCCTTCTCCCGAAGTTACGGCACCATTTTGCCTAGTTCCTTCACCCGAGTTCTCTCAAGCGCCTTGGTATTCTCTACCTGACCACCTGTGTCGGTTTGGGGTACGATTTCGTGTTACCTGATGCTTAGAGGCTTTTCCTGGAAGCAGGGCATTTGTTACTTCAGCACCGTAGTGCCTCGTCATCACACCTCAGCGTTAAAAAGGTACCGGATTTACCTGGAACCTCCGCCTACATGCTTAAACCGGGACAACCGTCGCCCGGCTAACATAGCCTTCTCCGTCCCCCCTTCGCAGTAACACCAAGTACAGGAATATTAACCTGTTTCCCATCGACTACGCCTTTCGGCCTCGCCTTAGGGGTCGACTCACCCTGCCCCGATTAACGTTGGACAGGAACCCTTGGTCTTCCGGCGAGCGGGCTTTTCACCCGCTTTATCGTTACTTATGTCAGCATTCGCACTTCTGATACCTCCAGCAACCCTCACAGGCCACCTTCAACGGCTTACAGAACGCTCCCCTACCCAACAACGCATAAGCGTCGCTGCCGCAGCTTCGGTGCATGGTTTAGCCCCGTTACATCTTCCGCGCAGGCCGACTCGACCAGTGAGCTATTACGCTTTCTTTAAATGATGGCTGCTTCTAAGCCAACATCCTGGCTGTCTGTGCCTTCCCACATCGTTTCCCACTTAACCATGACTTTGGGACCTTAGCTGGCGGTCTGGGTTGTTTCCCTCTTCACGACGGACGTTAGCACCCGCCGTGTGTCTCCCGTGATAACATTCTTCGGTATTCGTAGTTTGCATCGGGTTGGTAAGCCGGGATGGCCCCCTAGCCGAAACAGTGCTCTACCCCCGAAGATGAGTTCACGAGGCGCTACCTAAATAGCTTTCGGGGAGAACCAGCTATCTCCCGGTTTGATTGGCCTTTCACCCCCAGCCACAAGTCATCCGCTAATTTTTCAACATTAGTCGGTTCGGTCCTCCAGTTAGTGTTACCCAACCTTCAACCTGCCCATGGCTAGATCACCGGGTTTCGGGTCTATACCCTGCAACTTAACGCCCAGTTAAGACTCGGTTTCCCTTCGGCTCCCCTATACGGTTAACCTTGCTACAGAATATAAGTCGCTGACCCATTATACAAAAGGTACGCAGTCACACCACGAAGGTGCTCCCACTGCTTGTACGTACACGGTTTCAGGTTCTTTTTCACTCCCCTCGCCGGGGTTCTTTTCGCCTTTCCCTCACGGTACTGGTTCACTATCGGTCAGTCAGGAGTATTTAGCCTTGGAGGATGGTCCCCCCATATTCAGACAGGATACCACGTGTCCCGCCCTACTCTTCGAGTTCACAGCCTGTGTGCTTTCGTGTACGGGACTGTCACCCTGTACCGTGCGACTTTCCAGACGCTTCCACTAACACACAAGCTGATTCAGACTCTGGGCTGCTCCCCGTTCGCTCGCCGCTACTGGGGGAATCTCGGTTGATTTCTTTTCCTCGGGGTACTTAGATGTTTCAGTTCCCCCGGTTCGCCTCGTTAACCTATGTATTCAGTTAACGATAGTGCAACGAATTGCACTGGGTTTCCCCATTCGGACATCGCCGGGTCAAAGGTTCATATCACCTCGCCGGCGCTTTTCGCAGATTAGCACGTCCTTCATCGCCTCTGACTGCCAGGGCATCCACCGTGTACGCTTAGTCGCTTAACCTCACAACCCGAAGATGTTTCACTTCTGATTGCGAAAATTTGAGAGACTCGAACACACCATTAAAGATGTGTCGTTTCAATTTTCAGCTTGATCCAGATTTTTAAAGAGCAAATATCTCAAACATCACCCGAAGATGAGTTTTGAGATATGACGGCAGGTGACTTTCACTCACGAACCAGCAAGTGGCGTCCCCTAGGGGATTCGAACCCCTGTTACCGCCGTGAAAGGGCGGTGTCCTGGGCCTCTAGACGAAGGGGACGTAAAGTCTCAATCGCAAGACGCCTTGCTATTTACTTTTCATCAGACAATCTGTGTGAGCACTACAAAGGCAGGTTCTTTAAGGTAAGGAGGTGATCCAACCGCAGGTTCCCCTACGGTTACCTTGTTACGACTTCACCCCAGTCATGAATCACAAAGTGGTAAGCGCCCTCCCGAAGGTTAAGCTACCTACTTCTTTTGCAACCCACTCCCATGGTGTGACGGGCGGTGTGTACAAGGCCCGGGAACGTATTCACCGTAGCATTCTGATCTACGATTACTAGCGATTCCGACTTCATGGAGTCGAGTTGCAGACTCCAATCCGGACTACGACGCACTTTATGAGGTCCGCTTGCTCTCGCGAGGTCGCTTCTCTTTGTATGCGCCATTGTAGCACGTGTGTAGCCCTACTCGTAAGGGCCATGATGACTTGACGTCATCCCCACCTTCCTCCAGTTTATCACTGGCAGTCTCCTTTGAGTTCCCGGCCGGACCGCTGGCAACAAAGGATAAGGGTTGCGCTCGTTGCGGGACTTAACCCAACATTTCACAACACGAGCTGACGACAGCCATGCAGCACCTGTCTCAGAGTTCCCGAAGGCACCAAAGCATCTCTGCTAAGTTCTCTGGATGTCAAGAGTAGGTAAGGTTCTTCGCGTTGCATCGAATTAAACCACATGCTCCACCGCTTGTGCGGGCCCCCGTCAATTCATTTGAGTTTTAACCTTGCGGCCGTACTCCCCAGGCGGTCGACTTAACGCGTTAGCTCCGGAAGCCACGCCTCAAGGGCACAACCTCCAAGTCGACATCGTTTACGGCGTGGACTACCAGGGTATCTAATCCTGTTTGCTCCCCACGCTTTCGCACCTGAGCGTCAGTCTTTGTCCAGGGGGCCGCCTTCGCCACCGGTATTCCTCCAGATCTCTACGCATTTCACCGCTACACCTGGAATTCTACCCCCCTCTACAAGACTCTAGCCTGCCAGTTTCGAATGCAGTTCCCAGGTTGAGCCCGGGGATTTCACATCCGACTTGACAGACCGCCTGCGTGCGCTTTACGCCCAGTAATTCCGATTAACGCTTGCACCCTCCGTATTACCGCGGCTGCTGGCACGGAGTTAGCCGGTGCTTCTTCTGCGGGTAACGTCAATCGACAAGGTTATTAACCTTATCGCCTTCCTCCCCGCTGAAAGTACTTTACAACCCGAAGGCCTTCTTCATACACGCGGCATGGCTGCATCAGGCTTGCGCCCATTGTGCAATATTCCCCACTGCTGCCTCCCGTAGGAGTCTGGACCGTGTCTCAGTTCCAGTGTGGCTGGTCATCCTCTCAGACCAGCTAGGGATCGTCGCCTAGGTGAGCCGTTACCCCACCTACTAGCTAATCCCATCTGGGCACATCTGATGGCAAGAGGCCCGAAGGTCCCCCTCTTTGGTCTTGCGACGTTATGCGGTATTAGCTACCGTTTCCAGTAGTTATCCCCCTCCATCAGGCAGTTTCCCAGACATTACTCACCCGTCCGCCGCTCGTCACCCGGGAGCAAGCTCCCTGTGTTACCGCTCGACTTGCATGTGTTAGGCCTGCCGCCAGCGTTCAATCTGAGCCATGATCAAACTCTTCAATTTAAGTTTGATGCTCGTGAATTAAACTTCGTAATGAATTACGTATGTTCACTCAGAGACTTGGTATTCATTTATTGTCCGAAGACATTAAGAATCCATGTCACTTTGAGTGCCCACACAGATTGTCTGATAAATTGTTAAAGAGCAGTTGCAACGCGGCTTTCGCTCACCGTTGCGAGGTGGCGTATATTACGCTTTCCTCTTTCAGAGTCAACCCGTTATTTCAGAATTTTTCTCTTCAACCGAACCGCTTGTTGTGTGAAGTGATTCACATCCGCCGTGTCGATGGAGGCGCATTATAGGGATCCCATTTTTTAGCACAAGTATTTTTTAGATCTTTTTTTCCGACTGCTGATTTTCCGCGCTTTTCGCTGAAATCCCGCCCGATCTGCTTAAATATTGACGTATTTTGCCTTGCCGCGATCCATTAATATGATCAAAGTCTTCTGTATAGCGCTCATTGTTAGAGGTAGATATGCCCGCAGTATTACGTCCTTATAAAGATCTGTTCCCCCAAAAAGGCGATCGCGTGATGATCGATGCCAGCAGCGTGGTGATTGGCGATGTCCGAATGGCCGATGACGTCAGCATCTGGCCGCTCGTCGCTATCAGGGGAGATGTTAACTATGTGGAGATTGGCGCCCGTACCAATATTCAGGACGGCAGCGTTCTACATGTCACGCACAAATCCTCCTATAACCCGGAGGGTAATCCCCTCATTATTGGAGAAGAGGTTACCGTCGGCCATAAGGTGATGCTTCACGGCTGTACTATCGGGAATCGCGTACTTGTTGGCATGGGGTCAATTTTGCTGGATGGCGTCATAGTAGAAGATGACGTAATGATTGGTGCCGGTAGCCTGGTCCCGCAGAACAAACGGCTGGAGAGTGGCTATCTCTACCTGGGAAGCCCGGTAAAACAGATCCGCCCCCTGAAGGAGGCAGAGATCGAAGGGTTAAAATACTCGGCGAGCAACTACGTTAAATGGAAGAATGACTATTTGGATCAGGACAACCAAACCCAGCCCTGATCGTCTTCCTGCTGTTCGCGGATTAAATCGCTGGCTTCCTCTTCCAGATCCCAGCGATTTTCGCAAAATACCGCAATCGGATCTGAACCGCCAAAACGACGCAACAGCGTTTCCCCATGAATGGCACAGGTCAGTTGCATGCCTTGCACCAGAACCGGGAAAGAGACCGCTTGCTTACTCTCATCCCAGCTCTCTCTGTCCGGAAAATGAATAGCCTGATTCACGCCGAAAGCTCCTGCTTTAACTTTTCAATGACAGGTTCGACCGCAGGCAACACGCCATGCCAGAGCAGCACCGCATGCGCAGCCTGACCCACCAGCATTCCCAGTCCATCGGCTAACTGCTTTGCGCCGTGTTGTTCACACCAGTCAAGGAAAGGCGTCTTCCCTTTCTGATAAAACATGTCATAGAAGTACATATGCGCGCTGACCAGAGAAGCAGGAATTGCCGGGATCTCGCCATTGATGCCGCTGGACGTGGCATTGATGACAAGATCGAACTCACGATCGGAGAGATCGTCAAGCGCTGCCGCGCTCACGCTGCCGGTATGCGCAAACAACGCCGCCAGCGCTTCCGCACGGGAAAAGGTTCTGTTGGTAATGGTCACCGAACAATCCAGTGAAAGCAGAGGCAACAGTACTCCCCGCGATGCGCCACCCGCACCAATCAGTAGGACCCGGAATCCGGGCTTAATAAACGAAAGTCGTTCCAGATCGCTAAGTAAACCAATCCCGTCGGTGTTGTCACCCAAAAGGCGTCCATCCTCAAGCCGTTTAAGGGTATTGACTGCACCAGCCAGTGAAGCACGCTCGGTCAGCTCATCCGCACGTTCGAAGGCTTCCTCTTTAAAAGGAACCGTCACATTCGCGCCTTTACCGCCCGCGGCGAAAAAAGCCTCCAGCGTTGGAATAAATGCATCCACCGGTGCCAGTACGCGACCATAGGGATGATTTATCTGCAGCTGCTTAGCAAATTGCTGATGAATCAACGGTGACTTGCTGTGTGCAATCGGATTACCAAAAACAGCATAGGTTTCCATGAGATTACCCCTGGCGAAAACGTTCGCCGGTCAAAGCGTCGCGAATTTCAGAAGGGTTCAGGCGCCCTCCCGTTTCACCGACAGCGACAGGGAAGTCGGTCCCGAACTGCGCCAGTACTTCTTCGGTTGTCCGGCAAGGTGGCAATCCGGTCAGGTTGGCGCTGGTTGAGACCAGCGGTTTACCAAATGCCAGACACAGCTCAACCACCAGCGGATGGTCAGTTACGCGAACAGCGAGGGAATCAAAACGTCCGGTTAACCAGCGAGGCGTAGTCGGCTGCGCCGGGAAAACGAAGGTCACCGGGCCAGGCCACGCGGAGAAGATAGTCTCGCGCTGCGCCGGCGTCAGCATGGAGTCATCGATATAGGGTTTAAGCTGCTCATAATTCGCAGCGATCAAAATCAGCCCTTTCTCGACAGGTCTTTGTTTTAAGGCAAGCAGTCGGCTCACGGCCGTCTCGCTGTCAGGATCGCAACCGACTCCAAAAACAGCTTCAGTTGGATAGGCGATGACTTCTTCTTTTTTCAGTACGTCCACGGCATGCGCAATGGAGCCTGATGGCAGGTTATTATTCACTATTTTGATCCGCCGTAACCGGCTTTCCACATTGTTTACTGGCGCAGAAGCGTTTCATGCCTTGCGCGGTTTTCTTCTCTATGAGTAGCGGATAATTGCAATGAGGGCAGGTTCCCGCTACCGGTTTAAAATTGATAACGAACTGGCATTCAGGGTAGCGATCGCACGAATGGAAAGTCTTACCATACCGGGAGCGGCGCTGTACCAACTGACCGCGCTGACACTGAGGGCACGCAATTGCCGTTTCATCAGGCTTATCAATTTGTTCCGTATGCTCACATTCCGGGTAGCGGCTACATCCAATAAACATGCCGAATCGCCCCTGCCGCAGGGCTAATTCACCACCGCAGAGTGGACAATACTGCCCCTCCAGAATTTTAACAATATGTCCGTCCGCCTGGCTTTTCAGGGGACGAACATAATCACATTCCGGATAGTGTGAACAACCGAGAAACGGGCCGTGTTTCCCGGACCGAATAACAAGTTCAGCCCCGCACTGCGGGCAGGGCTCATTTTTATGCACCGTGAATAGTGCTGATTTGGCCATAACAACTCTTGGTGCTGCACATTGAATTAGTGCAGCATACCTTCATTCACTTCAAAGAGTAATTCTTCCATTTGCTGATAGGCGTTTTCACAGCCCGGGATATTAAACAGAACCATCAGGATCACCCACTTAAGATCTTCCAGTTCAAATTCTGCTGTATCCAGCGCCATGACGCGCTCTATCACCATTTCTCTCGTTTCGAGGTTCAGCACCTGAATCTGCTCAAGGAATAAAATGAACCCCCGGCAGCTGGCATCCAGCCTTTCACACTCTTCTGCTGTATAAATGCGTACTGACAATGGGTCAGAAGCCAGCTGCATCGGTTCGGCGAGGCCTTCCTGATAATCAGCCAGTTTTTCCAGCCACATCAACGCATTATAGATATCTTCCCGCTCAAACCCCGCATCGGTAAGATCCTGTGTCAATTTGTCCTGATCCACTCGCATTTCTGCTTCGTTATGGATGTAAGTCTCAAACAAATACATCAGTACGTCGAACATGGCATGCCCTCCTTAATCGGACATAGCCGCCGGGTACAGCTGCGATCCACCCTGCTAACTCCAGTTCGAGTAGCTGTGCTACCGTTACTGGCACAGGTTGGCCGGCACGTTCAGCGACAACGTCAACAGGTGTTACCTCATCTCCTACGTTAGCCAGGAGCTTGGGAAATGGCAATGCCACCTTTCCCTGATCTGATGAATATTGTCGCTTTTCGGGATCTTCCTGCAGCCATTGCAACCCATACTGCAAATTTTCAAGAATATCTCCTACTTCCGTTACCGGCGTTGCCCCTTGCTTAATCAGCCAGTGGGGCCCCTCGCATCCTGGATTACCTATTGGACCAGGCAAGGCGAAGACTTCTCTCCCCTGCTCGAGCGCGCATCGCGCCGTGACCAGCGAACCGCTTCGGCGCGCCGCTTCAACCACCAGCACGCCTTTGCTAAGCCCGCTGATAATCCGATTCCGACGCGGAAAGTTTGCCGGCCTGGGCTGTGCGGAAAGCGGAAACTCAGAAACTATCGCGCCGTCAGATTCAATAAGCCGCATCGCCAATGCCTGATGTCGGCGTGGATAAATGCTAAAAAGACCGTTCCCCAGCACCGCTACACTTCGTCCTTTAGCTGACAGCGCCGCACCGTGGGCAACGCCGTCAATACCGCAGGCCAGGCCGCTGGTGATCGTGAAACCGCTTTGTGAGAGTTGTTCGCACAGGATTTTCCCCCATCGCTCGCCGTACCATGATGGCGCACGACTGCCGACCACTGCCAATTGAACCGTATTAAGCGCCTCAGGGTTACCTTTTATGAATAACGCCCCGGGATAATCAGGGATCGTGCGAAGCAATGGGGGATAAAGGGGATGGTTGGCCGTTAATAAATGATGTCCCGGCTGCTCAAGCCACATCAGGCTACGTTCCAGCTCACTCTCATCGAGGGCAAGGAACCGTTCAGTCTGCTTCGCTGTAAGCCCGGCGTTTCTGGCCACGAGCACGTTGAGGTGTTCCTGCTTCTGCAGTCGCTCAGCCGCGTCCAGCATTACATCACCACAAAGCGACCCAGTGTGTATTAGCCGTAGCCATATCTCGTTAGACGTCATCCTTTCCCCTGCCATAAGCGGCCTCCGCAATCATTGCGATTGGTCACTGATGCTGTCAATCGATGGGGGATTTGTCTAGAATAGAGGTAGTATTCTTATCAACTCCTGAACACGACTCTGGAAATTTATGGCAGTTTTGCAAGTGTTACATATTCCGGACGAGCGCCTTCGCATCGTCGCTGAACCGGTCAAAGAAGTGAATGCAGAAATCCAGCGTATCGTTGATGATATGTTCGATACCATGTACGCCGAAGAAGGCATTGGCCTTGCGGCGACGCAGGTGGACATTCACAAGCGTATTATCGTGATTGATGTTTCTGAAAATCGCGATGGCCGCCTGGTGCTGATCAACCCTGAGCTGCTCGAAAAGAGTGGCGAAACCGGTATTGAGGAAGGCTGTCTGTCTATTCCTGAACAGCGTGCGTTAGTGCCGCGAGCTGAAAAGGTGAAAATTCGCGCCCTGGATCGTGACGGTAATCCGTTCGAACTGGAAGCAGACGACCTGCTGGCAATTTGTATTCAGCATGAGATGGATCACCTGGTCGGCAAACTGTTTATCGATTATCTCTCGCCGCTGAAACAGCAGCGTATTCGTCAGAAAGTAGAAAAACTGGATCGTTTGCGTTCTCGCGCATAACGTCCTCCCGGATACAAGGATCATCGTGTCTAAAACACTACGAATTATCTTCGCGGGAACCCCTGATTTTGCAGCGCGTCATCTTGACGCGCTGTTATCTTCTGGTCATCAGGTTGTTGGCGTCTTTACCCAGCCGGACCGCCCGGCAGGTCGCGGCAAAAAACTGATGCCGAGCCCGGTCAAGGTGCTGGCAGAAGAGCATGGGCTTCCCGTTTTTCAGCCCGCATCGCTGCGTCCGCAGGAAAATCAGCAGCTGGTTGCTGACCTGAATGCCGACGTAATGGTGGTGGTGGCTTACGGTTTAATTCTGCCAAAAGCTGTGCTTGATATGCCACGCCTGGGTTGCATCAACGTGCATGGGTCTCTGCTTCCGCGCTGGCGTGGTGCTGCACCAATCCAGCGCTCGCTGTGGGCTGGTGATGCCGAAACGGGCGTTACCATCATGAAGATGGACGTAGGTTTAGACACCGGTGACATGCTGTATAAACTGGCCTGCCCCATTACGTCAGACGATACCAGCGCCACGCTGTATGACAAACTGGCAGACCTTGGCCCACAAGGGCTTATCGAGACGCTTCAGCAGCTTGCTGACAATACGGCAAAACCGGAAGTTCAGGATGACGCGCTGGTAACCTACGCCGAAAAGCTGAGCAAAGAAGAAGCGCGTATCGACTGGTCCCTGTCAGCCGCTCAGCTTGAACGCTGCATTCGCGCTTTTAATCCGTGGCCAATGAGCTGGATGGAGATTGACGAGCAGCCGGTGAAAGTCTGGAAAGCCTCCGTCACTAGCGGTACTACCACGGCTGAACCCGGCACGATTGTTGACGCCAACAAGAACGGGATCCAGGTGGCTACTGCGCAAGGGATTTTGAATCTTGAATCGCTCCAACCGGCCGGTAAGAAAGCCATGAGCGCTCAGGATCTGTTAAATTCCCGTCGTGAATGGTTTATCCCGGGCAATCGCCTTGCCTGAGCAAATTTATTCTTAAGGCCCGGTGTTTCCGGGCATTTTTATTTTTACGGTTATGAAAAAACAAAATCTACGCAGTATGGCGGCCCAGGCCGTCGAGCAGGTTATCGAGCAGGGCCAGTCATTGAGTAACGTCCTGCCTCCCCTGCAGCAAAAAGTTTCTGATAAAGATAAAGCCCTGCTTCAGGAGCTCTGCTTTGGCGTTCTGCGCACGCTTTCTCAGCTTGAGTGGCTGATTAATAAGCTGATGTCACGCCCAATGACGGGCAAGCAGCGCACCGTACATTATTTGATTATGGTGGGTTTTTATCAGCTTCTTCATACCCGCATCCCACCTCACGCCGCGCTGGCAGAGACGGTGGAAGGTGCCGTTGCGATTAAACGTCCTCAGCTGAAAGGGCTGATTAACGGCGTATTGCGTCAGTTCCAGCGACAGCAGGATGAGCTTCTGGCTGAATTTGCCCAAAACGACGCGCGCTTCCTGCATCCGGACTGGCTGTTGAAGCGCCTGAAAAAAGCTTATCCGCAGCAGTGGCAGGACATTACCGATGCCAACAACCAGCGTCCGCCAATGTGGTTACGCGTGAATCGTAATCACCACACCCGTGACGCATGGCTGGCATTACTCGAAGAAGCTGGAATGAGCGGCTTCACCCATGACGCATACCCTGATGCCGTGCGCTTAGCATCGCCTGCACCGGTACATGCATTGCCCGGCTTTGAAGACGGTTGGGTAACGGTACAGGATGCCTCGGCTCAGGGTTGCATGACCTGGCTTGAACCCCGAAACGGTGAGCAGATCCTCGATCTCTGCGCCGCGCCTGGGGGCAAAACGACGCATATTCTTGAAGTGGCTCCGCAAGCCAGCGTGATGGCGGTGGACGTTGATGAGCAGCGTCTTTCACGCGTCTATGACAACCTCAAGCGCCTGGGCATGAAGGCACAGGTTAAGCAAGGCGATGGACGCAAACCCGCAGAATGGTGTGGTGAAACCCAGTTCGATCGCATTTTGCTGGATGCCCCCTGCTCTGCAACCGGCGTTATTCGTCGTCATCCGGACATCAAGTGGCTACGCCGCGATCGTGATATTAAGGAACTTGCCCAACTGCAATCCGACATTCTCGACGCCATTTGGCCGCATCTCAAGCCCGGCGGCACGCTGGTGTATGCAACCTGCTCCGTACTGCCGGAAGAAAACAGCCAGCAAATCGCGGCCTTCCTTAAACGTACCCCGGACGCGGCGCTGCGCGATACGGGAACGCCTGAACTCCCGGGTCAGCAGAATCTGCCGGGTACAGAAGAGGGTGATGGCTTCTTTTACGCTAAGCTAATCAAAGAGTGATGTTGAGAACAGGTCACGAGATATGAAGATTATCATTCTGGGCGCAGGACAGGTTGGCGGAACGCTGGCGGAAAACCTGGTTGGCGAAAACAACGACATCACCATCGTGGATACCAACGGCGATCGCCTGCGAGTTTTGCAGGACAAATTTGATCTGCGCGTTGTGCAGGGCCATGGTTCGCACCCGCGCGTCCTTCGTGAGGCGGGCGCTGACGATGCCGACATGCTGGTTGCGGTAACCAGTTCTGACGAAACTAATATGGTGGCCTGTCAGGTGGCCTACTCGCTTTTCAACACGCCAAACCGAATTGCGCGTATTCGCTCTCCGGACTATGTTCGCGATGCTGAAAAACTGTTTAATTCCGAAGCAGTCCCCATTGACCACCTCATCGCGCCAGAACAGCTGGTTATCGACAATATCTATCGTCTGATCGAATATCCGGGCGCCCTGCAGGTGGTGAACTTTGCCGAGGGTAAAGTGAGCCTGGCAGTGGTTAAGGCCTATTATGGTGGACCATTGATCGGCAATGCGCTTTCCACCATGCGCGAGCACATGCCGCATATTGATACGCGCGTCGCAGCCATTTTCCGTCACGACAGGCCAATTCGCCCGCAAGGTTCCACGATTGTCGAAGCCGGTGATGAGGTCTTCTTTATTGCGGCCTCACAGCATATTCGTGCGGTGATGAGTGAACTTCAGCGTCTCGAAAAACCCTATAAACGCATTATGCTGGTCGGCGGCGGCAATATCGGTGCCGGTCTGGCACATCGGCTGGAAAAAGATTACAGCGTTAAGTTGATCGAGCGCGATCAACAGCGTGCTGCTGAACTGGCGGAAAAACTGCAAAATACGATCGTATTTTATGGTGATGCGTCGGATCAGGAGTTGCTGGCTGAAGAGCATATCGATCAGGTTGATCTCTTTATTGCCGTCACCAACGACGACGAGGCGAATATAATGTCCGCCATGCTCGCGAAGCGCATGGGGGCTAAAAAAGTCATGGTGCTTATTCAGCGCAAGGCGTATGTCGATCTGGTTCAGGGCAGCGTTATTGATATTGCCATTTCCCCTCAGCAGGCGACAATTTCCGCGCTTCTAAGCCATGTTCGTAAAGCGGATATTGTCGGAGTGTCATCGCTCCGCCGTGGCGTAGCGGAAGCCATTGAAGCCGTGGCTCATGGAGATGAAACGACGTCACGAGTCGTCGGCCGCTCGATCGACGAAATTAAACTGCCACCAGGCACGATTATCGGCGCCGTTGTGCGCGGGAATGATGTCATGATTGCCAATGATAATTTACGGATTGAGCAAGGCGATCACGTTATTATGTTCCTAACCGATAAAAAGTTTATTACCGACGTCGAACGTTTATTCCAGCCAAGTCCATTCTTCCTTTAAAGAATTGGGTGCTCGAGAAAGAGCACCCTTACTTTATCCTTTTCATTTCTGTGCCTTTTATTTTTCATAATGTTTAATTATCCCGAATGGCAATTGGCTAATGATTTGTTAAACTTAAACTCGTCAGCTGGCACAAGGAGAGAACAATGAGTTTTATTAAAGAATTTCGCGAATTTGCGATGCGCGGGAACGTGGTGGATTTGGCAGTGGGTGTCATTATTGGTGCGGCATTCGGCAAAATTGTTTCATCATTAGTGGCCGACATTATCATGCCACCCTTAGGGTTGTTAATCGGCGGCATTGATTTCAAACAGTTCGCTTTCACGCTGCGTGAAGCGCAGGGTGATGTCCCGGCAGTCGTGATGCACTACGGCGTATTTATTCAGAACGTATTTGATTTTGTGATTGTCGCATTTGCCATATTTATGGCCATCAAGCTGATCAACAGGCTCAACCGTAAAAAAGAAGAGCCGGCTGCAGCACCTGCGCCAACGAAAGAAGAAGTGCTGTTAAGTGAGATCCGCGATCTGTTAAAAGAGCAGAATAACCGCGTCTAATCAATAGATAAAAGCAGGAAGGCCAGTGGCAAATAAGCGATTCGCTTGCTTGCCACTGGCCTCCCAGTTACCCCGTTTTTCATGTTTGTCTTTACGCAGATAACTTCCTTTCCCTTTTTTATTCTTCTCAACGCGCTGCCTGAATAACGGGTCGTGAAGTAACGCCTCAATGGCATTGTCTTTAATTTGTCCTTTCGTGTGCTGATAGCGGCTCATAATGTCTCCAGAGCAGGGTTTATGACGACGGGAGTCTAGACCCGGTTGAACTAAAAATCAACAGCCCTGAGCTTCTCCACTCGCTCCCTGTTCCAGGGCTTCGAGAATTGAACAGTAAATACTGCTGTGGGCCGTGCCGCAGCAGGCGTCATTCAGCCTTTGCAGGGAGCGCTGCATGGTTTGCAGCTCCTGTATGCGCGCTTCAACTTCATCCAGCCGGGCCTGCACAATGCTTTTAGATTCCTGGCAGGTGTGATGTGACGGATCGATGCGGATCGATAATAACTCGCGGATCGAATCCAGCGTGAAGCCGAGCTGACGCGCATAACGAATAAACCGCAGGCGCTGCAGATCGTTATCGGTATAAAGTCGAAAGCCACCTTCAGTACGAACTTCATGATCGATCATCTGCTGCTTTTCGTAATATCGGATAGTATCCGGCGTAACGTTCGCAAGCTTCGCAAGTTCACCGATACGGTACATAACTACTCCTCGTTCATTTTCTGCATCAACCTATCACCGTATTCACCGTGCAGAAAATCAGTGTTCATCCCAGCCTGGCGTAGCTTGAGTTCAAGCAGGGCGAGACGGCGGCTAAGTTCAGAATGTCGTGGATCGTCATGGCCGATTCCATTGAGAAGATCGGCCAGTTCAACGGCCTCTCTGCGCTGTTCGAGCTCCGGGGGGAGACAGCCCGCATTTTTAAGTAAACGGTATCCGGCCCGTAATTCAGGCGCAATGTGCGAATCATCGTCAAGCACAAGGGGTTCGCCGCTCCCCGGGAGATCGTCGAATTCACCTTTATTTTGAGCATCACGGATATGGCGTTCTGCCCACTGATCGAGCAACCACATTATCAGCTCCAGGGGATGAACAGAATTAATACAGACATTGTAGAGAAGCGTGGGTATCGCGGATATAAAAAAACCCGCCGGAGCGGGTTTTTTTACGTTACTGCAGATTACTCTGCAGCAGCTTCTGCTTTCTCTGAACGATCAACCAGCTCGATGTAAGCCATCGGCGCGTTGTCGCCTGCACGGAAACCACACTTCAGAATGCGAGTGTAACCACCGGCACGGCTCGCGAAACGCGGGCCCAGTTCGTTAAACAGTTTTGCCACGATCTCGTTATCACGAGTACGGGCGAATGCCAGACGACGATTAGCAACGCTGTCAGTCTTGGCAAGAGTAATCAGCGGCTCAACTACGCGACGCAGCTCTTTCGCTTTAGGCAGGGTCGTCTTGATGATCTCATGACGAACCAGTGAACCTGCCATGTTGCGGAACATAGCCTGGCGATGGCTGCTGTTGCGGTTCAGTTGACGACCACTCTTACGATGGCGCATGACCTTATCCTTCTCAGTAAAACCTTAACCTGTGATCCGGTTACTCGTCAGCAATGCTTGCCGGTGGCCAGTTTTCCAGGCGCATGCCCAGAGACAGACCACGTGAAGCCAGCACGTCTTTAATCTCAGTAAGAGATTTTTTACCCAGGTTCGGCGTTTTCAGCAACTCAACCTCGGTACGCTGTACCAGATCACCGATATAGTGGATAGCTTCTGCCTTGAGGCAGTTAGCAGAGCGGACAGTCAATTCGAGATCGTCAACAGGGCGCAGCAGGATCGGATCGAATTCTGGTTTCTCTTCTTTCACTTCCGGCTGACGTACATCACGTAAGTCAACGAAAGCTTCCAGTTGTTCTGCCAGGATGGTCGCCGCACGACGAATCGCCTCTTCAGGATCGATTGTGCCGTTGGTTTCCATTTCGATGACCAGCTTGTCCAGGTCGGTACGCTGTTCTACACGCGCTGCTTCAACATTGTAGGCAATACGCTCTACAGGGCTGTAGCATGCGTCGACCAGCAGACGGCCGATTGGGCGCTCATCTTCTTCCGAATGAATTCGGGCAGAAGCCGGCACATAACCACGACCGCGCTGAACTTTGATACGCATGCTAATAGCTGCGTTCTCATCGGTCAGGTGGCAGATCACGTGCTGCGGCTTGACGATTTCAACATCACCGTCGTGGGTGATGTCGGCTGCAGTCACAGGGCCAATGCCAGATTTATTCAGAGTAAGAATAACTTCATCTTTACCCTGAACTCTCACCGCCAGCCCTTTCAGGTTGAGCAGGATTTCAAGGATATCTTCCTGAACGCCTTCTTTGGTGCTGTACTCATGAAGTACACCATCAATCTCAACCTCGGTCACCGCGCAACCCGGCATCGATGAGAGCAGAATACGGCGCAGTGCGTTACCCAGAGTATGGCCAAAGCCACGCTCTAAAGGCTCAAGGGTCACCTTGGCGTGCGTCGAACTCACTTGCTCGATATCTACCAGGCGCGGTTTTAGAAACTCTGTCACAGAACCCTGCATTGTGTCCTCTCTTTGGTACTAAGCTTTACTTGGAGTAAAGCTCGACGATCAGGTGTTCGTTAATGTCCGCAGACAGATCAGAACGTTCTGGCTGACGCTTGAACGTACCTTCCATCTTGCCAGCATCAACTTCCAGCCAGGTTGGCTTTTCACGCTGCTCAGCCAGCTCCAGAGCGGCCTTCACGCGAGATTGCTTTTTCGCTTTCTCACGAATGCTAACAACGTCATTCGCTTTAACCTGATAAGAAGCGATGTTAACAACACGACCGTTTACCATGATTGCTTTGTGGCTAACCAGCTGACGTGATTCAGCACGAGTAGCGCCGAAGCCCATACGGTATACAACGTTGTCCAGACGACCTTCCAGCAGAGCCAGCAGGTTTTCACCTGTGTTGCCTTTCAGACGTGCTGCTTCTTTATAGTAGTTACGGAACTGACGCTCCAGCACACCGTACATACGGCGAACTTTTTGCTTTTCACGCAACTGCACACCATAGTCAGACAGACGCGGTTTACGCGCACCGTGCTGGCCAGGAGCTTGTTCAATTTTACACTTGGTATCGATCGCGCGAACGCCAGACTTAAGGAATAAGTCGGTGCCCTCACGACGGCTCAGCTTGAGCTTAGGACCCAAATATCTTGCCATTTTCTATCTCCAACTAACCTAAAAAACGGAGCGTTATACGCGACGTTTTTTCGGCGGACGACAACCGTTATGAGGGATCGGAGTCACATCAGTAATATTCGTGATGCGGAAACCAGCGGCGTTCAGAGCGCGAACAGTAGATTCACGACCCGGACCCGGACCTTTAACCATAACTTCCAGATTCTTGATGCCGTATTCTTTTACGGCTTCTGCGCAACGCTCTGCTGCAACCTGAGCTGCGAACGGAGTGGATTTGCGAGAACCACGGAAACCGGAACCACCGGCTGTTGCCCAACCCAATGCGTTACCCTGACGATCAGTAATAGTAACGATGGTGTTGTTGAAAGAAGCATGGATATGAGCCACGCCGTCAGAGACTTGTTTTCTTACACGTTTACGTGCACGAACTGGTGCCTTTGCCATTATTCAATCACCCCGATTATTTCTTGATCGGTTTGCGCGGACCCTTACGGGTACGTGCGTTGGTCTTAGTACGCTGACCGCGCACTGGCAGACCACGACGATGACGCAAACCGCGATAGCAACCAAGATCCATCAGGCGCTTGATGCTCATGCTGATTTCACGGCGCAGATCACCTTCAACGACAAATTTGGCAACTTCGTCACGCAGCGTGTCGATTTGTTCTTCAGACAGCTCACTGATCTTAACATCTTCAGCGATACCCGCTGCAGCCAGAATGGCTTTAGAACGGGTCTTGCCGACGCCGTAGATCGAAGTTAATGCGATCACAGCATGTTTCTGATCAGGAATGTTAATGCCTGCTATACGGGCCACTATGCACTCCTACTATTTAATATGTACGCACCATGCTGAAAAGCCCGTTTTCAGGATACTCAAATGGAAACGTACAGACATACAAAAGATTGGCTGGCTAATCTAGCCAGCTCAACCCAACTTTGCAAGAAAAATATGCGAAATAATCAGCCTTGGCGCTGTTTATGCTTCGGCTCGGCACTGCAAATCACACGGATGACACCATCACGCTTAACGATTTTGCAGTTACGGCATAATTTCTTGACGGAAGCACGAACTTTCATTTTTACTCTCCGTAACTTCTCAGGCGACCATTTAGCGGCCGTAGCCTTTCAGGTTCGCCTTCTTCAATGCAGACTCGTACTGACTGGACATCATCAGAGTTTGCACTTGAGCCATAAAGTCCATAATCACGACAACAACGATAAGCAGTGAGGTCCCACCGAAGTAGAACGGTACTTTCATTGCATCACGCATGAACTCCGGGATCAGGCAGATAAAAGTAATATAAAGCGCACCAACCAAAGTCAGGCGAGTCATTACTTTATCGATATACTTCGCCGTTTGCTCTCCCGGACGAATTCCTGGTACAAATGCACCGGACTTCTTCAGGTTATCTGCTGTTTCACGCGGGTTGAAGACCAACGCCGTGTAGAAGAAACAGAAGAAGATGATCGCAGACGCATAGAGTAACACATAAAGTGGTTGCCCAGGCTGCAAATACAGCGAAATTGTTGTCAGCCAGTTCCAACCAGTACCGCCCCCGAACCATGACGCGATGGTCGCCGGGAACAGAATAATACTGGAAGCGAAGATAGCCGGGATAACCCCCGCCATGTTCACTTTCAGCGGTAAATGTGTGCTCTGTGCAGCATAGACACGACGACCCTGCTGACGTTTAGCGTAGTTCACCACAATGCGGCGTTGACCACGTTCAACGAAGACAACAAAGAACGTCACTGCAAATACTAATACTGCAACCAACAGCAACAGGAGGAAGTGCAGGTCGCCTTGACGCGCTTGCTCGATAGTATGGGCGATGGCTGGCGGGAGGCCCGCAACAATACCGGCGAAGATAATGATAGAGATACCGTTACCGATACCACGCTCAGTAATCTGTTCGCCGAGCCACATCAGGAACATAGTCCCTGTGACCAGACTTACAACAGCGGTGAAGTAGAATGCAAAGCCCGGGTTTAACACCAGGCCCTGCATACCAGGCATATTCGGCAGACCGGTAGCAATACCGATCGACTGGAATATTGCCAGCACCAGAGTACCGTAACGGGTGTACTGACTAATCTTACGACGTCCAGACTCCCCTTCTTTCTTCAACTCTGCCAGGGCCGGATGAACGACCGTCAGCAGCTGGATAATAATAGATGCCGAAATGTACGGCATAATACCCAATGCAAAGATAGAAGCACGGCTGAGAGCACCACCAGAGAACATGTTGAACATTTCAATGATGGTGCCTCGCTGTTGCTCAAGCAGTTTGGCAAGTACAGCGGCATCGATACCAGGGATCGGAATAAAAGAGCCAATACGGAACACAATCAGCGCGCCGATAACAAACAGCAGTCTGCGTTTCAGCTCGCCAAATCCACCTTTGGCACTTTGAAAATCTAATCCCGGTTGCTTAGCCATCTGCTACTTATTCCTCAATTTTACCGCCAGCAGCTTCGATAGCAGCACGAGCACCTTTAGTAACACGCAGGCCACGAACAGTTACCGGAGTAGAAACTTCACCAGCCAGGATCACTTTCGCGAACTCGATCTGGATACCGATAATGTTTGCTGCTTTCAGCGTGTTCAGGTCTACAACGCCGCCTTCAACTTTCGCCAGGTCAGACAGACGGATTTCCGCTGTGATCGCTGCTTTGCGAGAGGTGAAGCCGAACTTCGGCAGACGACGGTACAGTGGCATCTGGCCACCCTCGAAACCGCGACGTACGCCACCGCCAGAACGAGAGTTCTGACCTTTGTGACCACGACCACCGGTTTTGCCGAGGCCAGAACCGATACCACGACCCAGGCGTTTACCCGCCTTTTTAGAGCCTTCGGCCGGAGACAGAGTATTTAAACGCATCTCTTACTCCTCAACTTTAACCATGAAGTAAACCGCGTTGACCATACCACGAACAGCAGGAGTATCCTCGCGCTCAACGGTATGACCAATACGACGCAGACCCAGGCCAAGCAGCGTTGCCTTGTGTTTCGGCAGACGACCGATTGCACTGCGGGTTTGAGTGATTTTAATAGTCTTTGCCATGGTCAATTACCCCAGAATTTCTTCAACGGATTTACCACGCTTGGCAGCGACCATTTCTGGAGAATTCATATTTTCCAGGCCATCAATAGTTGCACGAACCACGTTGATCGGGTTGGTGGAACCATATGCTTTGGCCAGAACGTTATGAACCCCAGCAACTTCCAGAACGGCGCGCATTGCACCACCGGCGATGATACCGGTACCTTCTGAAGCTGGCTGCATGAATACACGAGAACCCGTGTGAACACCTTTAACTGGGTGTTGCAGGGTACCGTTGTTCAGCGCGACGTTAATCATATTGCGACGGGCTTTTTCCATCGCTTTCTGGATCGCTGCTGGAACTTCACGCGCTTTACCGTAACCAAAACCAACGCGACCGTTACCATCGCCTACTACAGTCAGAGCTGTGAAGGAGAAAATACGACCACCTTTAACGGTTTTAGATACGCGGTTTACCGCGATCAGCTTTTCCTGCAGTTCGCCAGCCTGTTTTTCGATGTGAGCCATCTTACACCTCTACCTTAGAACTGAAGGCCAGCTTCACGGGCAGCATCTGCCAGTGCCTGGACACGACCATGATATTGGAACCCGGAACGGTCAAAGGAAACATTGCTGATGCCTTTTTCCAGAGCGCGTTCAGCAACAGCTTTACCTACAGCTGCAGCGGCGTCTTTGTTACCGGTGTACTTCAATTGTTCTGAGATAGCTTTTTCTACAGTAGAAGCAGCTACCAGAACTTCAGAACCGTTCGGTGCAATTACCTGTGCGTAAATATGACGCGGGGTACGATGTACCACCAGGCGAGTTGCACCCAGCTCTTTGAGCTTGCGGCGTGCGCGGGTCGCACGACGGATACGAGCAGATTTCTTATCCATAGTGTTACCTTACTTCTTCTTAGCCTCTTTGGTACGCACGACTTCGTCGGCGTAACGAACACCCTTGCCTTTGTAAGGCTCAGGACGACGGTAGGCGCGCAGATCTGCTGCAACCTGACCGATCAGCTGTTTATCAGCGCCTTTCAGCACGATTTCAGTTTGAGTCGGACATTCTGCAGTGATACCGGCCGGCAGCGGATGCTCAACAGGGTGTGAGAAGCCCAGAGACAGGCCTACTGCATTCCCTTTGATAGCTGCACGATAACCTACACCAACCAGCTGAAGCTTTTTAGTGAAGCCTTCGGTAACACCAACAACCATTGAGTTCAGCAGGGCACGCGCGGTACCAGCCTGAGCCCATCCATCCACGAAACCATCACGTGGACCGAAGGTCAGAGCGTTATCTGCATGTTTAACTTCAACAGCTTTGTTGAGGGTACGAGTCAGCTCGCCGTTTTTACCTTTGATCGTAATAACCTGACCGTCGATTTTTACATCAACGCCGGCAGGAATAACGACCGGTGCTTTAGCAACACGAGACATTCTTTCCTCCGATTAGGCTACGTAGCAGATAATTTCGCCACCAAGACCAGCCTGGCGCGCTGCACGATCAGTCATAACACCTTTAGAGGTAGAAACAACTGCGATACCAAGACCAGCCATAACTTTTGGCAGCTCATCTTTTTTCTTATAGATGCGCAGACCTGGGCGGCTGACACGCTGAATGCTTTCTACAACAGCTTTACCCTGGAAATACTTAAGAGTAAGTTCCAGTTCCGGCTTGGTGTCGCCTTCAACTTTAAAATCTTCGATAAAACCTTCTTCCTTCAGCACGTTGGCAATTGCCACTTTCAGCTTGGCGGAAGGCATGGTGACCGCAACTTTGTTCGCGGCCTGACCGTTACGGATACGGGTCAGCATATCCGCGATCGGATCTTGCATGCTCATCTGTCTTTACTCCCGTGATTCAATTGGTAATTACCAGCTAGCCTTTTTCAAGCCTGGCACTTCACCGCGCATGGCGGCTTCACGCAGTTTGATACGGCTCAACCCAAACTTGCCCACATAACCATGTGGACGACCTGTTTGACGACAGCGGTTACGCTGACGAGACGGGCTGGAATCACGCGGCAGAGACTGCAGCTTGAGAACCGCATTCCAACGATCTTCGTCGGAAGCGTTCACATCAGAAATGATCGCTTTCAGTTCAGCGCGTTTAGCGAAGAATTTATCAGCTAAAGCTACGCGCTTTACTTCGCGTGCTTTCATTGATTGCTTAGCCATTCAGTAACCCTACCTTACTTGCGGAACGGGAAGTCAAAGGCAGCCAGCAGAGCACGGCCTTCTTCGTCAGATTTCGCAGTAGTGGTAATGGTAATATCCAAACCACGCACGCGGTCGACTTTATCGTAGTCGATTTCTGGGAAGATGATCTGCTCACGGACACCCATGCTGTAGTTACCACGACCGTCGAAAGACTTAGCGGACAAGCCACGGAAGTCACGGATACGTGGAACAGCAATAGTGATCAGGCGCTCAAAGAACTCCCACATGCGTTCGCCACGCAGAGTTACTTTACAGCCGATCGGATAGCCCTGACGGATTTTGAAGCCTGCAACAGATTTGCGTGCTTTGGTGATCAGCGGTTTTTGACCGGAGATTGCTGTCAGGTCAGCTGCTGCGTTATCCAGCAGTTTCTTGTCAGCGATCGCTTCACCAACACCCATGTTCAGGGTGATCTTCTCGACCCGAGGGACTTGCATGACAGAATTGTAGTTAAACTCAGTCATGAGTTTGTTAACTACTTCGTCTTTGTAGTAATCATGCAGTTTCGCCATCGTACTACTCCAAATTACTTGATAGTTTCGCTGTTAGACTTGAAGAAACGGACTTTTTTGCCGTCTTCGAATCTAAAGCCTACACGGTCAGCCTTGCCGGTAGCCGCATTGAAGATTGCAACGTTAGAAACCTGAATAGCAGCTTCTTTTTCAACGATGCCACCTGGTTGGTTCAGGGCCGGAACCGGCTTCTGATGTTTCTTAACCAGGTTGATACCTTCAACGACAAGTTTGCCGGAAGACAGAACATTTTTTACTTTACCGCGTTTACCTTTATCTTTACCGGTTAACACGATAACTTCGTCATCACGACGGATTTTCGCTGCCATGATTCGCTCCTTAGAGTACTTCTGGTGCCAGAGAGATAATTTTCATGAACTTCTCAGTACGAAGTTCACGAGTTACCGGCCCAAAGATACGCGTGCCGATAGGCTGCTCGCTGTTATTGTTTAAAATAACGCATGCATTACCATCGAAGCGAATGACAGAACCGTCAGGGCGACGAACACCCTTCTTGGTGCGCACCACTACCGCCTTCAGCACATCACCTTTTTTGACCTTACCACGTGGAATTGCTTCCTTGATGGTGATCTTGATGATGTCGCCTACGCCTGCGTAGCGACGGTGCGAGCCACCCAGAACCTTGATACACATTACGCGACGTGCACCGGAGTTGTCGGCGACGTTCAGCATAGTCTGTTCTTGGATCATTTTAGTGCTCCGCTAATGTCAACTACTACCTGAGACTCTAAAATCAGAGCCGTTAAAAAGCCCCATATCGAGGGCGCGGCATTATAACACCGCTTCTGCAATATGGGTAGAAAAAATAAACGGCTCATCGCTGAGCCGTTTATTCGTATTGAGAAGGCGTACTGTATTACAGAACCGCTTTCTCTACAACGCGAACCAGCGTCCAGGACTTAGTCTTGGACAGTGGACGGCATTCACGGATTTCAACCTTGTCGCCGATACCACATTCGTTGTTCTCGTCATGTACGTGCAGTTTGGTCGTACGCTTGATGAATTTACCGTAGATCGGGTGTTTCACAATACGTTCGATAGCTACAACAATGGATTTCTCCATTTTGTCGCTAACAACACGACCTTGCAGAGTACGGATTTTATCGGTCATTACGCACCCGCCTTCTGAGTCAGTAAAGTCTTAACGCGTGCAACATTGCGACGCACTTGCTTCAGCAGGTGAGTCTGTTGCAGCTGGCCACTTGCAGCCTGCATACGCAGGTTGAACTGCTCACGCAGCAGGTTCAGCAGCTCAGCGTTCAGCTCTTCAACGCTTTTTTCACGCAGCTCTTTTGCTTTCATTACATCACCGTCTTAGTTACAAAGGTGGTTTTGATAGGCAGTTTCGCTGCTGCCAGGCCGAAGGCTTCACGGGCCAGCTCTTCCGGAACACCGTCCATTTCATAAAGGACTTTGCCCGGTTGGATCAAGGCAACCCAGTACTCCACGTTACCTTTACCTTTACCCATACGAACTTCCAGCGGCTTCTCGGTGATCGGTTTGTCCGGGAATACACGGATCCAGATCTTACCTTGACGCTTAACTGCACGGGTCATTGCACGACGTGCTGCTTCGATCTGACGTGCAGTCAGACGACCACGGCCAACAGCTTTCAGACCGAAAGTGCCGAAGCTAACATCCGTACCCTGCGCCAGACCACGGTTGCGGCCTTTGTGCACTTTACGGAATTTTGTACGCTTTGGTTGTAACATCAGCGACGCTCCTTATTTACGGCCTTTACGCTGCTGCTTTTTAGGTTGAGCAGCCGGTTTTTCCGGTTGTTCAACAGCAGCCATACCACCCAGGATCTCACCTTTGAAGATCCATACCTTAACGCCGATTACACCGTAAGTGGTGTGCGCTTCAGAGGTGTTGTAGTCGATGTCAGCACGCAGAGTGTGCAGCGGTACGCGACCTTCGCGGTACCATTCGGTACGTGCGATTTCCGCGCCGCCCAGACGGCCGCTAACTTCAACTTTGATACCTTTAGCGCCCAGACGCATTGCGTTCTGTACAGCACGCTTCATAGCACGACGGAACATAACACGACGTTCCAGCTGTGAAGTGATGCTGTCAGCAACCAATTTAGCGTCCAGTTCAGGCTTACGAACTTCAGCGATATTGATCTGTGCAGGAACGCCAGCGATATCCGCCACGACCTTGCGCAGTTTTTCTACGTCTTCGCCTTTCTTACCGATAACGATGCCAGGACGAGCAGTGTGAATAGTCACACGGATGCTCTTCGCTGGACGCTCGATAACGATACGAGATACAGACGCTTTAGCCAGTTCCTTAGTCAGGTACTGACGTACTTTAAAATCGCTGTCCAGGTTGTCAGCGAATTCTTTGGTGTTCGCAAACCAGGTAGAGTTCCATGGTTTTACAATACCCAGGCGAATACCATTAGGATGTACTTTCTGACCCATTGCTAGTCTCCAGAGTCTCAGCGATCGGACACAACCACAGTAATGTGGCTGGTGCGCTTCAGGATGCGATCTGCACGACCTTTCGCACGCGGCATAATGCGCTTCATGCTTGGGCCTTCATCTACGAAAATTTTCGCGACTTTCAGATCGTCGATGTCAGCGCCATCGTTGTGTTCAGCGTTAGCAATGGCAGATTCCAGTACTTTCTTGACCAATACCGCAGCTTTCTTGTTGGTATAGGTCAGGATGTCCAGGGCCTGCGACACTTTCTTACCGCGAATCAGGTCAGCAACAAGGCGAACCTTCTGAGCAGAAGAACGAGCATGGCGATGTTGAGCTAAAGTTTCCATCTCTTCCTCCTACCTTATTTCTTCTTCGCTTTTTTATCAGCAGCGTGGCCGCGATAAGTACGAGTCGGTGCGAATTCACCCAGTTTGTGACCAACCATTTCGTCGGTAACAAAGACTGGAACGTGCTGACGACCATTATGGACAGCGATGGTCAAACCGATCATGTTAGGAAAGATCGTTGAACGACGGGACCAAGTGCGCAGGGGCTTCTTGTCTCCGCTTTCCACCGCTTTCTCTACCTTCTTCAGCAAGTGCAGGTCAATAAAAGGACCTTTCTTGAGAGAACGTGGCATGGCTTATCCTCTAAAATTATTTGCTACGGCGACGTACGATAAATTTATCAGTACGCTTGTTGCTGCGGGTCTTCTTACCTTTGGTCTGAACGCCCCACGGAGTTACCGGGTGCTTACCAAAGTTACGACCTTCACCACCACCATGTGGGTGGTCGACTGGGTTCATCGCAGTACCGCGAACGGTAGGACGAACACCACGCCAGCGTGCAGCACCTGCTTTACCCAGAACGCGCAGCATATGCTCAGCATTGCCAACTTCGCCCAGAGTAGCGCGGCAGTCTGCTTCGACTTTACGCATTTCACCAGAACGCAGACGCAGGGTGACATAAGCACCATCACGAGCAACGATCTGAACGTAAGTACCAGCGGAACGTGCCAGCTGACCGCCTTTACCTGGTTTCATTTCTACGTTATGAACGGTAGAACCAACCGGGATATTGCGCATCGGCAGGGTGTTGCCTGCTTTGATTGCAGCATCAACGCCAGACTGAATCTGGTCGCCAGCTTTCAGGCCTTTAGGGGCCAGGATGTAACGGCGTTCGCCGTCTTTGTACAGAACCAGCGCGATGTTCGCGGAACGGTTCGGATCGTACTCAAGACGTTCAACAACTGCTGGGATACCGTCTTTGTTGCGTTTGAAGTCAACAATACGATAAGCCTGCTTGTGGCCACCACCGATGTGACGAGTGGTGATACGGCCATTGTTGTTACGACCACCGGATTTGCTGTTTTTTTCCAGCAACGGAGCAAAAGGTTTGCCCTTGTGCAGCTCAGGGTTAACCACTTTAACTACGTGGCGACGACCCGGAGATGTCGGTTTACATTTAACAACTGCCATTGTATTACTCCTCCGACTTACTCAGCGCCGCCAACGAAGTCCAGATTCTGGCCTTCTTTCAGGGTGACGTAAGCTTTTTTCCAGTCGCTACGACGACCGATACGCTGTCCGTGACGTTTAACTTTCCCTTTAACTACCAGGGTGTTAACGACTTCGACTTCGACTTCAAACAGTTTCTGCACAGCAGCTTTGATCTCTGCTTTGGTCGCGTCTTTAGCAACTTTGAGAACGATGGTGTTTGTTTTTTCCATCGCAGTAGACGCTTTTTCAGAAACGTGCGGTGCGCGAAGCACCTTCAGCAGACGTTCTTCACGAATCATGCCAGCATCTCCTCAACTTGCTTAACAGCATCAGCAGTCATTACGACTTTGTCGAAGGCGATCAGGCTAACCGGGTCGATACCAGTCGCATCGCGTACGTCAACCTTGTGCAGGTTACGTGCGGCCAGGAACAGGTTCTCGTCCAGCTCACCGGTGATGATCAGCACATCTTCCAGAGCCATGTCTTTCAGTTTCTGTGCCAGCAGCTTAGTTTTAGGCGCTTCAACAGAGAACTTCTCGACAACGATCAGACGATCCTGACGTACCAGTTCGGACAGGATGCTTTTCAGCGCGCCGCGGTACATCTTTTTGTTAACTTTTTGACTGTGGTCCTGTGGACGCGCAGCGAAGGTCACGCCACCTGAACGCCAGATCGGGCTCTTGATAGAACCTGAACGCGCACGGCCGGTACCTTTCTGGCGCCATGGCTTTTTGCCAGAACCAGTTACTTCAGCACGAGTCTTCTGAGCACGAGTACCCTGACGAGCACCAGCTGCATAAGCAACAACAACCTGGTGAACCAGCGCTTCGTTGAAATCACGACCGAAGGTAGTTTCGGAAACAGTCAGCGCGCTCTGCGCGTCTTTCAATACTAATTCCATTGCTATCCCCTTACGCCTTCACAGCTGGTTTAACGATCAGGTCGCTACCGGTTGCACCCGGAACTGCACCTTTAACCAGCAGCAGGTTGCGCTCAGCGTCAACACGTACTACGTCCAGGCTCTGAACGGTCACACGTTCGTTACCCAGCTGACCTGCCATTTTCTTGCCTTTGAACACTTTGCCCGGAGTCTGGTTCTGACCGATAGAACCCGGAACGCGGTGAGACAAGGAGTTACCGTGGGTAGCGTCCTGGGTACGGAAGTTCCAGCGCTTAACGGTACCAGCAAAACCTTTACCTTTAGAGGTACCGGTTACGTCAACTTTTTTAACGTCAGCAAACAGCTCAACGCTAATGTCCTGACCTACGGTGAACTCTTCGCCTTCAGCAAGACGGAATTCCCACAGACCACGGCCAGCTTCTACGCCAGCTTTAGCGAAGTGACCCGCTTCTGGTTTGGTTACACGGTTAGCTTTTTTAGCACCAGTGGTCACCTGAACAGCGCGGTAGCCATCGTTAGCCAGATCTTTAACCTGGGTAACGCGGTTTGCTTCAACTTCGATTACGGTTACTGGGATTGAAACGCCATCTTCAGTGAAGATGCGGGTCATGCCCACTTTTTTACCGACTAAACCAATCATTGTATCAACCTCTCAATCGCTCGATGACCTGATTAACCCAGGCTGATCTGCACGTCTACACCGGCAGCCAGATCCAGACGCATCAGAGCATCAACGGTTTTCTCAGTTGGCTCAACGATGTCAACCAGACGCTTGTGAGTGCGGATTTCGTACTGATCACGCGCGTCTTTGTTGACGTGCGGAGAGATCAGAACGGTGAAGCGCTCTTTGCGGGTCGGCAGCGGGATCGGACCACGGACTTGCGCACCAGTGCGCTTAGCAGTCTCGACGATTTCCGCGGTTGATTGATCGATCAGACGATGATCAAACGCTTTAAGGCGGATACGGATTCTTTGGTTCTGCATGAGACCAGAGCTCCAATTATTTTATAAACGAAAATGATTACTCCTCAAACCCATTACGATTGATGGGAGAGTGTAACCGTTCTTACGTAGCTCCCCAATTGGGAGCATTGTTGAGTAACAAAATGAGCTACTCTGGTTCTGATTGAACCCGCCGTCAATTACGACAAGCCCGCGCATTATACGTAAATCTGGACAAGACGCAAGTGCCGTTTAGAAATTAAGCGCCAGAGGCGCAGTATGCGTAAGGGCGCGCAACTTTTTACGCAATGTATCCCTTCCCAATACTTTGTCTCGAGCCCCTACGCAATTGTCGTTTTTGTAGATTGCCGACCAGGCCGATCATAGCGAGGATGCGCTCAAACCCTTTTGAGGCCTTTTCCATGTTAACCACCCTCCCCTTTTTGCTGGTCTATTTTTCGCTGACTGCCTTTCTGGTCCGTGCAGATATTCGCTACGGACTGCTTCCTGATAAATTTCTTTGCCCGCTGCTATGGGCGGGCCTGCTCTTTCAGCTCTGCGTCCAACCTGATTTTCTGCCGAGTGCCGTGGTAGGTGCGATGGCTGGATATATCAGCTTTGCCGTTATTTACTGGGGATATCGGTTTATCTGCCGGCGTGAAGGGATGGGATATGGTGATGTAAAATACCTGGCGGCGCTTGGTGCGTGGCATGGCTGGTGCATGTTGCCTGCGCTGGCGTTACTCGCTGCGCTTATGGCGCTACTTTGCATTCTTGTGTTTTCGTTACTCCCCGGCGATAAGGGAGCATTAAAAAACCCACTGCCTTTTGGGCCATTTCTGGCAGCAGCGGGTTTATGCGTAGGCTGGAAGACGGTGGTTACTCTTCCACTTTAATCTGCGACTGAAGGTAGTTCTGCAGACCGATTTTAGCAATCAGATCCAGCTCCGTTTCCAGCCAGTCAATATGACCTTCTTCATCGGCCAGGATCTGAATCATCATATCGCGACTGACGTAGTCATGTACGCTGTCGGCATAGGCAATGGCTTCACGGAGATCTTTGGCACCTTCAAGTTCCAGCCTGAGGTCGGAACGCAGCATCTCTTCGACATCTTCTCCGATGCCCAGCTTTCCAAGATCCTGCAGGTTTGGAATGCCTTCAAGGAATAAAATACGCTCGATATATTTATCAGCGTGCTTCATTTCATCGATCGATTCATGGTACTCAACGTCGTTCAGACGTTTAAGCCCCCAGTTTTTGAACATTCTCGCGTGAAGAAAGTACTGGTTAATTGCGACAAGCTCATTTCCCAATAATTTATTGAGATAACTTATGATTTTAACATCACCTTTCATTATATAGTCCCTCCGCTTCCACTCATTGAAGCGTAGATCGGGCTACAGGGATGTCAAAAAAAAGATGGGCGCTTACGCGATCTCTTTGTATTCCGGGATCTGCATCAATTCGTCCTGCATGATCTCTCGCGCAGCACGTACACATTTACCGCATTGATTTCCCACTGGAACAAATTTGCGTAGCTGCTGAAATGACTGAGGCTGAAACTGACGAACGGCCTGACGTATTTTCTTGTCGCTTACACCATTACATAAACAAACGTACATAGAGACTCCCGTTCAAATTATGCGCAAAGTGTAAGTGAGAATGGTTATGATTACAATAGCACAAACGCCACAATACGGGGCGGGAGCAGGCAAAGAATGCGTAATTTTGTGACAATGCCTGAGCGGCAGAAAACAAAAAAGGACGCCGAAGCGTCCTTTTTTTATTCGGGGATAATTAATTAGCCCAGAACTTTAGCAACAACGCCCGCGCCAACGGTACGGCCGCCTTCACGGATTGCGAAACGCAGACCGTCATCCATCGCGATTGGGTGGATCAGAGTCACAACCATCTTGATGTTGTCGCCTGGCATTACCATCTCAACGCCTTCTGGCAGTTCGATGGTACCGGTCACGTCAGTTGTACGGAAGTAGAACTGTGGACGGTAGCCTTTGAAGAACGGAGTATGACGGCCGCCTTCGTCTTTGGACAGGATGTACACTTCAGATTCGAACTTGGTGTGTGGCTTGATTGAGCCTGGCTTCGCCAGAACCTGACCACGTTCGATTTCTTCACGTTTGATACCACGCAGCAGAACACCAACGTTCTCACCAGCACGGCCTTCGTCCAGCAGTTTGCGGAACATTTCAACGCCAGTACAGGTAGACTTAGCAGTCTCTTTGATACCAACGATTTCAACTTCTTCGCCAACTTTGATGATACCGCGCTCTACACGACCGGTAACAACGGTACCACGACCGGAGATGGAGAATACGTCTTCGATTGGCAGCAGGAATGGCTTGTCAATCGCACGCTCTGGTTCTGGGATGTAAGAATCCAGGAAGCCAGCCAGTTCGATGATTTTCGCTTCCCACTCAGCTTCGCCTTCCAGCGCTTTCAGAGCAGAACCACGAACGATTGGGGTATCGTCGCCCGGGAAATCGTACTGAGACAGCAGTTCACGAACTTCCATCTCTACCAGTTCCAGCAGCTCTTCGTCATCAACCATGTCGCATTTGTTCAGGAACACGATGATGAAAGGAACGCCTACCTGACGACCCAGCAGGATGTGCTCACGAGTCTGAGGCATTGGGCCGTCAGTCGCAGCAACAACCAGGATCGCGCCGTCCATCTGCGCAGCACCGGTGATCATGTTTTTAACATAGTCGGCGTGGCCTGGGCAGTCTACGTGTGCGTAGTGGCGAGTCGGGGTGTCATATTCAACGTGGGAAGTGTTGATGGTGATACCACGAGCTTTTTCTTCTGGTGCGTTATCGATCTGGTCGAATGCACGAGCAGAACCACCGTAGGTTTTTGCCAGAACGGTAGTGATTGCAGCAGTCAGGGTAGTTTTACCATGGTCAACGTGGCCGATAGTACCAACGTTGACGTGCGGTTTTGTACGTTCAAATTTTTCTTTAGACACGGCTATATTCCTTACTATAGTGCTCTCCCCTGTGGAGAGAGCACGGGACTTAGGTTTTAATCCTGTGGATTACTTACCACGGGCTTCAATAACGGCCTGAGCAACGTTGTTAGGCGCATCATCATACTTCAGGAATTCCATGGTGTATGATGCACGACCTTTGGTCAGAGAACGCAGCTGAGTTGCATATCCGAACATTTCAGACAGCGGAACTTCAGCGTGGATCTTAACGCCAGTTACTTCGGATTCCTGACCACGCAGCATACCGCGACGACGGCTCAAGTCACCGATAACGTCACCGGTGTTCTCTTCAGGAGTTTCTACTTCAACCTTCATGATTGGCTCAAGCAGAACTGGTTTTGCTTTCTTAAAGCCTTCTTTAAAGGCAATAGACGCAGCCAGTTTAAACGCCAGTTCAGAGGAGTCAACGTCGTGGTAAGAACCGAAGTGCAGACGAACACCCATGTCAACAACCGGATAGCCAGCCAGAGGGCCCGCTTTCAGCTGTTCCTGGATGCCTTTATCAACGGCTGGGATGTATTCGCCAGGAATTACACCACCTTTGATGTCGTTGATGAACTCGTAACCTTTCGGGTTAGAGCCCGGCTCCAGTGGGTACATGTCGATCACAACGTGACCGTACTGACCGCGACCACCAGACTGCTTAGCGTGTTTACCTTCAACATCGGTAACTTTCGCGCGAATCGCTTCGCGGTAAGCAACCTGAGGTTTACCCACGTTCGCTTCAACGTTGAATTCACGCTTCATACGGTCAACGATGATGTCCAGGTGCAGTTCACCCATACCAGCGATGATGGTCTGGTTAGATTCTTCATCAGTCCATACGCGGAATGATGGGTCTTCTTTCGCCAGACGGCCCAGAGCCAGACCCATTTTTTCCTGGTCAGCTTTGGTTTTTGGTTCAACTGCGATGGAGATTACCGGCTCAGGGAATTCCATACGCTCCAGAATGATCGGGTGATCCGGGTCACACAGGGTGTCACCAGTGGTCACGTCTTTCAGACCGATAGCTGCAGCGATGTCGCCCGCGCGAACTTCTTTGATCTCTTCACGTTTGTTAGCGTGCATCTGTACGATACGGCCAAAACGTTCACGCGCCGCTTTCACGGAGTTCAGGATGGTGTCACCGGAGTTAACCACACCAGAGTAAACGCGGAAGAAGGTCAGGTTACCCACGAATGGGTCGGTAGCAATTTTGAACGCCAGTGCAGAGAATGGCTCTTCGTCGCTTGCGTGACGCTCAGCCGGAGTATCTTTACCGTCGTCCAGGATGCCGTTGATCGCAGGAACGTCAACCGGGGATGGCAGGTAGTCAACTACCGCATCCAGCATCGCCTGAACACCTTTGTTCTTGAACGCAGAACCACAGGTTACCAGGATGATTTCGTTGTTCAGAACGCGCTGACGCAGAGCTTTTTTGATCTCTTCTTCAGTCAGTTCTTCACCACCCAGGTATTTCTCCATCAGCTCTTCAGAAGCTTCAGCAGCGGATTCGATCAGGTTCTGGTGCCATTCGTCAGCCAGGTCCTGCATTGCAGCTGGGATATCTTCGTATTCGAAGGTAACGCCCTGGTCTGCATCGTTCCAGTTGATGGCTTTCATTTTCACCAGGTCGATAACGCCGGTGAAGCCTTCTTCAGCACCAATTGCCAGCTGCAGCGGAACAGGGTTCGCGCCCAGACGGGTTTTGATCTGGCCAACAACTTTCAGGAAGTTAGCACCCATACGGTCCATTTTGTTAACGAACGCGATGCGTGGAACTTTATATTTGTTCGCCTGACGCCATACGGTTTCAGACTGTGGCTGAACACCACCAACTGCGCAATAAACCATTACCGCGCCGTCAAGAACACGCATGGAACGTTCTACTTCGATGGTGAAGTCAACGTGCCCTGGGGTGTCGATGATGTTTACGCGATGCGGTTCGTACTGCTTAGCCATACCTGACCAGAATGCAGTAGTCGCTGCGGAGGTGATAGTGATACCACGCTCCTGCTCCTGTTCCATCCAGTCCATGGTGGCAGCGCCGTCATGAACTTCACCGATTTTATGGTTTACACCGGTGTAGAACAGAATACGTTCGGTAGTAGTGGTTTTACCGGCGTCGATGTGCGCACTGATACCGATGTTACGGTAGCGTGCGATGGGTGTTGTACGAGCCATTTGATTCCTCGTTTATATCTTTAGGCGTTCAGTTAAGTTACCCAGAGCGGGCGGCTTCTCTGAAGCGCCCGCCTGGTGACTAAGACTCCGAAGGGATTACCAACGGTAGTGTGCGAACGCCTTGTTGGCTTCTGCCATACGGTGAACGTCTTCACGTTTCTTAACTGCAGTACCTTTGTTGTCTGCAGCATCAGAAAGTTCGTTCGCCAGACGCAGAGCCATGGATTTATCACCGCGTTTACGAGCAGCTTCAACGATCCAACGCATTGCCAGAGCATTACGACGAACCGGACGAACTTCAACTGGAACCTGATAAGTAGAACCACCAACGCGGCGGGACTTAACTTCTACGGTTGGGCGAACGTTGTCGAGAGCGACTTCGAAAGCTTCCAGTTCATTTTTACCAGAACGCTGAGCCAGGGTCTCAAGCGCGCTGTATACGATTGCTTCTGCAGTAGATTTTTTACCATCTACCATCAGGATATTTACAAATTTTGCCAGCAGTTCTGATCCGAATTTCGGATCTGGAAGAATTTTACGCTGACCAATGACGCGACGACGTGGCATGGGAATACTCCGTTGTTAATTCAGGATTGTCCAAAACTCAAAGAGTTTAGTGTGACATTAAGATAAATCAGTTTGGCCTTACTTAACGGAGAACCATTAAGCCTTAGGACGCTTCACGCCGTACTTGGAGCGAGCCTGCTTACGGTCTTTAACACCTGAGCAGTCCAGCGCACCACGAACGGTGTGGTAACGAACACCCGGAAGGTCTTTAACACGACCGCCACGGATCAGGATCACGGAGTGCTCCTGCAGGTTGTGACCTTCACCACCGATGTAGGAAGTCACTTCGAAACCGTTAGTCAAACGCACACGGCATACTTTACGCAGTGCGGAGTTTGGTTTTTTAGGAGTGGTGGTATATACACGAGTACATACGCCACGTTTCTGCGGGCAGGCTTCCAGCGCAGGCACGTTGCTTTTCGCAACTTTGCGTGCACGTGGTTTGCGTACCAGCTGGTTAACTGTTGCCATTAAATAGCTCCTGGTTTTAGCTTTTGCTTCGTAAACACGTAATAAAACGACCTCATACAATATGAGGACGCGAAATTTTAGGGCTACGTCGAAAAGGTGTCAAGAAATATACAGCGATCTCAAATCACCAGTTCATTTGACTGGCGTGCGTCACAGTAAGATTGACGAAATCAGTATAGCCAACCACGTCAATTTTGGCTGAAATTTGACCAGAAAGACCCCGCGCATCCAGATCGTCCTTCAGCGCAGAGACTGTTATGGGGGCATTCGTGAGAATTTCAACGAAACGACTGCCTTCCAGTGCGGCAAGCACGCCATCCTGAATCAGCAGCAGGTCATCACCTTCGCGCAGCATACTCAGTAACGCGTCGATATCACATTGCCACGGTGAATGGCTCAGAGTATGGAGCATGTCAGCCTCAGAAAGTCAGAACGGTGTCGTAGTGGGAAAGGTGTTCGCGCAATGCAGCAGAAGACAGGACTGTCACATCCAGCACGAAAGGCGTTGCCTCGTTTAAACCGCGCGCGGCCAGGGAGTCGGCACAGACATAGAAGGTTTCGATATCGTAAAGCGGTAATACTTTGAACGTCGCGATGTAATCACGCGCCAGAATGGCCTGAGGCTGTTGCCCCGCCAGAAGCTGGAATACGCCGTCGCTCAAAAAGAAGACACCGATATCTTCGGTCAATGCTGAGGTCGCGAGCAGCGCATCCAGCCCTTCTCTGCCGGACGCATTGCCGTGCGGTGCGGAGGAAAAAACAAACGCGACACGCTTCATTAGAATTGCACCACTCTGTCGCAGGTTAACGCCGCCTGTGCCAGCGCGCCCAGGCCACTTAACGAAAAGCCGGGCTGCAGGTTAGAACCCGATAAACCAAGACGCGCGGCTTCGGTTGCATCGGTCACGCCACGGCGCAGTGCCGCCGCCACGCAGATGTGCAGTTCTACGCCCTGCTTTTCGTTTAATGCCTGCCAGGCGCGCACCAGATCGAACTCGTCGCTCGCCGGTGACGTAAACTGATTCGCGTTATACACCCCTTCCCGATAGAAGAAGACGCTCGCCAGCTCGTGTCCGGCCGTCAGTAGCGCATGCGCAAACTGCAGCGCGCTGCTGGCCTGCTGAGTGCCGTACGCCGGGCCTGTCACCATTAAAGCAAAACGCATTACTTGTCTTGTCCCAGGAAATCGCCGCTTTTGAACTGGCGAATATAGAGGTAGACCGTGTGCTTGGAGATGTTCAGACGATCGGCCACCTGGTTGATGGCGTCTTTAATATCAAAAATCCCTTTTTCATAAAGATTGAGCACGATCTGACGATTCTTGGCGTTGTTCGAGACGTTGCGATCGGCATTCACCTCTTCAATCGTAAACTCAAGCGTCTGGGTCACCAGATCTTCAACGGAGGAGGCAAAGTTAACAGAAGAGCCAACGTCCGGCGTTTCTGGCGGAATAAAGGTGCTCATGATTTGCGAGAATGGCACATCAAGGTTCATGTTGATGCACAGCAGCCCAATAACACGATGCTCGCGGTTTCGAATCGCGATGGTTTCTGACTTCATCAGCACGCCGCTTTTGGCGCGGGTGAAATAGCATTTTGAGACGCTGCTGTCCGCGCCGGTCATGTCATGCAGCATACGCAATGCAAGGTCGGTAATTGGCGAACCAATTTTACGGCCAGTATGCTCACCATTCGCAATGCGGATGGCGGAACACTTCAGATCTTGCAGGGAGTGCAATACGATTTCGCAGTGGGAGCCAATGAGCATCGCTAACCCGTCCACTACCGCTTCGTAGGATTTCAGAATATCGAAGTCGGTCTGATCGAAAGGACGTTGATCCAGCAAATCAAGTTCACTGGTTTCGTTGGTTAAAAGCGACCTGGACATGAAAAAAACACTCCTTTTCAGGAGCCTGTCGTTAGGTTTTCAGGGCAGGCTCATTATCTACACGGACAACTAAATTAATACAGCGTGCGTAGCGCTTTCCAGTGTTAATTATATCTGCCCCACAATAAAAAAACCGCCGCCTTAAAGGCGGCGGTTTTTTTTCAACATTACTTCTTAGCAGCAGCGGCTTTATCGTCAGCCGGTGCGTCTGCTTTCGCATCCGCTTTCGGTGCCGGTTTGATATCCAGCAGCTCTACGTCAAAGACCAGCGTAGAGTTAGCAGGGATACCCGGAACGCCGGTTTTGCCATAGGCCAGATCCGGTGGGATAACCATCTTGATCTTGCCGCCTTTCTTGATGTTTTTCAGGCCTTCAGTCCAGCCCGGGATCACACCATCCAGACGGAAGGAGAGCGGCTCACCGCGGGTGTAAGAGTTATCGAACTCTTTACCGTCGATCAGCGTACCTTTGTAGTTCACAACAACGGTGTCGCTGTCTTTAGGCGCATCGCCGGTGCCTTCTTTCTCAACTTTGTACACCAGGCCGGTAGAAGAGGTTTTCACACCCTTCTCTTTGGCAAAGGTGTCGCGGTAGGCTTTGCCTTTCGCTTCGTTGTCTTTCGCGTCCGCGTCCATCTTGGTCTGCGCGGCACCCTTCACGCGCGCTTCGAACGCCTGCAGAGTCTGTTCAATTTCCTGGTCAGACAGCTTGCTCTTATCTGCAAATGCGTCCTGAACGCCCGCTATCAGCTGAGCTTTATCCAGTTTGATGCCCAGTTTCTCTTGTTCTTTCAGAGAGTTTTCCATGTAACGGCCCAGAGATGCGCCCAGTGCATAGGCGGATTTCTGGTCGTCATTTTTGAACGCCGCTTTGCTGTCTGCAGTGGCAGCAGGCTTCGCAGCAGTATCAGCAGCGAATGACAGCGGCGCGTTCAGCGCAACAGCCATCGTCGTCGCCAGCAGCGTTACTTTAAACAGTGATTTCATCCATATCTCCAGGGCCTGGGGACTCTCACCCCAGCGTTAAACGTAAATGAGTTACGTACTATAAAACGTTGCGGAAGAAATCTACAGACAGACACTTCCAATTCTCGCCACTTTTCAGACTATTTTTGTTTAAATAAGTTTCCTGCCAAAGGGATGCAGACTGTACTTAAGGATAAACTCAGTTAAACTGCGCCGCCGCAGGGCCATTATGGCGAATCTGAAATAAACGAGGTGAATGATGAAGGATACAGCAATAGAAGCGAGAATGGCTGAGCTGGAAAGCCGCCTGGCTTTTCAGGACATCACCATCGAAGAGCTAAACCAGACCGTGACCGCACATGAGCTCGAAATGGCAAAACTGCGGGATCATATGCGCCTGCTGACGGAAAAGCTGAAGGCCACGCAGCCGTCAAACATTGCCTCTCAGTCAGAAGAGACGCCACCTCCTCATTATTGAGGCGTAAAAAAAGCGGGATTATTATCCCGCTTTTTTATTTTCCGCATGACGGAATTAGTGGCAACCGCAGCCGCCGTTACCGCAACCACCTTTACCGTGGTCGTGACCATGGTCGTGATCGTGGCCATGACCACCGCAGCAGCCGTCGTGGCCGTGATCATGGTCATGACCGTGCGCACCGTGAACGTGGCCATGAGCCAGCTCTTCTTCGGTCGCTTCACGGATCGCAACGACTTCTACGTTGAACTTCAGGTTCTGGCCAGCCAGCATGTGGTTACCGTCAACCACGACATGGTCGTCTTCCACTTCGGTGATTTCAACAGGTACCGGGCCCTGGTCAGTTTCAGCCAGGAAGCGCATGCCAACCTGCAGCTCGTCAACGCCCATGAACACGTCTTTAGGAACGCGCTGAACCAGGTTGTCGTCATACTGACCGTAAGCGTCGTTCGCGCCTACAGCAACGTCAAATTTGTCGCCAACTTCATGACCTTCCAGCGCGTTTTCCAGGCCGGAAATCAGGGAACCGTGACCATGCAGGTAGTCAAGCGGCGCACTCACCGGAGACTCATCAACCAACACACCGTCTTCTGTACGTACCTGATAGGCCAGGCTGACCACCAGGTCTTTTGCTACTTTCATGATATCTCCTGAGCGTGGGAAAATTGCTGGCGCAGATTGTAGCGGAAATCTGCACCCGTGTACCCTTTAGCTTAAAAAAACTCAGGGCATATCGCTAGTCCGGATGAAAAATCCCGATAACTTGCTCTTCTTTGCGAACGTGATCGCGGGCCTCTTTATCGGCCTCACGCATCTGGTGACCGCACTTAACACACTCAACAACATCAACATTATTTTCCCGCCACATCGCCAGGGTATCTTGCGCCTGGCAGGTCGGGCATTTTGCACCCGCGATAAAGCGTTTACGTACAGCCATCTTTCTTTACCCTTTATTCAAATTCATCCCAGCCATCAAGCTGGCGCCGTTCCTGTTGCATCTCTCGCTGGAAGATTTCCTCCAGCTCGCGACGCGCTTCCCGCACGCGGGAGATCTGCGCCGTATCGGTATGTACCGGCATCAGCTCGCGCAACATCCGCATATCCAGCCGGCGGAAGTGCATCTGGGCGCGCTGCGCCTGATGCGGATGCATGCCGAGCGAGATCAGCGCCTTACGGCCCAGCTCCAGCGCACTGGAGAACGTCTCACGGGAGAAGTGTTTCACACCCGCCTGCAACAATTCGTGAGCTTCAACACGTCCCCGCGCACGCGCCAGAATATGCAGATGCGGGAAATGCTGCTGGCACAGATCCACTAGCTTCATCGTGTCTTCCGGATCGTTACAGGTAATCACTATGGACTCTGCCGCTTCGGCCCCCGCCGAGCGCAGCAGCTCGAGCTGGGTCGCATCGCCGTAGTAAACCTTATAGCCATATTTGCGCATCAGGTTGACCGCGCTGATATCACGCTCCAGTACCGTAATGCGCATTTTGTTCGCCATCAGCAAACGCCCGATAACCTGTCCGAATCGGCCAAAGCCCACCACAATCACCTGCGGCTTGTCGTCTTCCACCCACGGCGCTTCGTCTTCATCATCTGCCGGGTTCAGGCGGCGCGACAGCAGTTTATCCACTAGCTTCATCAGCAGCGGCGTGGTCATCATAGACAGCGTGACCGTCACCAGCAAAAGCGCCATCTGATCGTCTTTAAACAGCTTCTGAGAGGAGGCGGTAGAGAACAGCACAAACGCGAACTCGCCCCCCTGACTTAACACGCTGGCAAACTGCATGCGTTCCGAACTGCGCAGCCCATAGATACGTGACATGACGTACAGCACCAGCATCTTCACCGCCACCAGGATGGCGACGCTCACTATCACCCACAGCAGATGGGTGTAGAGTACGCCAAGGTTGAGCGCCATCCCCACAGAAATAAAGAACAGGCCTAACAGCAGCCCTTTGAAGGGATCGATGGCAATTTCCAGCTCGTGCCGATACTCGCTCTCCGCCAGCAGCACCCCGGCGATAAAGGTCCCGAGCGCCATCGACAGACCCAGCGCGTCCATAAACAACGCCGATCCCAGCACCAGCAGCAGCGTCGCGGCGGTAAACACCTCGCGAACGCCCGACGCGGCAATAAAGCGGAACACGGGACGTAGCAGGAAACGACCGCCGATCAGCATGCCCGCGAAGGCCAGCACCTTCATGGCGATTTTAGCCCAGTCGAAATGATCGTCCCCGGAGCCCGCCAGCAGCGGCACCAGCGCCAGCGCCGGGATCACCGCCAAATCCTGGAACAGCAGCACCGAGAAACCCAGCTGACCGGCTTCGTTACGGTTCATCCCTTTATCGCGCATCAGCTGCAGCGCCATTGCCGTCGACGACATTGCAAGGCCGATTCCGCCTATCACCGCCGCTTGCCAGGAGAAATTCGTCAGCATTAACAGGCCACCCAGAATCGCGGCGCTGAACAACACCTGCGCGGCGCCCACGCCAAAGATAGAGCGTCTAAGCTGCCACAATTTCGAAGGATTCAGCTCAAGGCCGATGATGAACATCAGGAACACCACGCCCAGCTCGGAGAAATGGAGAATCTCATCGACATCGCTGATGAATCCCAGCCCCCAGGGACCAATTGCGATCCCCGCCAGCAGATAACCCAATACCGCACCGATACCAATGCGTGCAGCAAGCGGTACCGCGACGACGGCCGCAAATAAAAACAGCACCCCGGCGAGGAGCAAATTCGATCCTTCCATTAACGACCTCCTGCCGGAATCGGTGACGCCAGCCATTCACCGTAGGCTCTGGCGTGGCTTGCCAGTTCTTTCGGATCCTGACGCCGCGCCCAGTAGACAATAATCGGGCTCATCCAGTGCATACGGCACATCGCCGCCGTCAGTTCGAATGGCCTGAGGATATCGCTCATCGGATAGCGGTTCAGCCCGTCGTGACGGTAAGCGCTTTCAGGTTCACCGGTCGTAATCACACTACGCCAGTACTTTCCCGCCAGCTGGTTGCCCCCCACCCCGCTGGAGAAGCCCCGGCTCAGCACGCGGTCCAGCCACTCTTTGAGCAGCGCCGGACAGCTATAGGTATAAAGCGGATGCTGGAACACAATCACGTCATGCTGACGCAGCAGCTCCTGCTCGTAAGGGATATCAATAAAGAAATCAGGATAGTGCGCGTAGAGATCGTGCACCGTCACGTTACTGAGCTGTGTGGCCGGCTTAAGCAGTACCCGGTTTGCCACCGAGTCCTGAGATTCCGGATGGGCATACAGCAGCAGCACTTTTGCTGTCTGAGACATCATTCCCCTCCCGGTCTTGTTTCTGTTTTTGTGTATCGTCGTTGTTTTGGGCTACCATGGCGGCCCGGTGCGGAAAATGGCCCACACCTTACATTATCATAATGACAAATTAACATAGTCGGAACATACGGCGCTTCTATGATTGTTTTCTCCTCGTTACAAATTCGTCGCGGCGTGCGCGTCCTGCTGGATAACGCCACTGCTACCATCAACCCAGGCCAAAAAGTGGGTCTGGTCGGCAAAAACGGCTGCGGTAAATCCACCCTGCTGGCGCTGCTGAAAAACGAGATAAGTGCGGATGGCGGTAACTTTACCTTCCCGGGAAACTGGCAGCTCGCCTGGGTAAACCAGGAGACGCCTGCGCTGAGCGAACCGGCACTCGACTATGTTATCGACGGCGACCGTGAATACCGCAAGCTGGAAGCGGAACTTCATTCTGCTAACGAGCGCAACGACGGTCACGCCATCGCCACCGTTCACGGCAAGCTGGACGCCATCGACGCCTGGACCATTCGCTCCCGCGCCTCCAGCCTGCTGCACGGCCTGGGCTTCAGCAACGAACAGCTGGAACGCCCGGTCAGCGACTTCTCCGGCGGCTGGCGTATGCGTCTTAACCTGGCGCAGGCGCTGATCTGCCGCTCTGACCTGCTGTTGCTCGACGAACCGACCAACCACCTCGATCTCGATGCGGTTATTTGGCTGGAGAAGTGGCTCAAGAGCTATCAGGGCACTCTGATTCTGATCTCCCACGACCGCGACTTCCTTGACCCGGTGGTGGATAAAATCATCCATATCGAACAGCAAACGATGTTCGAGTACACCGGCAACTACAGCTCCTTCGAGCGCCAGCGCGCGACGCGTCTCGCCCAGCAGCAGTCCATGTACGAAAGCCAGCAGCAGCGCGTGGCGCACCTGCAGAGCTTTGTGGATCGCTTTAAGGCCAAAGCCTCAAAAGCCAAGCAGGCCCAGAGCCGCATCAAGATGCTGGAACGCATGGAGATGATTGCCCCGGCGCACGTGGATAACCCGTTCCACTTCAGCTTCCGCGAGCCGGAAAGCCTGCCGAACCCGCTGCTGAAGATGGAGAAGGTCAGCGCGGGCTATGCCGACCGCATTATTCTCGACTCCATCAAGCTCAACCTGGTGCCGGGTTCCCGTATCGGTTTACTTGGGCGCAACGGTGCCGGTAAATCGACGCTGATCAAACTGCTGGCGGGCGAGCTTAACCCGGTCAGCGGTGAAATTGGCCTGGCGAAGGGCATCAAGCTGGGTTACTTCGCCCAGCATCAGCTGGAATTTTTACGCGCGGATGAATCGCCGATTCAGCACCTCGCGCGTCTGGCGCCGCAGGAGATGGAGCAGAAGCTGCGCGACTATCTCGGCGGCTTCGGCTTCCAGGGCGATAAGGTGACTGAAAACACCGAGCGCTTCTCCGGCGGCGAAAAGGCCCGTCTGGTGCTGGCGCTGATCGTCTGGCAGCGCCCGAACCTGCTGCTGCTCGATGAACCGACCAACCACCTGGATCTCGACATGCGTCAGGCGCTGACCGAAGCGCTGATTGAGTTCGAGGGCGCGCTGGTGGTGGTTTCGCACGACCGTCACCTGATCCGCTCCACCACGGACGATCTCTATTTAGTGCACGGCGGCAAAGTCGAACCGTTCGACGGCGATCTGGAAGACTACCAGCAGTGGCTGACGGACGTGCAGAAGCAGGAAAACCAGCCGGAAGAGTCCGCGAAAGATAACGCCAACAGCGCGCAGGCGCGTAAAGACCAGAAGCGTCGTGAAGCGGAGCTGCGCACCCAGACGCAGCCGCTGCGTAAAGAGATTACCCGTCTCGAAAAAGAGATGGAAAAACTCAACGCCACGCTGGCTATCGTTGAAGAGAAGCTCGGCGACAGCGGCCTGTATGACCAGAGCCGCAAGGCTGAGCTGACGGACTGCCTGCAAACCCAGGCGAAGACCAAATCCAGGCTCGAAGAGTGCGAGATGGCGTGGCTGGACGCGCAGGAACAGCTGGAAGCGATGCTGCAGGCTGACTGACCTGTTTAGTTTGAAGAACAGAATCCGTACCGGGTTCGGAAATCCAGCTTAAACGGGGTACAATTCGGAAAGTATCGTAAATTTCCGACAAGAATCAGCATCGCGCTTATGACCCAAATCATTCCATCAGACTTCGACATTGCGGCCGAAGGCAGCACTGAGTTCGTGCCTATGCGCGGCGTGGCCAATCCCCATTTGCAGACCATGCTGCCGCGACTGATCCGCCGCAAGGTTCAGTTCACCCCGCACTGGCAACGGCTTGACCTGCCAGACGGTGATTTTCTGGATCTCGCCTGGAGCGAAGCGCCTGAACAGGCTCGCCATAAGCCGCGTCTGGTGGTTTTCCACGGTCTGGAAGGCAGCCTGCACAGCCCGTATGCCCATGGGCTAATTGAGGCGGCAAAAGCGCGCGGCTGGCTCGGCGTGGTGATGCATTTTCGCGGCTGCAGCGGTGAACCGAATCGCCAGAAACGCATTTATCACTCGGGTGAAACCGAAGACGGGACGTGGTTTTTACACTGGCTGCGGGAAAATTATGGCACCGTGCCAACGGCCGCCGTAGGCTACTCGCTGGGCGGAAATATGCTGGCCTGCCTGCTGGCTAAAGAGGGTGAAAGCGTCCCGCTGGATGCCGCCGTCATTGTCTCCGCGCCGTTTATGCTTGAGCAGTGCAGCTACCACATGGATAAAGGCTTTTCCCGCGTCTACCAGCGCTACCTGCTCAACCTTCTGAAGGCCAACGCGGCGCGTAAGCTGAAGGCCTACCCGGATACCCTGCCGGTCAGCCTGCGCCAGTTGAAAAAGGTGCGTCGTATCCGCGAGTTCGACGACCTGATCACCGCGAAAATCCACGGCTTCGCCGATGCGATTGACTATTATCGTCAGTGCAGCGCCATGCCGCTGCTCAGCAAGATTACGCAGCCAACGCTGATTATTCATGCCAAAGATGACCCGTTTATGGATCATCACTCGATCCCCGCTCAGGAATTCCTGCCCGACAACGTTCACTATCAGTTGACCGAGCATGGCGGCCACGTCGGGTTTATCGGCGGCACGCTGCGCCGCCCGAAAATGTGGCTTGAGACGCGTATTCCTGACTGGCTAACCCCTTATCTGGACGGTGCAAAATGATTATTCCCTGGCAGGATCTGGCGCCCATTACGCTCGATAATCTGATTGAAAGCTTTGTATTACGCGAAGGCACCGATTATGGTGAACAGGAACGCTCGCTTGAGCAAAAGGTCAACGATGTTAAGCGCCAGCTGAAAAGCGGCGACGTGGTGCTGGTGTGGTCAGAACTGCATGAGACGGTCAATATCATGCCCCGCAACGCGTTTCACGGCTGATCTTCCACCCTTTTCAGTCAGGGAGTTGCTATGTCTGCCAGACATCCGGTTATTGCCGTTACGGGGTCGAGTGGTGCGGGAACCACCACCACCAGCCTCGCATTTCGCAAGATTTTCGCCCAGCTGAATCTCCGCGCGGCGGAGGTCGAAGGCGACAGCTTTCACCGCTACACGCGTCCGGAGATGGACATGGCCATTCGTAAGGCGCGCGATTCGGGTAAACACATCAGCTACTTCGGCCCGGAAGCCAATGACTTCGGCCTGCTGGAACAAACCTTTATAGAGTACGGTAAGAGCGGCAAAGGGCAGTCCCGCAAGTATCTGCACACCTATGATGAAGCCGTACCCTGGAATCAGGTACCGGGAACCTTTACCCCGTGGCAGTCGCTGCCGGAACCCACCGACGTCCTGTTTTACGAGGGATTGCACGGCGGCGTGGTCACCCCTCAACACGACGTGGCGCGCCATGTGGATCTGCTGGTCGGCGTGGTCCCTATCGTTAACCTGGAGTGGATCCAGAAGCTGACCCGCGACATGAGCGAGCGCGGCCATTCGCGAGAGGCAGTGATGGACTCCGTGGTGCGCTCCATGGAGGATTACATTAACTTCCTGACGCCGCAGTTTTCCCGCACCCATATCAACTTCCAGCGCGTGCCGACGGTGGACACCTCAAACCCGTTTGCCGCTAAAAGCATCCCGTCGCTGGATGAGAGCTTTGTGGTGATCCATTTCCGCAATCTCGCAGGCATTGATTACCCGTGGCTGCTGGCAATGCTGCAGGGCTCGTTTATTTCGCACATGAATACGTTAGTCGTGCCGGGCGGAAAAATGGGGCTGGCGATGGAGCTCATCATGACGCCGCTGGTGGAGCGACTGATGGAAGGGAAACAGATCGCGTGAGCATGTTCCCTCTCCCTGTAGGAGAGGGTTAGGGTGAGGGCATCAACACGCACGATGCCCCATCAATCACGCCTCGATCACTTCATACGAATGCGTGATTTTTACCGCTTTCTCCAGCATTAACGCCACAGAGCAGTACTTCTCCGCAGACAGGTCCACCGCACGCGAGACCGCCGCGTCTTTCAGCTCTTTACCGGTGACCACAAAGTGCAGGTTAATATGGGTGAACAGGCGTGGCGCCTCTTCGCGACGTTCTGACGTGAGTTTAACCTCACAATCCGTCACGTCATGACGACCTTTTTGCAGAATCGACACTACGTCAATCGCGCTGCATCCGCCTGCCGCCATCAGCACCATTTCCATTGGGCTTGGCGCTTTATCGCCGGAGTTACCGTCCATCAAAATCTGGTGTCCTGACGCGGACTCGCCCAGGAACGTTAAACCTTCAACCCATTTCACGCGCGCTTGCATATTCATTAACTCCAACGTTGCATTTTTGGTGACAGATTACGCGTGCGTTACATTTCTCGCAATGGAAGGCGACCTGCATCATGCTGAAGCGAGACACCAGGAGACACGCGGCGAAAGCTATGCTAAAACACTCAGGATGCTACAGTAATACATTGACGTTACACATGTATGCAGAGGACATCAAACTTTACTGGCTGCGAAACGTTACGGTAGCCGACTTCCCAGGGTATGGGTAAGAATTCGATTGCAACCCCAGAGTCCGGATGCATCTGATGACTCTGGTGACAGCTTATAACAGAGGATAACAGCGCATGGTGCTTGGCAAACCGCAAACAGACCCGACTCTCGAATGGTTCTTGTCTCATTGCCACATTCATAAGTACCCATCGAAGAGCACGCTGATTCACCAGGGTGAAAAAGCGGAAACGTTGTATTACATCGTTAAAGGCTCGGTGGCAGTGCTGATCAAAGATGAAGAAGGGAAAGAGATGATCCTTTCTTATCTGAACCAGGGCGATTTCATCGGTGAACTGGGCCTGTTTGAAGAGGGCCAGGAACGTAGCGCCTGGGTTCGTGCAAAGACAGCATGTGAAGTGGCTGAAATTTCTTACAAGAAGTTCCGTCAGCTGATTCAGGTTAACCCTGACATCCTGATGCGTCTTTCTTCCCAGATGGCGCGCCGTCTGCAGGTGACGTCAGAGAAAGTGGGTAACCTCGCCTTCCTGGACGTTACCGGCCGTATCGCGCAAACCCTGCTGAACCTGGCGAAACAGCCAGACGCCATGACCCACCCGGACGGCATGCAAATAAAAATTACCCGTCAGGAAATTGGTCAGATCGTCGGTTGCTCCCGTGAAACAGTGGGCCGTATCCTGAAAATGCTGGAAGATCAAAACCTGATCTCCGCCCACGGTAAAACCATCGTGGTCTACGGAACGCGTTAATTCCGCTTAAACGGCGTGCCATCGCAAGGTGTCACGCCGTTTTTGTCTCTACTCCCCATGTGGCGCAGGCTGATCTATCACCCGGAAGTTAACTACGCACTGCGACAAACGCTGGTGTTGTGTCTTCCTGTGGCCATAGGCCTGATCCTCGGACATCTTCAGCAAGGTCTGCTGTTCTCCCTCGTGCCCGCCTGCTGCAATATTGCCGGTCTTGACACGCCGCATAAGCGCTTTTTCAAACGCCTGATTATCGGCGGCTGCCTGTTTGCCGGGTGTAGCCTCGCCGTGCAGCTTCTGCTTGCCCGGGATATCCCGCTGCCGCTGATCCTGACCGTGCTGGCGATGACCCTTGGCGTCACGGCGGAAATCAGTTCGCTGCATGCCCGCCTGCTTCCCGCTTCGCTGATTGCGGCCATTTTCACGCTGAGCCTCGCCGGGAACATGCCGGTGTGGGAGCCGCTGCTGATCTACGCCCTGGGGACATTATGGTACGGGCTGTTTAACTGGTTTTGGTTCTGGCTGTGGCGGGAGCAGCCGCTGCGTGAATCCCTGAGCCTGCTCTATGTGCAGCTTGCGGATTACTGCGAAGCCAAATACACCCTGCTCACCCAGCATACCGATCCGGAAAAATCCTTACCGCCGCTGCTGACGCGCCAGCAGAAGGTAGTGGATCTCATAAGCCAGTGCTATCAGCAGCTGCATATGCTCGCCGCCAACAAGAACCACGAGTACAAGCGGCTGCTGCGCACCTTCCAGGTCGGGCTGGATCTACAGGAGCACATCTCCGTAAGCCTTCACCACCCGCAGGAGGTGCAAAAGCTGGTCGAGCGCAGCCACGCCGAAGCGGTGATCCGCTGGAACGCACAAACTGTGTCCGCACGTCTGCGCGTGCTGGCCGACGATATTCTCTACCACCGCTACCCGACGCGCTTTAACATGGACAAGCAGCTGGGCGCGCTGGAGAAAATCGCCCGCCAGCATCCCGATAACCCAGTCGGCCAGTTTGCCGCCTGGCACTTCAGCCGCATTGCCCGCGTGTTGCGCACGCAGCGCCCGCTTTATCCCCGCGACCTGATGGCGGATAAGCAGAAACGGCTGCCGCTATTGCCCGCGCTCAAAAGCTATCTTTCTCTTAAATCGTCCGCCCTGCGCAACGCCGCAAGGATCAGCGTGATGCTCAGTACCGCCAGCCTGATGGGCATGGCGCTGCACCTGCCGAAACCGTACTGGATCTTAATGACCGTGCTGTTTGTCACCCAGAACGGCTACGGCGCCACGCGGGTGCGTATTCTGCATCGGGCCGGCGGAACGATGGCCGGGCTGATCATCGCGGGCGTGACGCTGCACTTCCACGTGCCGGAAGGCTATACCCTGGCAGGGATGCTGGCGATTACGCTGGTGAGCTACCTGATTATCCGCAAAAACTACGGCTGGGCGATGGTGGGCTTTACGGTGACGGCGGTATACACCCTGCAGTTGCTTACGCTGAACGGCGAACAGTTTATTGTCGCCAGGCTGATTGATACCCTGATCGGGTGCCTGATTGCCTTTGGCGGAATGGTCTGGCTGTGGCCGCAGTGGCAGAGCGGGCTGCTGAGGCAAAACGCCCACGACGCGCTGGAAGCCGACCAGCAGGCTATTCGCCTGATCCTGAGCGACGACCCGCAGCCCTCCCCGCTGGCCTATCAGCGGATGAAGGTCAACCAGGCGCACAACGCCCTGTTTAACTCGCTCAACCAGGCGATGCAGGAGCCAGGCTTTAACTCGCACTATCTGGCAGACATGAAGCTCTGGGTGACGCACAGCCAGTTTATCGTCGAGCACATTAACGCCATGACCACGCTGGCGCGCGAGCACACGATGCTGACGCCGGATCTGGCGCAGCGCTATTTGCAGTCGTGTGAAATTGCGTTGCAGAGGTGTCAGCAGCGTCTGGAGTATGACGCGCCGGGCGAGTCGGGTGACTCAAACATTCTGGAAGCGCCGGAGACGTTGACCCACGGGCCAATGAGCACCCTGGAGCAGCATTTGCAGCGCATTCTGGGGCATCTGAACACCATGCACACCATTTCGTCGGTGGCATGGCGTCAGCGTCCGCATCACGGGATTTGGCTAACCCGCAGGTTAAAGCGAACCGAGTATTAGCCTTTAACGATCTTCGCGACCGCGGCGGCAAAGCGGGTTAACCCGTCTTCGATGTCTTTGTCTTCTACCACCAGCGACGGCGCAAAGCGCATCACGTCCGGTCCGGCGTTGAGCACCATCACACCTTCGTGCGCGGCGGCGTGCAGGAAATCACGCGCGCGGCCTTTGTACTGCGGCTTCAGCTCGGCGCCAATCAGCAGCCCCATCCCACGGATCTCGCTGAACACGTCGTACTGCTCATCAATCTTCTGCAGGTGTTTTACGAACAGCTCGCGCTTCGCGCTAACGCTGTTCAACACCTCTGGCGTGTTGATGATGTCGAATGCGGCACCCGCCACGGCGCTCGCCAGCGGGTTACCGCCGTAGGTGGAACCGTGAGAACCGACGTGGAACGCGGAGGCGATCTCCTGCGTCGTCAGGACCGCGCTCACCGGGAAACCACCGCCAAGCGCTTTGGCGCTGGTCAGAATATCCGGCGTTACGCCGTAGTGCATATACGCGAACAGATCGCCGGTACGCCCCATCCCGCACTGCACTTCATCAAAGACCAGCAGCGCCTGATGTTCGTCGCACAGCGCGCGCAGCCCTTTCAGGAATTCCAGGGTTGCCGCGGTCACGCCGCCTTCCCCCTGAATCGGCTCGACCACCACCGCGCAGGTGTGGTCGTCCATCACCGCTTTCACCGCGTGCAGATCGTTAAACGGCACGTGGACGATGTCGGCCGGTTTCGGGCCAAACCCGTCGGAATACTTCGGCTGGCCGCCAACGGAGACGGTAAAGAAGGAGCGTCCGTGGAAGGCATTGTGGAAGGCGATGATTTTGGTTTTGTACGGGCTGTGGCGCGTTGTCGCGTAGTAGCGCGCCAGCTTAAACGCAGTTTCGTTGGCTTCGGTGCCGGAGTTCATAAACAGCACACGCTCGGCAAAGGTCGCATCGATGATCTTGCGGCCCAGGCGCAGCGCCGGTTCGTTGGTGAACACGTTGCTGGTATGCCACAGGGTTTCGCCCTGGGTTTTCAGCGCCTCAACCAGCGCGGGATGGCAATGACCCAGCGCCGTGACCGCAATACCGCCCGCGAAATCCACATACTCTTTACCCTGCTGATCCCAGACGCGGCTGCCTTTCCCCTTAACCGGGATAAACTCAGCCGGTGCATAAATCGGCAGGATCACTTCATCAAATGTCGCGCGGGTAATTGCTGGTTGTTCAGTTGCCATGTCATGACCATCCATTTTTATGTCACAGTTATTGTGAAAATATAATCACAAAATATGCATAAAAAATCACAGCAAGGCAACAGATATTCAGCGATTAAGGAAATTTGCCAGCAGCGCGTGCCCCTGCTCGCTGAGGATGCTTTCCGGATGGAACTGCACGCCTTCGAGATCCCATTCGCGGTGGCGAATGCCCATGATCTCCTGCGTATCGCTCCTGGCGGTCACCTCAAAGCAGTCGGGCAGCGTAGACGGGTCAATCACTAGGGAATGGTATCGCGTCACGGTTAACGGATTATTGAGCCCTGTGAATACCCCGGTACCGGTGTGGGTTACCAGAGAAGTTTTACCGTGCATCACTTTCGCGGCGCGCACGATGGTGGCACCAAACGCCTGGGCAATCGCCTGATGGCCCAGACAGACGCCGAGGATTGGCAGCTTGCCGGCATAGTGCTGGATAACATCCAGAGAAATACCCGATTCCGACGGCGTACACGGCCCCGGAGAAATCACGATTTTCTGCGGAGCCAGCGTCCCGATATCGTCCAGTCCGATCTCGTCGTTACGGCGGACAACCACCTCTGCACCCAGTTCACAAAAATACTGGTAAAGGTTCCAGGTGAAGGAATCGTAGTTATCAATCAGCAGAATCATGGCGGCTCCCGAAAAAAATGCCGCCCTATTCTACTCAGATTCCCGCGCTTCGCTCACTACTTTGGCAAAGATAGCGCTTAACGCGGTTAAATCTCCCGTTGCGCCGCTTCGGTTAGCCGCCACCCACTGGTCGGGATCGATATCGCGCCAGTCCAGCGAGTAGCCCGCGTGGAGCGCCAGCTGCTCGAAGAAAACGCGTTGGGCAATACCGTTGCCGCGCATAAACGGATGCAGCATGTTGATTTCGCAGTAATAGTGGCTAACCCGGTCAACAAACGCCGCTTTCTCAAGGCCCACGAGATACTTTTCGCTTTCCAGCGCCGCCATCAGCTCGTTGCCCATCTTCTCGATGTATTCGAAATGGCAGAACGGAATGTCGCCCTTAAAAATATCGTCGGTGCGTAACTCGCCTGCCCGCTTCATCTCGCTGCGGTACAAATGGCGATGAATAAGGCACAGATGGGGCAACCCGGGCGCGGAAGGCCCAAGCTCCAGCGTCTCAATATGGGGTTCTGAGGGACCATTACCTTTTTCAAGGAGACAACTGGCCTGTAAATTGACGTTACGCTGCTGCTCCCAGAGACGGGATTTTTGCTTGTCGGTGAGTTTTTTCACTTAACGCCTCCCTGAATAGTCCGTTTGCCACAAGTATAAGCAGCAAAACGCGCTTTCGCAGGGAGGGTGACATCACGCGGGCAGGAGAAGCCCGCGTTGAGAAGAATTACGGCAGAACTTTTGCGGAGAGGATCACGACAGGTTTTGACGGCACATTCTGATACGGACCGACGTCGTGAGTAGGCACCTGAGAAATCTTGTCGGCCACGTCCATGCCTTTCACGATTTTACCGAAAACCGCATAGCCAAAGTCACGCTGGCCGTGGTCGAGGAAGGCGTTATCCGCCACGTTCAGGAAGAACTGACTGGTCGCACTGTCTTTGTCCGCGGTACGCGCCATGGAGATGGTGCCGCGCTTGTTCAGCAGGCCGTTGTCCGCTTCGTTTTTAATAGGCGGGTTCGGCTGTTTCTGCTGCATCTGCTCGTTGAAGCCACCACCCTGAATCATGAAGCCTGGGATCACGCGGTGGAAAGTGGTGTTGTTATAGAAACCACTGTTCACGTAGTCGAGGAAGTTTTTCACGGAAACAGGGGCTTTCTGGCTATTCAGTTCCAGCTCAATATTCCCGGCAGAGGTGGTCAGCAGTACGTGAGGGTCCCCTTTGGCTGCCAGCGCAGCAGGGGAAACGGCAGAAAGAGCAAACACAGCTGCGACAGCCGCCAGTGTTGATTTGAGCATGAGAATTCCTTAACAAAGCGCAGTATAAAAAGCGAATGGCTTGATTCTAAAGAGCAGTATGAACGGAGACCAGCCTTTTACCTAATTTTACGAAGTTGAAACAATTATTACTACGCAAACGATTGGTTATGCCGCCAATTAATGTGATTTAGATCACACTAAAAACTGCAATGACACGATCATTGCCCTTAAAAGATAGGAATAGATCACTTTAACGACTAAAATCTGCCCGCTCTCAGCGCCCCTTGGGCGCTTTTCTTTTTCTGAACAGGCCAGACATGACTAACAGCAATCGCATCAAGCTCACATGGATCAGCTTCTTCTCCTACGCCCTGACCGGCGCGTTGGTGATCGTCACCGGGATGGTGATGGGAAATATCGCAGACTACTTCCAGCTGCCCGTTTCCAGCATGAGTAACACCTTCACCTTCCTCAACGCGGGGATCCTGATCTCTATCTTCCTGAACGCCTGGCTGATGGAAATCGTCCCGCTGAAAACCCAGCTGCGCTTTGGCTTTGTGCTGATGGTTGCCGCCGTGGCGGGCCTGATGCTGAGCCACAGCATCGCCCTGTTCTCCGCAGCCATGTTCGTGCTCGGTCTGGTCAGCGGGATCACCATGTCGATCGGTACGTTCCTGATTACCCATATGTATGAAGGCCGCCAGCGCGGCGCGCGTCTGCTGTTTACCGACTCCTTCTTCAGCATGGCCGGAATGATTTTCCCGATGGTCGCGGCGGTTCTGCTGGCGCGCAGCATCGAGTGGTACTGGGTCTATGCCTGCATCGGCCTGGTCTACGTGGCGATCTTTATTCTGACCTTCGGCTGCGAGTTCCCGGTGCTGGGCAAGAAAGCGCAAACCACCGCAGAACCCGTTGCGAAAGAAAAGTGGGGCATCGGCGTGCTGTTCCTCTCCATCGCCGCGCTGTGCTACATCCTGGGCCAGCTGGGCTTTATCTCCTGGGTACCGGAGTACGCCAAAGGTCTGGGCATGAGCCTGAACGACGCGGGTAAACTGGTGAGCGATTTCTGGATGTCTTACATGTTCGGCATGTGGGCGTTTAGCTTCATCCTGCGCTTCTTCGACCTGCAGCGCATTCTGACCGTGCTGGCGGGGCTGGCGACCGTGCTGATGTACCTGTTCATCAACGGTTCACCGGAGCATATGCCATGGTTCATTCTGACCCTGGGCTTCTTCTCCAGCGCCATTTACACCTCGATCATCACCCTGGGCTCTCTGCAGACCAAAGTGGCTTCGCCGAAGCTGGTTAACTTCGTCCTGACCTGCGGCACCATCGGCACCATGCTGACCTTCGTGGTCACCGGCCCGATCGTCGCCCACAGCGGTCCGCTGGCGGCGCTGCACACCGCGAACGGTCTGTATGCCGTGGTGTTCATCATGTGCTTCGTTCTGGGCTTCGTGACCCGCCACCGCCAGCACAACGCGGCAGCGGCGTCTCACTAACCCCTACGCCCCTTTGCGCTCGGCAGAGGGGCTGTTTCTGGCAAAACTTACCTCTTCTCCTCCGATATCCATCTGGATCCAGGTCTGCGCCAGCTGCGTCGTGGCGATCACCCGTCCCTGACGAATTGACCAGCGCACCGGCACCTGACAGCGCACCGCTTCAAACCCGCTCTCCGCAGGCAGAATAATCAGGTTCGCCGGGTTCCCCGTGGCAATACCGTAATCGCTCAGGCCGAAGGTACGGGCGCTGTTATGGGTGATGAGATTCAGGCCGCTGTCGATTTGCGGATAGCCCATCATCTGGCAGACGTGCAGCCCCATATGCAGCACCTGCAGCATGTTGCCGGTGCCGAGCGGGTACCACGGGTCGAAGACGTCGTCATGGCCGAAGCAGACGTTAATGCCCGCTTCCTGGAGCTCTTTCACCCGGGTGATGCCGCGGCGCTTCGGATAGTCATCAAAGCGTCCCTGCAGATGGATATTGACCAGCGGGTTGGCGACGAAATTAATCCCCGACATTTTCAGCAGACGGAAGAGCCGCGAGGTGTAAGCGCCGTTGTAGGAGTGCATGGCGGTGGTGTGGCTGGCCGTCACGCGCGGACCGATGCCTGCCTCATACGCCAGCGTTGCCACCGTCTCGACAAACCGCGACTGTTCGTCGTCGATTTCATCGCAGTGGATATCCAGCGGACGGTCATACTTCTTCGCCAGTTCAAAAGCGATATGCAGCGACTGCACGCCATACTCGCGGGTGAACTCGAAGTGTGGGATCGCCCCCACCACGTCGGCCCCCAGCCTTAACGCCTCTTCCAGCAGCGCCGCGCCGTTCGGGTAAGAGAGAATACCTTCCTGCGGGAACGCGACGATTTGCAGCGTCACCCACGGGGCAACCTCCTGCTTCACCTCCAGCATCGCCTTAAGGGCGGTGAGCGTCGGGTCGGAGACATCCACATGGGTACGGACAAACTGGATGCCGTTGGCAATTTGCCACTTCAGCGTTTTCCAGGCGCGCGCTTTGACATCCTCATGGCTGAGCAACGCCTTGCGCTCCGCCCAGCGCTCAATGCCCTCAAACAGCGTGCCGGACTGGTTCCAGTTCGGCTCACCCGCGGTCTGGGTCGTATCAAGATGGATATGCGGCTCAATGAACGGCGGGATAGCCAGCCCGCCGCGCGCGTTCAATACTTCATAACTTTCGGCGTGGGTGTCGTCCATTGGGGTAATGTCACCAAATTGACCGTTCTCAATGGCGAGTTGCCACAGCCCTTCCCGACCCGGTAAACGAACATTCTGAACAAGCCATAACGGTGTTGTAGACATACCCTTCCCCTAAAAAACGCCGCTGATATTCAGGCGTATCGATTTTGGCAAAACCGCCCCTGATTTGTACACAAATTCAACGAGCGCGAAAAGCCTGCGATTTCCGCCACTTATAAAAATCCTGACAAATCAGTCGCATACCACCTAAGGAGTAGGCGAAGACGTATTTGATTTGCATCAATAAGCGCCCCTGCTGAATCGTTAAGGTAGGCAATAATAGAAAAGAAATCGAGGCAATAATGAGCAAAGTCAGACTCGCTATCATCGGTAACGGCATGGTCGGCCACCGCTTTATCGAGGATCTTCTCGATAAGGCCGATGCTGAGCAGTTCGATATTACCGTGTTCTGTGAAGAACCCCGCAAGGCGTACGACCGTGTGCACCTGTCTTCCTACTTCTCCCATCATACCGCCGAAGAGCTCTCTCTGGTGCGCGAAGGTTTCTACGAGAAGCATGGCGTAAAAGTGCTGGTGGGCGAACGCGCTATCACCATCAACCGTCAGGAAAAAGTGATCCACTCCAGCGCCGGACGTACGGTTTTTTACGACAAGCTGATCATGGCGACGGGCTCCTATCCGTGGATCCCGCCGATCAAAGGCTCGGAAACTCAGGATTGCTTCGTCTACCGTACCATTGAAGACCTCAACGCCATTGAGTCCTGCGCGCGCAGAAGCAAACGCGGTGCGGTTGTCGGCGGCGGTCTGCTGGGTCTGGAAGCGGCAGGCGCGCTGAAAAACCTCGGCGTTGAAACCCACGTCATCGAATTTGCCCCGATGCTGATGGCCGAACAGCTGGACCACATGGGCGGTGACCAGCTGCGCCGTAAAATCGAAAGTATGGGCGTGAAGGTTCACACCAGCAAAAACACCAAAGAGATCGTTCAGGAAGGTACTGAAGCGCGCAAAACCATGCGCTTTGCCGACGGCAGCGAGCTGGAAGTGGACTTCATCGTCTTCTCAACCGGTATTCGCCCGCGCGACAAGCTGGCGACCCAGTGCGGTCTGGCCGTGGCGCAGCGCGGCGGGATCATGATCAACGACACATGCCAGACCTCCGATCCGGATATCTACGCGATTGGCGAATGCGCCAGCTGGAACAACCGCGTATACGGCCTGGTGGCACCGGGCTACAAAATGGCGCAGGTCGCCGTGGACCATATCCTCGGCAGCGAAAACGCGTTTACCGGTGCAGACATGAGCGCCAAGCTGAAGCTGCTGGGCGTGGACGTGGGCGGTATTGGCGATGCGCATGGCCGCACCCCGAATTCCCGCAGCTATGTCTATCTCGACGAAAGCAAAGAAGTCTACAAACGTCTTATCGTCAGCCAGGACAACAAAACCCTGCTCGGCGCGGTGCTGGTGGGCGATACCAGCGATTTCGGCAACCTGCTCCAGCTGGTGCTGAACGCCATCGAACTGCCGGAAAACCCGGACGCGCTGATCCTCCCGGCGCACGCCGCCAGCGGCAAGCCGTCTATCGGCGTGGATAAACTGCCGGACAGCGCGCAGATTTGCTCCTGCTTCGACGTCACCAAAGGCATGCTGATCTCCGCCATCAACAAAGGCTGCCACACCGTGGCGGCGCTTAAAGCGGAGACCAAAGCCGGTACCGGCTGCGGCGGCTGTATTCCGCTGGTCACTCAGGTGCTGAACGCCGAGCTGGCAAAACAGGGCATCGAAGTGAACAACAACCTGTGCGAGCACTTCGCGTATTCTCGCCAGGAGCTGTACCACCTGATCCGCGTGGAGGGCATTAAGTCCTTTGACGAGCTGCTGGCGAAGCACGGCCAGGGCTACGGCTGCGAAGTGTGTAAACCGACAGTCGGCTCCCTGCTGGCCTCCTGCTGGAACGAGTACGTGCTCAAGCCCGAGCATACGCCGCTGCAGGACACCAACGATAACTTCCTGGCGAACATCCAGAAAGACGGTACCTACTCCGTTATTCCACGTTCCGCCGGGGGCGAAATCACGCCGGAAGGGCTGGTGGCCGTGGGTCGTGTTGCGCGTGAATTTAACCTGTACACCAAAATCACCGGCTCCCAGCGTATCGGCCTGTTTGGCGCGCAGAAAGACGATCTGCCGGAAATCTGGCGTCAGCTGATTGAAGCCGGCTTCGAAACCGGTCACGCGTATGCCAAAGCGCTGCGCATGGCGAAAACCTGCGTGGGCAGCACCTGGTGCCGCTACGGCGTGGGCGACAGCGTGGGCTTCGGCGTGGAGCTGGAAAACCGCTACAAAGGCATCCGCACCCCGCACAAAATGAAGTTTGGCGTCTCCGGCTGTACCCGCGAATGTGCGGAAGCGCAGGGTAAAGACGTGGGTATTATCGCCACCGAGAAAGGCTGGAACCTGTACGTCTGCGGCAACGGCGGGATGAAGCCACGCCACGCGGACCTGCTGGCGGCGGATCTCGATCGCGACACGCTGATTCAGTATCTCGACCGCTTCATGATGTTCTACATCCGCACCGCCGATAAGCTGACCCGTACCGCCTCCTGGCTCGATAACCTGGAAGGCGGCATCGACTACCTGAAAGCGGTGATCATCGACGACAAGCTGGGCCTGAACGAGCATCTGGAAGCCGAGATGGCGCGCCTGCGCGAGGCGGTGATCTGCGAATGGACGGAAACCGTCAACACCCCGGCGGCGCAGACGCGCTTCAAACACTTCATCAACAGCGCCCAGCGCGACCCGAACGTACAGGTTGTGCCGGAGCGTGAACAGCATCGTCCGGCGACACCGTATGAACGTATTCCGGTCACGCTGGTGGAGGAAAACGCATGAGCCAGTGGATAAACATTTGCGATATTAACGACATCATCCCGGCCACCGGCGTATGCGCGCTGCTGGGCAGCGAGCAGGTTGCGATTTTCCGCCCTCGCCACGATGAAGAGGTCTTTGCCATCAGCAATATCGACCCGTTCTTCGAGGCCAGCGTGCTCTCCCGCGGACTGATTGCCGAGCACCAGGGCGAACTGTGGGTCGCCAGCCCGCTGAAAAAACAGCGTTTCCGCTTAAGCGACGGCTACTGCATGGAAGATGAGAGTCATTCAGTGAAGCACTATGACGTTCGCGTGAAGGACGGCAAGGTGCAGCTGAAAGGCTAATCCCCCGCCTTTTCAATACGAAAAGCTTATGACCCCTTATGGGTAACGGCAGGAAAAACCGTATGTTTTGTACGATTCCTGCTGTTATCCTGACGTCAATTCTTACCCCCTCCATGAATGCTGCGAGGTAACGTCGTGGATCACCTGCCGATTTTTTGTCAATTACGCAACCGCGACTGCCTGCTCGTGGGCGGCGGCGATGTGGCTGAACGCAAAGCGCGCCTGCTGTTAGAGGCTGGCGCCCGACTGACCGTTAACGCCATTGCCTTCGCCCCACAGTTTGAGGTCTGGGCTCAGGAAGGGATGCTCACGCTGGAACAGGGAGAATTTGATGAGTCCCTGCTGGATACCTGCTGGCTGACCATTGCCGCGACGGATGACGATGAAGTGAACCAGCGCGTGAGCGATGCCTGCGAAGCGCGCCGTATCTTTTGCAACGTGGTCGATGCGCCGAAAGAGGCCAGCTTTATCATGCCGTCGATTATCGACCGCTCGCCGCTGATTATCGCGGTATCGTCCGGCGGACGCTCGCCGGTTCTCGCACGCCTGCTGCGGGAAAAACTGGAGGCCGTGCTGCCGCAGCACCTTGGTCAGATTGCGCATTACGCCGGGCAGCTCCGCTCCCGCGTGAAGCAAACCTTCTCGACCGTTGGCGAGCGCCGTCGCTTCTGGGAAAAATTCTTTGTGAACGACAGGCTGGCGCAGTCACTGGCGAATCAGGACACCAAGGCCGTTGAAGAGACGACCGAACAGCTGCTCAGCGAGCCGCTGGACCATCGCGGCGAAGTGGTGCTGGTGGGCGCAGGCCCCGGCGATGCGGGCTTGCTGACGCTGAAAGGGCTACAGCAGATCCAGCAGGCCGATACCGTGGTTTACGATCGCCTGGTCTCCGATGACATCATGAACCTGGTACGCCGCGATGCCGACCGCGTCTTCGTGGGTAAACGGGCGGGCTACCACTGCGTGCCGCAGGAGGAGATTAACCAGATCCTGCTGCGCGAGGCGCAGAAAGGTAAGCGCGTGGTGCGCCTTAAGGGTGGCGATCCGTTTATCTTTGGTCGCGGCGGCGAGGAGCTGGAAACCCTGTGTGACGCGGGGATCCCGTTCTCCGTGGTGCCGGGCATTACGGCGGCATCCGGCTGCTCGGCTTACTCTGGCATTCCGCTGACCCACCGCGACTATGCCCAAAGCGTGCGTCTGGTGACGGGCCATCTGAAAACCGGCTGCGAGCTGGACTGGCATAACCTGGCCGCTGAAAAGCAAACGCTGGTCTTCTACATGGGGCTGAACCAGGCCGCGACGATTCAGGCGAAGCTGCTGGAGCACGGCATGGAGGCTTATATGCCGGTTGCGCTGGTGGAAAACGGTACGTCCATCAAGCAACGCGTGGTGAATGGTGTACTGACGCAGCTCGGCAAGCTTGCGCAGCAGGTCGAAAGCCCGGCGCTGATTGTGGTAGGTCGCGTGGTTGAGCTGCGCGATAAGCTGAACTGGTTCTCGAATCACTAACGCATATTCTTCCTTTGCGGAGTAGTCCTTATGCGGACTACTCCCCTCTTACCGCTGTCGATAACATACCGCCCCGAAGTGGAATTTCTCCCTTTATTCCCTTGAGTTACATCCAACTTTCGTTTTTAAGACAAGGAATGCGTATGTTCAAACTGGCAAAAGCCGCCGTTCTGGTTGGCCTGTTATCGACTCTGACTGCCTGTACCGGTCATGTACAGAACACCAAAAATAACTGCAGCTACGATTACCTGCTGCACCCGGCGATCTCCATTTCGAAGATCATCGGCGGTTGCGGCCCGGCGGCGGAGCAGTAAGCGTTTATCAGGCGTAAAAAAAACCGGGATATCCCGGTTTTTTAATTTGGAGAGTGTGGTTTTTAGTCGGGTGGCGCTAACACTTACCCGGCAAGCAGACTCAAGGCTTCGCAACAAACCCAATCGCTTCGTACACCGCTTTCAGGGTTTCGGACGCGCGCGCGCTGGCTTTTTCCGCGCCGTCTTTCATCACCTTCTGCAGGAAAGCTTCGTCGTTACGGTAGCGGTGATAACGCTCCTGCAGCTCGGTCAGCATGCCGGAAACGGCATCTGCCACTTCACCTTTCAGGTGGCCGTACATCTTGCCTTCGAAGTGTTTTTCCAGCTCAGGGATGCTCTGGCCGGTCACGCCGGAGAGGATATCCAGCAGGTTGGAAACGCCCGCTTTGTTCTGCACGTCGTAGCGCACCACAGGCGGCTCGTCGGAGTCGGTGACCGCGCGCTTGAGCTTTTTGACGACGGATTTCGGATCTTCCAGCAGGCCGATAACGTTGTTGCGGTTATCGTCAGACTTGGACATCTTCTTGGTCGGCTCCAGCAGCGACATCACGCGCGCGCCGGACTTCGGAATGAACGGCTCCGGCACTTTGAACACATCGCCGTAAATCGCGTTAAAGCGCTGGGCGATATCGCGGCTCAACTCCAGATGCTGCTTCTGGTCTTCACCTACCGGCACCTGGTTGGTTTGATACAGCAGGATGTCTGCAGCCATCAGCACCGGATAGTCGAACAGACCGGCGTTGATGTTTTCAGAGTAGCGCGCGGATTTATCCTTGAACTGGGTCATGCGGCTCAGCTCGCCGAAATAGGTGTAGCAGTTCAGCGCCCAGCCCAGCTGCGCGTGCTCCGGCACGTGAGACTGAACGAAAATGGTGCTCTTCTCAGGATCGATGCCGCAGGCCAGGTACAGCGCCAGGGTGTCCAGCGTGGCTTTACGCAGCTTCTCAGGATCCTGACGCGCGGTAATCGCATGGAGATCGACGATGCAGTAAATGCAATGGTACTCATCCTGCATACTGACCCACTGACGTAACGCCCCCATGTAGTTACCAATGGTCAATTCACCTGAAGGCTGTGCGCCACTAAAAACGATGGGCTTAGTCATTATTCAATTCCTGATGTTCACTGTGCGAAAGCCCGAGTGCGGGCAACAAATCTTTGAAGTGGTCGAAGACCACATCCGGCTCACTTAGCGTGATGGCTTCACCGTAGTTGTAGCCATAGGTTAATCCGACGGAAGGACACCCAGCCGCTCGGGCAGCCAGAATATCATTGCGTGAATCCCCGACAAAGAGCAGCTCTGCAGACGTTAAGGATAATTTTCCTGCCACCAGCAACAGCGGTTCCGGATGCGGTTTTTTGTTCTGCACATCGTCGCCGCCCACAATCACGGAGAAATACTTCGCGATATCAAGCGCTTCGAGCAGCGGTGCAACGAACGGCGTTGGTTTGTTGGTCACCAGCCCCAGCGGGATGCCCTTCGCGTGCAGCGCGCTCAGCGTTTCCTGAACGTCCGGGAACAGGAAACTGCCCTCCTCGACGGTCTCTTCATAGAAACGATCGAACAGTTTGCGCAGAATCCGCAGCTGCTCATCCTTAGGGATGTCAGCGTGGTCAACGCTCGGTTTACCCTGCGCGGAACGCTGCGACGCGCGCTCCTGACGCGCCCACGTCAACGCGCGCTCCATCAGAACATCGGCGCCGTTGCCAATCCACGTTACCACGCGCTCTTCACCCGCAACGGGGAGTTCAAGCGCGTACAGCGCCTGGTCTACAGCGCTCGTTAAGCCCGGCGCGCTGTCAACCAGCGTACCGTCGAGGTCGAATGCCACACCCCGAATTGCCTGCAATTTATCCATGACTTACCTTCGCCAGCTCACGGCGCATTTCATCAATGACTTTTTTGTAATCCGATTGGTCGAAAATTGCCGAACCTGCAACGAACATATCCGCGCCAGCTGCCGCAATTTCACCAATGTTATTCACTTTCACACCGCCGTCCACTTCCAGGCGAATATCGTAACCTGACTCATCAATGCGACGGCGCACTTCACGCAGCTTATCCAGCGTGTGGGGAATGAACGACTGACCGCCAAAGCCCGGGTTAACGGACATCAGCAGAATCACGTCCAGCTTGTCCATCACGTAATCGAGATAGCTCAGCGGCGTGGCCGGGTTAAACACCAGGCCCGCCTTACAGCCATTCTCTTTGATCAGCTGCAGCGTGCGGTCCACGTGTTCAGAGGCTTCCGGATGGAAAGTGATGATGCTGGCACCCGCTGCGGCGAAGTCAGGCACGATGCGATCAACAGGCTTCACCATCAGGTGAACGTCGATAGGCGCGGTAATGCCATAGTTACGTAATGCCTTGAGCACCATTGGGCCAATGGTCAGGTTAGGGACGTAGTGGTTGTCCATAACGTCGAAATGGACGACATCTGCGCCAGCCGCGAGAGCTTTGGCGGTGTCTTCACCCAGGCGGGCAAAATCGGCCGACAGAATTGAGGGAGCAATCAAAAACTGTTTCATCCGCTTCTCCTTGAAATGTGTTTACCGGCGGGCAAAACGGCTCAGGGGCGATAAAGAGCCAGAAGTTCGTCCACCTTTTTACGTGTGCCGCCGTTGCTGCTAATGCTACGCCGCACTTTGACCTGAAAATGCTTCGCGGCTTTGTACCATTCGCGCGTATCAGGCGTGTCGTGATTCGAAATTAACACCGGAATTCTTTTGCTGACCAGCTTTTCCGCCATCTCCGCCAGACGGGCCTGTTCGGCTGGGCTGAAGCTGTTGGTGTGATAAGCGGTGAAATTCGCCGTTGCAGACAGTGGGGCGTAAGGCGGGTCACAGTAAACCACCGAGTTTACGCCTGCCAGCTCCATACACTCTTCATAGGAGAGGCAATGAAACTCTGCGTTCTGCGCTTTTTCGGCAAAGTGATACAGCTCGTCCTGCGGGAAATACGGACGCTTATAGCGACCAAACGGTACGTTAAATTCCCCGCGCAAATTATAGCGGCACAGGCCGTTGTAACCATGTCGGTTGAGATAGAGGAACAGCAACGCTCTGCGGAACGGATCCTGACTCTGATTAAACTCAGTGCGGAACTGGTAGTAAACGTCCGGCTGATTATTCTCCGGCGTAAACAGTTTGCGCGCCTCTGCGACATACTCTTCGGTACGCAGCTTAACGATGTTATAGAGGCTGATTAGGTCGTTGTTGATATCCGCCAGGATATAACGAGAAAAATCGGTGTTCAGGAACACCGATCCTGCGCCCACGAAAGGCTCGATTAGACACTCGCCTTTTGGCAGGTGCTTTTTAATATCATCGAGCAGGGGGTATTTCCCCCCTGCCCATTTCAGAAAAGCGCGATTTTTTTTCATGCTGACTAACTGATTACACCTTCTCCGGCTGTGGAGAAAGCTCCGACAGCATCCTGCGCTTTAAACATTACTTCAGATCGGCCTGAACCTGATGAATCGGCTTCGCCCAGGGATTTTTTGCCTGAACATCCGCTGGCAGTGCCGCTACGGCACGTTTCGCTTCATCTTTGGACGAATAAACGCCGCTGACCAGCACATACCACGGTTGACCATTACGGGTCGTCTGATAAACAACATAGTCTTTCAGATTTGATTTCTTCGCCCAACTGTTGAGGTTGTCATAGTTAGACGAACTGCTCAGCTGCAGCGTGTAGTTGCTGGATGGCGCAGACTTCATCGAGCCAACGTTACCTGCAGTTTTACCTGCGGCGCTGCTGGAGGCTGTTGCCGTGGCTGCTGGAGCCGTTGCTGCAGGTGCCGCTGTGGTCGCCGTTGCTTTCGGCGCAGTCTGCGTGACTTGCGCTTTAGCTGGCTCGCTCACGGCAGCCGTTTCAGTGCGTTTCGGCTGTGCCGGTACGGCTTTCACTTCAGGCGCTTTTACGACTGCCTGAGGTTTGGTTTCACGCTTAGGCTCAATCACCGCCTGCTTACGTTCAGGACGCGTCGCAGTTTGCGTCTGGCGCGGTTTTGTTTCTGTCGCAGCCATTTGTGGCTGAGCGTTACCACCGCGAATCGGGGCAACGGTTGCCGGCTCAGTTGGCAGCGTGGAGTTAACCACGACGTTATCAACCTGCTGCTGGTTCTGCGGCTGCGTCAGCGCATTGTTCAGATCTCCCTGAACTTCTACGCGCTGCTGGCCTTCAGGCGTAGCAGGTGCCTGACCCTGAGCAGGGGTTGAAGAAACGGGCGGCAGAGAAACATCCTGCGGCGCTGTGGTGTTACCTGCGGTCTGCTCTGCGGAAGTCGCACCCGGCGCAGGCTGTGCGCCATTCGCCTGATTGGTCGCATCGTTACCGGACAGGTTGATGCTCTTCTCAGCGGAAGCTGTTTGCTCGGTTGAGTTCGTTGACGGTGCTTTGAGCGCGGAGCCAATGCCGACAATCAGCAGCACAAGTACCAGAACGCCCAGACCCATCATGATGTACTGGCGGGAAGCCGGTTTCGGTGCAGCGGCTTTTTTACGTTTACGCGGGCGACGCTCTACAGGCTGTTCGTCCATTGAATCTTCTTCGGACTCATAATCCTCTTCTGCTCGCTCTTCGTGCGCGTTGCGGCTGCGCGAAGGGCGACGATCGTCTGCATCCAGATCAACATCGTCAAAGTTGATCTGCGGCTCGTTATCACGTTCTGAAGATTGACGAGAACGACCAGTACGACGATCGCTGGGATCGGGTTTCAGCTCGTCTTCTGGTTTGAATTCATCCATTTAACACCCCACTCAAAGGCTTATGCCAACGACTTTGCATTTCACCTGAAGCTAAACGACCACCGGCTACAGTGGCCTGACCTTTCTAGTTGTTACGCCTGCTGACAATCAGCGATAGCGCCAAGAACGACATCGTGCGGCACTCCGCCGCGCACTTCACTCTTCCCTATTGCAAGCGGGAGTACAAGACGCATCTCACCTGCCAATACTTTTTTATCGCGCATCATGTGGGGTAAATACGCTTGCGCCGACATCTCCTGCGGCCCGGTTACCGGCAAACCTGCACGTTCAAGCAGCGCAATGATCCGCGCCGTCTCTTCAGGTTTAAACTGCCCCAGACGTTCAGAGGTGCGGGCTGCCATGACCATACCGGCCGCGACGGCTTCACCGTGCAGCCAGTTGCCGTAACCCATCTCGGCTTCAATGGCGTGGCCAAACGTATGCCCAAGATTCAGTAAAGCACGTAAGCCCGTTTCACGCTCGTCTGCTGCGACAACTTCTGCTTTTAGCTCACAGCAACGACGAATGCAGTATGCCAGTGTAGCCTCATCCAGGCACAGCAGCGCATCCATATTCTCTTCAAGCCAGCTAAAGAACTCGCCATCAAGAATAATGCCGTATTTGATCACTTCCGCCAGACCCGAAGCCAGTTCGCGCTTCGGCAGCGTTTTCAGACAGTCGAGATCCACCACCACCGATGCGGGCTGGTAGAACGCGCCAATCATGTTTTTACCGAGCGGATGGTTGACTGCCGTTTTGCCACCCACAGAGGAGTCGACCTGGGATAGCAGCGTGGTTGGGATTTGAATAAAACGGACGCCACGCTGATAGCTTGCGGCCGCAAAGCCGGTCAGATCGCCCACAACACCGCCGCCCAGGGCAAGCAGTGTTGTATCGCGACCATGCGGTTTTTGCAGCAATGCGGTAAAGACGGTATCCAGTACCGTCAGGCTTTTATACTGCTCGCCATCGGGGAGAATCACACTGTCGACTTTTACGCCCGCCTGCTCAAGCAGGTGGCGTACGCGGTCGAGATAAAGCGGAGCCAGAGTCTCATTGGTGACCAGCATCGCCTGATCACCCGCTTTCAGTGGTAAAAAGGAAGCTGGGTCGTTAAACAAACCAGCCGCGATGGTGATAGGGTAACTACGTTCCCCGAGAGTAACTGTAATCCTCTCCATGACGCGACATCCACCTTTAATGCTTTTACCCGCAGGCGAGTGTATATAAAGCCAGAATCAGTTGCTTTCCAGCATATGAATAATCTGGTTTGCAACCACTTTAGCGCTCTGGTCATCAGTACGAATGGTCACATCGGCAATCTCTTCATACAGCGGATTGCGTTCATCGGCCAACGCTTCCAGAACTTCGCGTGGTGGCGTTTCAACCTGCAGCAGCGGGCGCTTTTTATCGCGCTGCGTACGTGCGAGCTGTTTCTCAATGGTCGTCTCAAGATAGACCACTACGCCACGGGCGGAGAGACGGTTACGGGTTTCGCGAGATTTCACAGAACCGCCGCCTGTTGCCAGGACGATGCCCTGTTTTTCCGTGAGTTCGTTGATCACTTTTTCTTCTCGGTCACGGAAACCTTCTTCGCCTTCTACATCGAAAACCCAGCCCACATCAGCTCCGGTTCGTTTCTCAATCTCTTGATCAGAATCGTAAAATTCCATATTGAGTTGTTGAGCTAACTGACGCCCAATAGTGCTTTTGCCGGCACCCATAGGCCCAACCAGAAAGATATTGCGTTTCTCTGCCATTTTATCGGTACTACTAAGACTATTCGTTAATGGTAATCCCCGCTTCGCAGACACCCGGCGTAGCAGGACATGAACTGAAACCTCATATGCAATAGAGCGAGAGTCAGACTAAAAATTATCTCAATACTCCGGCTTGTTTGGCAACTGATTAAATCACCGCGTCGGGCGCATAAGGTAATAAGACGTAAGTCCAACTCAAATCGGTACTCCTTGTATGCTAATTCATGCCCCACGTCAAACATCTGCAACAAACTGAATGCAAAATCATTGCGGGGATCGTTACCCGTCAGCGAATACCGACCAGACGTGGTGTAATAAACACCACTAGCTCGCGCCGTTCATTATCCTTACCATCGTGGCGAAAAAGCTGTCCAAGCCAGGGGATTTTCCCCAGCCCCGGCACGCTATCGCTGCCGGTTTTGTTCTTCTGCGAAAAAATTCCGCCCAACGCCAGCGTTTCTCCACTTTTTACCTCCACCTGGGTTTCTATCTCCTGTTTATCGATCGCCAGCGTTTCGCCGTCAGCCTGCTGCAGAACCTGTCCCGGCATATTTTCGCTAATGTGCAATTTCAGGCGCACGCGCCCTCCCGGTAAGACCACCGGTGTGACCTCCATTCCTAACACCGCCTCCTTAAACTCAACGGAGGTGGCGCCGCTTTCACCGCTTGAGACCTGATACGGGATTTCACTCCCCTGCTTGATGCTGGCCGGTTGCATATGCGAGGCCAGCAGCCGCGGGCTGGCGATGATATCGACCTGCTGTTTTTGCTCCAGCGCAGAAAGTTCCAGATCCAGCAGCCGACCATCGATCCGTCCGATGTTAAAACCCACGTGGCTGGTGGCGCTGGCGACGGAAAGATCGCTGCCCAGCGTGGTGAGCTGGCCAACCTTTCCCGCGTCGGCGGCGTCGGCGAGACTCCACTTCACCCCCAGCTCACGCAGGCTTTTTTCATTAATGGTCACAATATGCGCCGCCAGCTCGACCTGTTCGACGGGAATATCCATCTGAGCGGCCCAGCGCTGCAGCGTCTCCACCACCGTCTGGTTATCCCGAATCAGCAGCCGGTTGGTGCGTTTGTCGAGAGACAAACTTCCCTTGGGGCTCAGGAGCTTTTCCGCGTCTTTTAGCAGCTCACCGGCATCGGCATAGGAAAAAGCGATGCTGTGAGACACCAGCGGCGCATCAAGCTGTCGGCGCGTCCGCTCCTGTTCTGAGCGCTCCTGCTGTTCACGCTGCCAGGCCGCGGTATGCACATAAAAAATGCCGCCCTCCTCTCGCAAAACGAGGCCAGCACTGGTGACAACCGTCTGTAGCGCCTGCCGCCAGGGGACGCGCGTCAGGTTGAGCGAAAGCGTGCCGCCGACATCAGGCGATATCACCAGATTACGATTCTCCTGTGCGGCCAGGCTCTGCAGCACCTGCACGACAGGTACGTCATCCACCACCAGCGTGACCGGTTTTGGCGCGGCGGCCCACAGCGGATGGCTGAACGCCAGCAGCCACAGCATTATCCGTAAATTCATTCTTATCCGTTCCTTCTCGTTGCCACGTCCATTTTCCTGGTGCACATGTGTTACCCACATCAACAACCAGTTCCGTTTCATTGATGGCTGTTATCGTCCAGCCTGCCGGGAAGCGCTCATGCGTTTTCAGCCGGTACCAGCGCTTTTGCCCATCCTGTAAAATGCCGATAGCCTGCTGTCCTCCCACCATGCCGCGATAGCGCCACTGCGCCAGCTCGCCAATGGCGCAGGGATCGACCGACGGGCGAAACGGATCGCGCATGCCGGTCAATAGCAGCGCTGAGCAAACCAGCAAATATCGCGCGCTATTTCGCATGTTCCAGCTCCAGCCGCAGGCGCAACGCTGTACCCTGTGGTGCAATCGCGAAAGCGGCGATCTGCACATCCCGCTGCGCCAGCCGGGAAAAAAGCGCCGGAAGCGCCTGCCACTCCACCTCCAGCATCAGTTCCCCTCCGTTCTGCAGCGGCTTCCAGTGAACCAGCGTCGCGTTATCGCCCTGAAAATCGAGCGGGGAAAACGGCGTCAGCGCCCGTGCTTCCGCTGTTTCCGTACGAAACGGCACCTTTCTGACGGCAGGCCATAACGACGCGTTCGTCCTCGCGTCCTGAATCAGCTGGCGCTGTCGTTCAGCACACTGCCTGTCCAGCGGTCTGAGCAAGGTGCCCCACGCGGCCAGTCCTGCCAGCAGACTCACCAGACACCAGAAAAGCACCCGATACCAGGGACGGCTCTCGCACCAGCGTTCTAACAGGGTATCCATGCGTTACCCCTCGCTTTTAAGATGGAGGGTGAACATCCAGCGCCCCTGGCTATCCTGGCGAAGCTCACCCGCCGTTCCGGGCGTAAAACCCGCTATTTGGCCCAGCGCATCGCGCAGAGCAGACAGGGCCGGCAGGGTTAGGGCATACCCGGTCAACATCAGAGCAGGAGGCTGATAGCGAAGCTCTGTCAGCCAGACCTGTGAAGGTGTGGCGCGGGAAAGGGATTCCAGCACCGGTTGCCATGCGCGTCGTTGACGTGTCTGCGCTGGCCTCTGCGCCTGTGAGGTGAGTGTCTGCCGGGAGGCAAGCGCGTGCTGCACGGTCTGCATTCCCGTCAGCTCCGTATGCAGCGCGTGCAGCCTCATAACAGGGTTTATCCGCAGGCAGAAAATGACCGCGAACATCAACAGCACGGTGCCGACACACATTGCCCCCCAGAAACGCAGGCACCGCACGCGCCGCTGCTGTCGCCAGGGCAGAAAATTCATGATGCTCATCCGGGCACCTCGCTCATGGCCAGCGCCAGCGCAACGGTATAATCAGCGCCGCAGTCCGGTAACGGGGCCTGGCAGCGTTCCAGGATTTCCCACGGGTCACGTCGGCTATCAAACAGCGCGATGTCATCCGGACCAAGCGCCAGCAGCGCCGCCAGCTCGGCCACGCTTTCGGCTTCTGTGGTAAAGCGGCGTCCCCACTGGTGACGCATCGCCCACAGCCACTGCCGATCGTCGCGCCAGGCGACGCACGTCGCTGGCGCAACGGCAGTAAGAAGATTCGCCAGCGCGCTGGCATCCGGCGTAATGGCCATCAGCCGCAAACGCAGCGTTTTCGCCAGCGCCAGTAGGGTATCAACCTCGTTGTTTTGCGCGGCGGTCACCTGAAAGGTATTGCTGAAGGTATCCTGCGCGTAATCGAAACAGAGCGTATCAGCAGACATCTCCAGTTCGCGCGCGAGCGCCGCGCCAAGCCATGAGAGCTGCTCGCTGTCGCGCAGCGCAACGGTCGGACGGGGGAGCGACCGTTGCAGAGTGCGTGCTGCCGGGAAAGAGAGGAACACCCGGTGGTAGTGCGGCAGCGTTTTGCGCCAGTCGCGTAACGCATCAACCAGCTGTTCTGGCTGACAAATTTTGCCGTCACGAATGATGCCCTCGTCCAGAGGAATCGCCCACCAGCGGCGCATGCACCAGCCCAACTTCTCCCGGGCCAGAGCGACGATCAGCACCCTATCCTGTTGAATATGAACGCCCGTTTGCCATATTTTGAAAGCCATGCTTCACGATCTCCTTATCGCCCGTCGCCTTGACGGCTATATCAATGAATCAGGCTTGCCTTTATACTACCGCGCGATTGTTTAGAAACTGCCCAAGTGAAACCAAATGGGAAATCTCCGGTGAAGTTCGTAAAGTATTTATTCATCCTTGCAGTCTGTTGCATTCTGCTGGGAGCAGGCTCGATTTACGGTTTATACAAATATATTGAGCCACAGCTACCTGATGTCGCCACGCTTCGCGATGTGCGCCTCCAGATCCCGATGCAAGTTTATAGCGCCGATGGCGAGCTGATGGCGCAGTATGGCGAGAAGCGTCGTATTCCGCTGACCTTAAACCAAATCCCCCCCGTGATGGTGAAAGCCTTTATCGCCACGGAGGACAGCCGTTTTTACGAGCACCACGGTGTCGATCCTGTGGGGATTTTCCGTGCCGCGAGCATTGCGTTGTTCTCTGGTCACGCCTCTCAGGGGGCGAGTACCATTACGCAGCAGCTGGCGCGTAACTTCTTCCTCAGCCCTGAAAAGACGCTGATACGTAAGATCAAAGAGGTGTTCCTCGCGATTCGTATTGAGCAGCTGCTGAGCAAAGACGAAATCCTTGAGCTGTACCTCAACAAAATCTACCTGGGTTACCGCGCCTATGGCGTGGGGGCTGCCGCACAGGTGTATTTTGGTAAGCCTGTTGAGCAGCTCACCTTAAGCGAAATGGCAACCATCGCCGGTCTGCCGAAAGCGCCGTCCACCTTTAACCCGCTCTACTCGCTCGATCGCGCCACCGCGCGCCGTAACGTCGTCCTGTCACGTATGCTGAGCGAAGGCTACATCAGCCAGAGCGAGTACGACCAGGCGCGTAACGATGTTATTGACGCTAACTACCACGCCCCTGAAATCGCCTTCGCGTCCCCTTACCTGACCGAAATGGTTCGCCAGGAGATGGTGAATCGCTATGGTGACAAGGCCTATGAAGATGGCTATCGCGTGTACACCACCGTCACCCGTAAAGTCCAGCAGGCGGCTCAGGAAGCGGTGCGGAACAACGTGATGGACTACGATATGCGTCACGGCTATCGCGGCCCGTCAAACGTGCTCTGGAAAGTGGGCGAAAGCGCGTGGGACAGCAAAAAAATCACAAGTACGCTAAAGGCGCTGCCAACCTATGGTCCGCTCCTTCCTGCCGTGGTCACGCAGGCCGATCCTCAGGAAGCCGTTGCGACGCTCGCGGACGGTACCTCCATCTCCCTGCGTATGGACGGTATCCGCTGGGCGCGTCCTTACCGCTCGGATACGCTACAGGGCGCAACGCCGCGTAAAGTGACCGATGCCGTGCAGACCGGGCAGCAAATCTGGGTGCGCAAGGTAGGCGAAGCCTGGTGGCTGGCACAAGTGCCGGACGTCAACTCGGCCCTGGTCTCTATTAACCCACAGAACGGTGCCATCATGGCCCTGGTCGGCGGGTTTGATTTCAACCAGAGCAAATTTAACCGCGCCACCCAGGCGCTGCGTCAGGTCGGTTCCAATATCAAACCGTTCCTCTACACCGCAGCGATGGATAAGGGCTTGACCCTCGCCAGCATCCTTAACGACGTGCCAATCTCCCGCTGGGATGCCGGTGCCGGTTCCGACTGGCAGCCGAAGAACTCCCCTGCGGAGTATGCCGGCCCTATTCGTCTCCGTCAGGGTCTGGGACAGTCGAAAAACGTGGTAATGGTGCGCGCCATGCGCGCGATGGGCGTCGACTATGCCGCAGAGTATCTGCAGCGCTTCGGTTTCCCGGCGCAGAACATCGTTCGCACCGAGTCGCTGGCGTTAGGCTCCGCCTCGTTTACGCCGCTTCAGGTCGCACGCGGGTACTCGGTGATGGCCAACGGCGGCTTCCTGATTGACCCGTACTTCATCAGCAAGATTGAAAACGATCAGGGCGGCGTGCTGTTTGAAGCGAAGCCGAAGATTGCCTGTCCTGACTGCGATATTCCGGTCATTTATGGCAATACGCCAAAATCCGAGGTGCTTGAGAATAAGGACATGGAAGACCCTGCCGTGTCTCAGGAGCAGCAGAACGGCGTCGTGCCGCAGCCGCAGCTTGAGCAGGCTAACCAGTCGCTGGTGGCACAGACCGGCGCGCCGGAGTATGCCCCACACGTGATCAACACGCCGCTGTCGTTCCTGATCAAAAGCGCGCTGAACACCAACATCTTCGGTGAACCAGGCTGGCAGGGCACAGGCTGGCGCGCAGGACGTGATTTGCAGCGCCATGATATCGGCGGTAAAACGGGGACAACCAACAGCTCGAAAGACGCGTGGTTCTCCGGCTACGGCCCGGGCGTGGTGACCTCGGTCTGGATCGGTTTCGACGATCACCGCCGTGACTTAGGTCGTACAACGGCCTCCGGCGCGATAAAGGATCAGATTTCCGGCTACGAAGGCGGTGCGAAGAGCGCGCAGCCGGCCTGGGACGCCTACATGAAGTCCGTTCTTGAAGGCGTGCCGGAGCAGCCGTTAACGCCACCGCCGGGCGTGGTGACGGTTAATATCGACCGCAGCACCGGTCAGCTCGCCAACGGCGGTAATAGCCGCGAAGAGTATTTCATCGAGGGCACGCAGCCAACCACGCAGGCGGTGCACGAGGTGGGGACAGAGATTATTGATAACGGCGAGACGCACGAGCTGTTCTGACAACAAAGCAAAACGGCAACCTCTGGTTGCCGTTTTTGTGTTTGCTCCCTCTTCCCGTGGGAGAGGGTTGGGGTGAGGGCATCAGGCCACTACAGCCGCCCCTGCCCCTTCAGCCATTCCCGTACCAGGAACAGCGCGCTCACGTTGCGGGCCTCATTAAAGTCAGGGTCTTCCAGCAGATCCATCAGGTGCGCTAGCGGCCAGCGAACCTGCGGCAACGGCTCCGGCTCATCCCCTTCCAGCGATTCAGGATAGAGGTCTTCAGCCACCACGATATTCATTTTGCTGGAAAAATAGGACGGCGCCATGCTCAGCTTTTTCAGGAATGAAAGCTCATTCGCACCAAAGCCCACCTCTTCTTTTAGCTCGCGGTTTGCCGCTTCAAAGACGGTTTCACCCGGGTCGATAAGTCCTTTCGAGAACCCAAGCTCGTAAGATTCCGTTCCCACCGCGTATTCGCGGATCAAAATCAGATGATCGTCGACAATGGGAACAATCATCACCGCTTCGCGCGAAGAGGGGCGCATACGTTCATAAACGCGACGCACACCGTTGCTGAACTCCAGGTCCACACTTTCGACATTAAACAGGCGCGATTTGGCGACAGTTTCAACATTCAGAATGGTGGGTTTTTGTAGTGGTTTGCTCATCTTGATGGGTCTTAGCAGTGAGAACTGGCGTTATTGTGCGATACGCTGCACGGTTTCGGCAATGTCAATTGTTCTTTATTTACATTTATGCAACGTATTTGGGATCAATCCTCAATTCAAAACAAATGTCAAGAGGTTGAAATGTTTCCAGGAATTTGCTGATATCGCGCCATAACAGGCTTTGCTATCATCACGGGTCACTGGGATGCGCTTCAGAATGCTCAAGTTCGACTCCATACTTGCCGATAGCCAGCCACAGACTCTCATTCAATGTAAAGGTGCTACTGACTTTACCCTAAATAAATCGAGTTGTATGAAGGCGGCGACGCAGCGAATCCTCAGGAGCGTACATTAGTACGTGACTGAGGTGAGCGAGGAAAGCCAACGCACAGACAACTCGAAGTATGACGGGTATACACCTGTAAGAAGATAAGTAAGATGGGGAAAGCATGAGCACCATTTTGATTGTTCTCGCTGCTATGCTGGCCGGCGCGTTGGTTGCAGGGTGGTTATATCGGCGCCGCGTACAGCGCCGTTATCGTCTGCCTTTTTTAAATGCATTTGCGGGTGCGAGCACGCGTAAACTCACGCAGGACGAGCGCGATGCGGTTGAAAACTATCTCGAAATCCTGAACCGTACTCAGTTAACGCCTGGGCCAACGGGAGCCACCGCTGCGCCCGTCGCGCTCAAGCTTAATGCGCAAAGTGATACCGTGCTCTGCGTGACGCGCTCCATCACGCGCTACGGCATCACGACTGATGACCCCAACAAATGGCGCTATTACCTTGATTCCGTCGAAGTGCATCTGCCCCCGTCCTGGGAGCAATATATTAATGACGAAAACAGCGTTGAGCTTATTCACACCGATTCGTTGCCCCTGGTTATCTCGCTTAACGGCCATACGCTAAATGAATACCTTCAGGAAGCCCCGCGTTTTGCGCTGGAACGCGCAAGTTCAACGCAGGCGTCCATTCGTGGTGAAGAAACAGAGCAGATCGAACTGCTGAACATTCGCCAGGAAACGCATGAAGAGTATGCCCTGAGCCGCCCGGACGGCATTCGTGAAGCCATTCTAATCGTTGCTGCCTTCCTGCTCTTTTTTATCTGCCTGCTCACGCCGGATGTGTTTGTCCCCTGGCTGGCTGGCGGCGCGGTGCTGCTGCTGGCCGGTGGGCTTTGGGGTCTCTTTGCTCCACCGGCTAAAACCTCGTTGCGCGAGATCCACTGCCTGCGCGGGACGCCAAAGCGCTGGGGTCTGTTCGGTGAAAACGATCAGGAACATCTCAACAATATTTCGCTCGGTATTATCGACCTGATCTACCCGCGCCACTGGCAGCCGTGGATCGCACAGGACCTAGGGCAGAAAACCGACATTGATATCTACCTTGACCGCCACGTTGTGCGTCAGGGACGCTTCCTGTCTCTGCATGATGAAGTGAAAAATTTCCCGCTTCAGCACTGGCTGCGCAGTACGGTCATTGCCGGCGGCGCCGCGCTGGTCTTAGCCATGCTGCTGCTTTTCGTGCCGCTGGATATGCCCATTAAATTCACCCTGTCGTGGATCAAAGGGGCGCAAACCATTGAAGCGACCAGCGTCAACAAACTGGATGAAGCCGGTGTACGCGTGGGGGACACGCTGCGCCTGAAGGGGACCGGGATGTGTAATATTCATACCCCGGGGGCGTGGAACACGCGTCAGAGCTCGCCGTTCATGCCGTTCGATTGTTCGCAAATTATCTGGAACGACGCGCCGCCGCTGCCGCTGCCGGAATCCGAAGTGGTGAACAAAGCCACAGCTCTCACCCAGACGGTTAACCGCCAGCTGCACCCGAAACCGGACGATGATTCGCGCGTCAGCCCCGCGCTGCGCTCGGCCATTCAGAAATCAGGCATGGTTCTGCTGGATGATTTTGGTGACATCGTCCTGAAAACGCAGGATTTATGCTCTTCTCAGGATGAGTGCATACGCCTTAAAAACGCCCTGGTAAACCTGGGAAACAGTAAAGACTGGGACTCGCTGGTGAAACGCGCCGAAGCGGGACGACTGGACGGCGTTAACGTGCTGCTGCGTCCGGTGAGCGCTGAATCTCTGGATAACCTGGTCGCCACCTCGACGTCGCCGTTCATGATGCGCGAGACTACCCGTGCGGCTCAGGCGCTGAACAGCCCGGCTCCGGGCGGCTTTGTGATAGCAAGCGATGAAGGCAGCGACCTGGTCGATCAGCCCTACCCGCAGGTCGCGCTTTATGATTACCCGGCGCAGGAACAGTGGAGCCAGTTCCAGCGCCTGGCGCAGATGCTGATGCAAACGCCGTTCAGCGCCGAAGGGATTGTCACGAGTATTTATACCGACGCCAACGGCACTCGCCATATCGGCCTGCACCGAATGCCGGACAGCGCAGGACTGTGGCGCTACATCGGCACCTCTCTGCTAATGACCGCGATGCTTGCCGCCATTTTCTGGAACGGCTTTATGGCCCTGCGCCGCTACCAGCGCTCGCGCACACGGCTTGCCGACATTCAGCAGTATTATGAAAACTGCCTTAATCCAAAGCTGATCCCCTCGTCTGAGAGCCTGATCTGATAACGTCGTTGCGCGACAAGATGTGCTACCCTGTCGCGCACGTTTCTTCTGGCTGGAGTTCCCCCTTATGCATCTTGATATCGCCTGGCAGGAGGTAGATACCGTTCTGCTGGATATGGACGGCACGCTGCTCGATCTCGCCTTTGATAACTATTTCTGGCAAACGCTGGTTCCTGAAACCTATGGCGAGCAGCAGGGGATCTCCCCGGCAGAAGCGCAGGCATTCATTCGTTCGCAATATAGCGCGGTGCAACATACGCTAAACTGGTACTGTCTTGACTACTGGAGCGAGCGCCTCGGTTTGGATATATGTGCCATGACCACCGCCCAGGGCCCGCGCGCCGTTCTGCGCGAGGATACCGTGCCCTTCCTGGATGCGCTGAAAGCCAGCGGCAAGCGCCGTATTTTGCTGACCAACGCGCATCCACATAATCTGGCGGTGAAGCTGGAGCATACGGGCCTGGCGTCGCACCTTGATTTATTACTTTCCACCCACACATTTGGTTATCCGAAAGAGGATCAGCGGTTGTGGCATGCGGTGAAGGAAGAGACGGGTTTACAGCCAGAACGTACGCTGTTCATTGATGACAGCGAGCCCATTCTGGATTCTGCCGCAAGGTTTGGCATTCGCTACTGTCTGGGCGTAACCAATCCTGACTCTGGCCTGGCTGAAAAAAGCTATCTGCGCCACCCGGGACTGAACGACTACCGCCAGATGATCCCCTCACTGACCGTGAAGGAGACGCCATGAAAGAAAAACCCTCTGACGGGGTAAGACTGGATAAATGGCTGTGGGCAGCGCGTTTTTATAAAACACGCGCCCTTGCCCGCGAGATGGTTGACGGCGGAAAAGTGCATTACAACGGCCAGCGCAGCAAACCGAGCAAGCTGGTTGAGCTGAATGCCACCTTAACGCTGCGTCAGGGCAACGATGAACGTACGGTAGTGATCAAAGCCATTACCGAACAGCGTCGACCCGCAGCGGAAGCCGTACTGCTTTATGAAGAGACGGCGGAGAGCATTGAAAAGCGCGAGAAGACCGCGCTGGCGCGCAAAATGAACGCGCTGACGATGCCCCACCCGGACCGGCGACCGGATAAAAAAGAGCGCCGCGATTTGATGAAATTTAAACACGGTGAGACTGATTAACCTCACCCGCACGAGAGATGAAAATGGCCCAACACGACCAATTACACCGCTATCTGTTTGAACAATTCGCCGTGCGCGGCGAGCTGGTCACCGTATCCGAAACCTGGAAACAGATTCTGGAAAACCACAATTACCCGCTGCCGGTGAAGACCCTGTTGGGCGAACTGCTGGTTGCCACCAGCCTGCTGACGGCGACGCTGAAGTTTGCCGGTGATATCACCGTGCAGCTGCAGGGTGACGGCCCGATGACGCTGGCGGTGATCAACGGCAATAACCAGCAGCAGATGCGCGGCGTGGCGCGCGTTCAGGGCGACGTGCCTGAAAATGCGGATCTCAAAACGCTGGTGGGTAATGGCTACCTGGTGATCACCATCTCCCCTGAGGAAGGTGAGCGCTATCAGGGCGTGGTGGGTCTGGAAGGCGATACCCTTGCAGCCTGCCTGGAAGATTACTTCATGCGTTCTGAACAGCTGCCGACGCGCCTTTTCATCCGCACTGGTGAAGTGGACGGTCAGCCTGCTGCGGGCGGTATGCTGCTGCAGGTTCTGCCTGCGCAGGACGCACAGACCAATGACTTTGAGCACCTGGCGACGCTGACCGAAACCATTAAAGCGGAAGAGCTGTTCAACCTGTCGGCGACCGACGTGCTGTGGCGTCTGTACCACGAAGAAGAAGTGACGGTTTACGACCCGCAGTCCGTGGAATTTAAGTGCACCTGCTCACGCGAGCGCTGTGCTGGCGCGCTGAAAACCCTGCCGGACGAAGAGATCGACAGCATCATGGCGGAAGACGGCGAAATTGATATGCACTGTGACTACTGCGGTACGCACTACGTTTTCAATTCGATGGATATCGCTGAGATCCGCAACAACGCCTCCCCGGCGGATCCGCAGGTTCACTAAACTTCTTTCCCTCACCCTAACCCTCTCCCCTTTGGGAGAGGCTGGGGTGAGGGACAAAAAACCCCGTTTAAGCTGAATCGTTTTCCCAATGTAACTCTTACGTAATTTTCTTACGTGTATGCGATTACATTCACATTCTTTCCGATAAAATCACCAGCCCTTAACCTTTTCGGAACATTTTCCCCAACCAAAAAGCGATTCCTGCGATAATCCGCCTGCGCTGTGACTGGAGTCGCAGCGTTTTCCGTTAGTAAGGGTTTTGTCCAGATGCGTAAATCTATGAGCCCCGTCGCGGTTAACAACCTCAGAAAAACCCTACAATTTCAGGCAGTACATATTGGCTAAGGAGCAGTGATATGCGTGTTACTGGTTTAACCCCGCAAGATCTCAAGGCTTATGGTATTCACGACGTCCAGGAAATCGTCTACAACCCCGACTACGATACGCTGTATCAGGAAGAGCTCAATCCAGCACTGGAAGGATACGAGCGTGGTGTGTTGACGAATCTTGGTGCTATCGCCGTCGATACCGGTATCTTTACCGGTCGTTCGCCGAAAGATAAGTATATCGTCCGAGACGAAACCACCCGCGATACGCTGTGGTGGGCTGATAAGGGCAAAGGGAAGAACGACAACAAACCGCTCTCTCCGGAAACCTGGCAGCACCTGAAAGGGCTCGTCACCCAACAACTTTCCGGCAAGCGTCTGTTCATTGTCGACGCTTTCTGCGGCGCAAACGCCGACACCCGTCTATCCGTGCGTTTTATCACCGAAGTGGCCTGGCAGGCGCATTTCGTGAAAAACATGTTTATTCGTCCAACCGACGAAGAGCTGCAGGACTTCACCCCTGATTTCATCGTGATGAACGGTGCGAAATGCACCAACCCACAGTGGAAAGAGCAGGGTCTGAACTCCGAAAACTTTGTGGCCTTCAACCTGACCGAACGTATCCAGCTGATCGGCGGTACCTGGTACGGCGGCGAAATGAAGAAAGGGATGTTCTCGGTCATGAACTACCTGCTGCCGCTGCGGGGCATCGCCTCCATGCACTGCTCGGCTAACGTCGGTGAAAAAGGCGACGTGGCGGTATTCTTCGGCCTGTCCGGCACCGGGAAAACCACCCTGTCTACCGATCCAAAACGTCGCCTGATTGGTGATGACGAACACGGCTGGGATGACGACGGCGTATTCAACTTTGAAGGCGGCTGCTACGCGAAGACCATTCGCCTGTCTGAAGAGGCCGAGCCGGATATCTTCCACGCGATCCGTCGCGATGCGCTGCTGGAAAACGTCACCGTGCGTGCCGACGGCTCCATCGACTTCGACGATGCGTCGAAAACGGAAAACACCCGCGTCTCTTACCCGATCTACCACATCGACAATATCGTGAAGCCGGTGTCAAAAGCGGGTCATGCCACGAAGGTCATTTTCCTGACCGCGGATGCGTTCGGCGTGCTGCCCCCGGTGTCTCGCCTGACGGCCAGCCAGACGCAGTACCATTTCCTCTCCGGCTTCACCGCCAAGCTGGCGGGTACCGAGCGCGGCGTGACGGAGCCAACCCCAACCTTCTCCGCCTGCTTCGGCGCGGCTTTCCTGTCGCTGCACCCGACGCAGTACGCTGAAGTGCTGGTGAAACGCATGCAGGCATCTGGCGCGCAGGCCTACCTGGTGAACACCGGCTGGAACGGTACCGGCAAACGTATCTCTATCAAAGATACCCGTGCCATTATCGACGCCATTCTGGATGGTTCTCTGGACGACGCCGAAACCTTCACGCTGCCGATGTTTGACCTGGCGATCCCAACGTCGCTGCCGGGTGTGGATACGCATATCCTCGACCCGCGCAACACGTACGGTTCTCCGGAGCAGTGGCGCGAGAAGGCGGAATCTCTGGCGAAGCTGTTTATTGAGAACTTCGAGAAGTATACCGATACCCCGGCGGGTGCTGCGCTGGTGAGCGCTGGACCGAAGCTGTAGGTAAAAGCAAAAAGGCAACGAAAGTTGCCTTTTTTAATGTTTTCTCCCTCTCCCAGTGGGAGAGGGTCGGGGTGAGGGCATCAGACCGCACTATCCCTCTTTCACCTGCCCTCGCGTCACCGGTACCGGCAGCCAGGCGCGAATGCTCAACCCACCCCGCTCGCTGGTGCCAATCTCCAGCAGTCCGTTGTGGTTATCGATAATACGCTGAACAATCGCCAGGCCTAAGCCTGTGCCGCTGGTGCTGCGCGCGCTGTCGCCGCGCACAAACGGCTGGAACAGATGCTTACGCTGCTCGGGCTTGATGCCCGGACCATCGTCTTCCACCTGGAACCAGGCGCGGTTGAGTTCAGACCCGCTGCTGACTTTAATCCAGCCGTTGCCGTAGCGTGCCGCGTTGACCACCATGTTCGCCACTGCACGTTTGATGGAGAGCGGGTGCATACGAACCTGAATTTCACCGGCCTTAAGGTCGGTATCAATTTCACGCTCGTAGCCGCTTTCCGCCGCCACCACTTCGCCCAGGACCGCGTTCAGATCCGCCATCTCCATCGGCATCTCCTGCCCGGTGCGCAGGTAGTCAATAAACTGCTCGATGATGGCGTTACACTCTTCGATGTCCTTATTGATGGACTCGGCGAGATAACCGTCCTCTTCCCCCATCATCTCCGTCGCCAGGCGAATACGCGTTAGCGGCGTGCGCAGGTCATGGCTGACGCCCGCCATCAGCAGCGTACGGTCATCCGCCAGCTGCTTCACGCCAGCCGCCATATGGTTAAACGCGCGCGTCACCGAACGGACTTCCGAGGCGCCATACTCACGAAGCGGAGGAGGAATAATCCCTTTACCGACCTGCAGCGCAGCGTGCTCCAGGTCGACCAGCGGTCGGTTCTGTATACGGATAAATAGCCACGCGCCGCCTATCGCCAGCAGCATAATCGCCAGGGTGTAGCGGAACAGCGGCGAGAAGTCGCCCTGATGGATTTCGGTCAGCGGAACGCGCACCCAGATGTTGGGTGACAGCCAGGTTTTCAGCCAGACGACGGGCGAGCTTTTGTTGACCTCAACGCGCACTTCCGTTGGGCCGCCCAGCTGCTGCGCCATCTGCTGGCTGAGGAATTCGTAGTGCTGCGCCCAGCGCAGGCCAGCGTCTTCCGCCGCCTCGTTGGAGTAGAGCGAAATGCCCAGTTCACGGTAGATTTCACGGCGAAACGCCGGGGGAACGACGAGCTGCGTGCCGTCCTCCAGCTGCAGTTTATCGGTCATCAGCATACGGACTTCGTAGGCCAGGACCTTATTAAACTGCTGGAGGCTCGGCAGGATCGCAAAGTTCAGCACCACCAGATAGGTCGTCACCAGGCTGACGAACAGCAGGGTGACGATCAGTAACAGGGTGCGGGCAAACGAGCTACGCGGCGAGAAGCGCATTCGCCTCATGCTTTAGAGCCGTCCGGGACAAACACGTAGCCCAGACCCCAAACGGTCTGAATATAACGAGGATGCGCAGGATCTTCTTCCACCATGCGGCGCAGGCGGGAGATCTGCACGTCAATGGAGCGTTCCATTGCGGAGTATTCGCGACCGCGTGCCAGGTTCATCAGCTTGTCACGGGAAAGCGGTTCACGCGGGTGGCTGACCAGCGCTTTAAGAACCGCAAACTCGCCGCTGGTGAGCGGCATTGGCTCATCTTCACGGAACATCTCGCGCGTGCCGAGGTTCAGCTTGAACTTGCCGAAGGCGATGACGGCTTCTTCCTGCGACGGTGCGCCGGGCAGTTCGTTCGCCTGACGGCGCAGCACAGCGCGAATACGCGCCAGCAGTTCACGCGGGTTAAACGGTTTTGGAATGTAGTCGTCCGCGCCGATTTCGAGGCCCACGATACGGTCAACTTCTTCGCCCTTCGCCGTGACCATGATGATCGGCATCGGGTTACTCTGGCTGCGCAGACGGCGGCAAATAGAAAGCCCGTCTTCGCCAGGCAGCATCAGGTCGAGAACCATCAGGTGGAAAGATTCACGGGTCAGCAGACGGTCCATCTGCTCAGCGTTCGCGACGCTACGAACCTGGAAGCCCTGCTCGGTCAGATAACGTTCCAGCAGCGCGCGCAGGCGCATGTCGTCATCCACGACCAGAATTTTGTAGTTCTCTTGCATTGTGTGTACTCCCAAAGGTTCGGATAGTCTTTGTAACAGCGTATTCTAAAAAAGTGCACGTATTCGACCAGTTAATTCTGGTATAAATTCTAGTCGAAATTGTTACAAAGCATATTTAACAGCAGCTTATCTGCTCATTTCATCACATAAATCATTATTAATCCTGTCTGTTACACTGTGTGGTACGTATTGTGCGCAAGACAGTTAACCGGCAGGCAGCAAAGGCTTTACCATGAAAACGCCCCTGATCACCCGCGAAGGGTACGAAAAGCTCAAAAAAGAGATGGATTACCTCTGGCGCGAAGAGCGTCCTGAAGTCACCAAAAAGGTAACCTGGGCGGCAAGCCTGGGCGATCGCAGCGAAAACGCTGACTACCAGTACAACAAAAAGCGGCTGCGCGAAATTGACCGCCGGGTTCGCTATCTGACGAAGTGCCTTGAGAATCTCAAAATTGTCGACTACTCCCCGCAGCAGGAGGGCAAAGTGTTCTTCGGCGCGTGGGTGGAGATTGAAAACGACGATGGCGACACCCTGCGTTTTCGCATTGTCGGCTACGATGAAATTTTTGGTCGTAAGGATTACATCTCCATCGACTCCCCGATGGCCCGCGCGCTGCTGAAAAAGGAAGTGGGCGATCTGGCCGTCGTTCAGACCCCTGGTGGTGAAGCCAGCTGGTACGTCAATGAGATCGTCTACGTAAAATAGTCCGAGAGCGCCCTCCCCGGCTGGCATTTTGCCGTGTCAGCCCGTATAACTATCCCCTGATTTTTTCGACTCAACAGATGATAAAGCCATGATGAAAGATTCGCTCTGCCGCATTATTGCGGGTGATATTCAGGCCAGAGCCGAACAGGTAGAAGCTGCCGTTCGCCTGCTTGATGAAGGGAACACCGTGCCGTTTATTGCACGCTATCGTAAGGAAGTCACCGGCGGTCTGGATGACACGCAGCTGCGTAACCTGGAGACCCGTCTGGGTTATCTGCGCGAGCTGGAAGAACGTCGTCAGGCGATCCTCAAATCCATCGGCGAACAGGGCAAGCTGACCAGCGAGCTTGAAAGCGCCATCAACGGCACCCTGAGCAAAACCGAACTCGAAGATCTCTATCTGCCGTACAAGCCGAAGCGCCGCACGCGCGGGCAGATTGCGATTGAAGCGGGTCTTGAGCCGCTTGCCGACCTGCTGTGGAACGAACCGTCCCACGATCCGGAAACCGAAGCGGCGAAATTTATCGACGCTGACAAAGGCGTGGCGGACACCAAGGCCGCCCTCGACGGCGCACGCTACATTCTGATGGAGCGCTTCGCCGAAGACGCCGCCCTGCTGGCTAAAGTGCGCGATTACCTGTGGAAGAATGCCCACATCGTCTCTACCGTCGTCGCGGGTAAAGAGGAAGAAGGCGCGAAATTCCGTGACTACTTCGATCACCACGAACCGATCTCTACCGCGCCGTCTCACCGCGCGCTGGCAATGTTCCGCGGCCGCAACGAAGGCGTGCTCCAGCTCTCCCTGAACGCCGACCCGCAGTTCGACGAGCCGCCGAAAGAGAGTCACTGCGAGCAGATCATCATCGACCATCTCGGCCTGCGCCTGAACAACGCCCCGGCTGACAGCTGGCGCAAAGGCGTGGTGAGCTGGACCTGGCGCATCAAGGTGCTGATGCACCTCGAAACCGAGCTGATGGGCACCGTGCGCGAACGCGCCGAAGATGAAGCGATCAACGTCTTCGCCCGTAACCTGCACGACCTGCTGATGGCCGCCCCTGCCGGCCTGCGCGCGACCATGGGTCTCGATCCGGGTCTGCGTACCGGCGTGAAGGTCGCTGTCGTTGACGGCACCGGCAAGCTGGTCGCCACCGACACTATCTATCCGCACACCGGCCAGGCAGCGAAAGCGGCCGTCGTGGTGGCGGCGCTGTGCGAAAAATACAACGTTGAGCTGGTTGCCATCGGCAACGGTACGGCGTCCCGTGAAACCGAGCGTTTCTATCTCGACGTGCAGAAGCAGTTCCCGAAAGTAACGGCGCAGAAAGTGATCGTCAGCGAAGCGGGGGCATCCGTCTATTCCGCGTCCGAGCTGGCGGCCCAGGAGTTCCCTGACCTTGACGTTTCCCTGCGCGGCGCGGTCTCTATCGCTCGCCGCCTGCAGGATCCGCTGGCGGAGCTGGTGAAGATCGACCCGAAATCCATCGGCGTGGGCCAGTATCAGCACGACGTGAGCCAGACTCAGCTGGCGCGCAAGCTGGATGCGGTGGTGGAAGACTGCGTAAACGCCGTCGGCGTGGACCTGAACACCGCCTCCGTTCCCCTGCTGACCCGCGTGGCGGGCTTAACCCGCATGATGGCGCAGAACATCGTCGCCTGGCGCGATGAGAACGGCCAGTTCCAGAACCGTCAGCAGCTGCTGAAGGTGAGCCGCCTGGGGCCAAAAGCCTTTGAGCAGTGCGCGGGCTTCCTGCGCATCAACCACGGCGATAACCCGCTGGATGCCTCCACCGTTCACCCGGAAACGTACCCGGTTGTCGAGCGTATTCTGGCTGCCACCCAGCAGGCGCTGAAAGATCTGATGGGTGACAGCAGCGCCCTGCGCAACCTGAAAGCCGTTGATTTCACCGACGACAAATTTGGTGTGCCAACCGTCACCGACATCATCAAAGAGCTGGAAAAGCCGGGCCGCGATCCGCGTCCTGAGTTCAAAACGGCGACCTTTGCTGACGGAGTGGAAACCATGAACGACCTGCTGCCCGGCATGGTGCTGGAAGGCGCGGTGACCAACGTCACCAACTTTGGCGCGTTTGTGGATATCGGCGTGCATCAGGACGGTCTGGTGCATATCTCATCTCTTGCCGACAAGTTCGTTGAAGACCCGCACACCGTGGTCAAAGCGGGCGACATCGTGAAGGTCAAAGTGCTGGAAGTGGATCTGCAGCGCAAGCGTATCGCGCTAACCATGCGTCTGGACGAGCAGCCGGGCGACACCAACGCGCGCCGTGGCGGCAATGGCGGAGGCCGCGAACAGCAGCGTCCGGCCGCGAAAGCGGCAAAACCGCGCGGACGTGATGCTCAGCCTGCTGGCAACAGCGCGATGATGGATGCGCTGGCGGCTGCGATGGGTAAGAAACGCTAAGGTTGTCAATGCCCGGTGGCGCTGCGCTTACCGGGCCTACGGTTTTGTAGGCCGGGCAAACGCAGTGCCGCCCGGCAAGCAGGGCGCAGCGAATTAAAATAAATAGAATGTAGCCATATTTAAACCACGAATTATCACCCCGTTAACAAATACTCTTCTTTTCGTTTTCCAGGCCATTCAGCAAATATTGAGCCAGGTCAAACAGGTCGTAAATTAATACCGCAAACAACATTCCGTCACAGTTTTAATATTGCTGATAAAAACTATTCTCATTATCATCCCATAGTAGATAATTTAACCTTTCGTGGAATCAGGCGTTATGCAATTCACTCCAGACAGTGCATGGAAAATTACCGGTTTTACCCGCGAAATTAACCCAGCCTATCGGCAAAAGCTGCTGTCGCTGGGCATGCTGCCCGGCTCGTCATTTCAGGTCGTGCGCGTGGCGCCGCTGGGCGACCCGGTTCATATTGAAACCCGCCGCGTGAATCTTGTACTGCGTAAGAAAGACCTCGCGTTAATAGAAGTTGAAGCCTTATCCCGATAACAAGCCAGCGGTTTCAGTGAGTCTAAAAAAATGAAAAAGTTAACTATTGGCTTAATTGGCAATCCTAATTCCGGCAAGACTACGCTTTTTAACCAGCTCACCGGAGCACGCCAGCGCGTGGGCAACTGGGCGGGCGTGACGGTTGAGCGTAAAGAGGGTCAGTTCACGACAACGGACAACCAGGTGACGCTGGTTGACCTTCCCGGTACCTACTCCTTAACCACCATTTCGTCGCAAACCTCGCTCGATGAGCAGATTGCCTGTCACTATATTCTTGGCGGCGACGCGGACCTGCTGATCAACGTGGTCGACGCCTCCAATCTCGAGCGTAACCTGTATCTGACGCTGCAGCTGCTGGAGCTGGGTATCCCCTGCATCGTGGCGCTCAACATGCTCGACATTGCGGAGAAACAAAAGCTGCGCATCGACGTCGATGCCCTCTCCGCGCGCCTGGGTTGCCCGGTCGTTCCGCTGGTTTCGACGCGCGCTCGCGGTATTGATGCGCTGAAGCTGGCCATTGACCGTCACCAGGGAAATCATGACATTGAGCTGGTGCATTACGCGCAGCCTCTCCTGCGCGAAGCCAACGTGCTGGCGCAGGAGATGGACAACAGCATGCCAGCGAAACAGCGCCTGTGGCTCGGCCTGCAGATGCTGGAAGGGGATATCTACAGCCGCGCCTACGCCGGACATGCGGCAGATAAGCTGGACGCGACGTTGGCCCGTCTTAGCGACGAGCTGGACGACCCGGCGCTGCACATCGCCGATGCGCGTTACCAGGCCATCGCCTCGATTTGCGACGTTGTCAGCAACGCCCTCACGGCAGAGCCCAGCCGCTTTACGGCGGCGGTGGATAAAGTTGTGCTTAACCGCTTCCTCGGTTTGCCCATCTTCCTGCTGGTCATGTACGTGATGTTCCTGCTCGCCATTAACATCGGCGGCGCACTCCAGCCCGTTTTCGACGCCGGTTCCGTCGCGGTCTTCGTCCACGGAATTCAGTGGGTCGGTTACACCCTGCACTTCCCGGAATGGTTAACCATCTTCCTCGCACAGGGGATCGGCGGCGGTATCAACACCGTTCTGCCTCTGGTGCCACAGATCGGTATGATGTACCTGTTCCTCTCGTTCCTGGAAGATTCCGGTTATATGGCTCGCGCGGCGTTCGTGATGGATCGCCTGATGCAGGCGCTGGGGCTACCGGGTAAATCCTTCGTCCCGCTGATTGTCGGCTTCGGCTGTAACGTACCGTCGGTGATGGGCGCACGCACCCTGGATGCACCGCGTGAACGTCTGATGACCATTATGATGGCGCCGTTTATGTCCTGCGGTGCCCGTCTGGCCATCTTTGCGGTCTTTGCCGCAGCCTTCTTTGGTCAGCAGGGCGCGCTGGCGGTCTTTTCGCTGTATGTGCTGGGCATCGTGATGGCTATTCTTACCGGTTTGATGCTGAAGCACACCATCATGCGCGGTGAAGCGTCACCGTTTGTGATGGAGCTGCCGGTGTATCACGTGCCGCACCTGAAAAGCCTGGCAATCCAGACCTGGCAGCGCCTGAAGGGCTTTGTGCTGCGCGCCGGTAAGGTCATTGTCATCGTCAGCATTTTCCTGAGCGCGCTGAACAGCTTCACCCTCAGCGGACAGGCGGCAGATAACATCAACGACTCTGCCCTCGCCTCCGTTAGCCGCGTTATCACGCCGGTCTTCAAGCCGATTGGCGTGCATGAGGATAACTGGCAGGCGACCGTCGGGCTGTTCACCGGAGCGATGGCGAAAGAGGTGGTTGTCGGCACCCTGAACACGCTTTACACCGCCGAGAACATTCAGGAGCAGGAATTTAATCCGGCAGAGTTTCATCTCGGCCATGAGCTGCTGGGTGCCGTAGAGGAGACCTGGCAGAGCCTGAAAGATACCTTCAGCCTGAGCGTGCTGGCGAACCCGATTGAAGCGAGCAAAGGCGACGGCGAAATGGCGACGGGTGCCATGGGCGTGATGGGCGAGAAATTTGGCAGCGCGTCCGCGGCCTACAGCTACCTCATCTTTGTTCTGCTCTACATTCCGTGCATCTCCGTGATGGGGGCGATTGCCCGCGAGTCCAGCCGCGGCTGGATGGGCTTCTCTGTCCTGTGGGGGCTGAATATCGCTTACTCGCTGGCGACGCTGTTTTATCAAACCGTCAATTTCAGCCAGCACCCGCGCTACAGCCTGGTCTGTATTCTCGCGGTTGTGCTGTTTAACGCGATCGTGCTCGGTCTGCTGCGGCGGGCGCGCAGCCGCGTCGACATCGACCTGCTGGCAAACCGTAAAACTGCCGCGACCTGCTGCAACAGCCCGGCGGGCGACTGTCACTAAGGAGCAAACAATGGCATCGTTGATTCAGGTTCGTGACCTGCTGGCACTGCAAGGGCGAATGGAGGCGAAACAGCTGAGCCTCAGCCTGCATACGCCGCAGCCGATGATCGATGCCATGCTGGAAAGACTGGAAGCCATGGGGAAAGCCGTGCGAATTCAGGAAGAAGCGGAGGGTTGTCTCTCCGGCAGTTGTAAAAGCTGTCCGGAAGGAAAGGCCTGCCTCAGGGAGTGGTGGGCGCTGCGTTAACAAAGCCGGGCATCGCTGCCCGGCTTTATCGTATTACTTGTAGACGTCCGCCGTAGCGCGTACGTTTTTGGTCTGTTTTTCTGCACTGGTGACGACGTAGTACGTTCCGCCCAGCTCATCCGCTTTCTTCGAAAGCTCTTTTCTCGCGTCCATCGGCGCGGTGGTGTCAGACGTAGAAATCTCACCAATTTTCGTCAGATTCATGCCGGCAACTTTATCTTTTTCCAGCTCTTTTGCCGCAAAGACGCCAAATGACAGTGACCCAATAACCAGAGAAGTGACAATACCTGTAACAAGTTTCATAGCCTGACTCTCCATAGGATTGTTGTTTTGATTATCGTAGGCAGAACAACCGCAACGACATCTGGAGTATGGTTGCGGTGTGTTATTTTTTCCAGGCAGGATAGAAAATAATCAGTCGAAACGTTGACTTAACGCAATCAGCGCTGAACAAAATTCCGTCGGATGAGAGATAAACGGGGCATGTGCGGCTTTGGCAATGATCTGCGATTCACTCTCCGGCCAGAGTGAATCCAGCAGCGGAACCACTCTGCGCGGCACAATCCCGTCGAGGTAGCCATAGATACGCAGGTGCGGCATCGTCAGGGCGGCCAGCGGCTCGCGCAGGTCAACCGTTTTCAGGAGTTCCAGTCCGCCGTTTAGCACCTCAACCTCCGGCATCGGCAGAGAAAGCACGGTCTGCTTCAGCGTTCGGGCATCCTTACGCGCGGTGTCAGTGCCCATTGTCTGCAATGCCAGGAAACGCTCTACGGTCCGCTGGAAATCTTCGCTCAGCTGCTGCTGAAAGCCCGCCAGCACGTCAGGCTTGATCCCCGGCCACTCTTCCTGCGCGCTAAAACAGGGCGATGACGCCACCGTTACCAGCGCTTTTACGCGGTCAGGCTGCGACAGCGCAATCTGGCTCGCCACCAGCCCGCCCAGGCTCCAGCCCAGCCAGACCGCGTTTTGCGGCGCAGCGTCCAGAACCTGCTGCGCCATCTCATCAAGCGACAACGCGCCATACCCGCGGCTGCGGCCAAAGCCGGGTAAATCCACCAGATGCAGGGTGAAATGCGAGGCAAGTTCCTCACGTATGCAATGCCATATCTCCGCATTCAGGCCCCATCCGTGCAGCAGCACAAGATGGCAATTTCCTGTCCCTACGGTCTGCCACCACAGCGTCTTCATCAGTTACTGTTCTCTTTTTTCACATGGAGGTTGCACATGCTAACAGTACCCGGCTTGTGCTGGCTATGCCAAATGCCGCTGGCGCTCAGCCGGTGGGGCATCTGCTCCGTCTGCACGCGATCGCTGCAATGGCGTATCGGGATCTGTCCACAATGTGGTTTACCGGCCACAAACCCCTCGCTGCCCTGTGGCCGCTGCCTGAAAAAATCCCCGCCGTGGAGCTCGCTGGTGGCGGTGGATGATTATGTCCCCCCGCTGAGCAGACTGGTTCATGCGCTGAAGTTTTCCGGGCAGAGCTCGCTGGCACAGCCCCTTGCCCGCCTGCTGTTGCTGGCGGTTTTGCAGGCGCGACGTCAGCGGGCACTGCCGAGAATCGATATGGTGGTGAGTGTCCCCCTATACCGACGTCGTCACTGGCGGCGCGGCTATAACCAGAGTGACCTGATCTGCCGCCCCCTCGCGCGGTGGCTCGGCTGCCGGTATGAGGCCGGCGCGCTTACACGTGTTCATGCCACCGCCATCCAGCATCAGCTCAGCGCCCGGCTTCGCAAAAGAAACCTCAAAAATGCCTTTCGCCTTGAATTGCCGGTCGACGGTCTCCATATCGCGATTGTGGATGATGTCGTCACCACGGGCAGTACCGTTGCTGAACTTTCCCGACTGCTTTTGCGAAGCGGCGCCGCGTCGGTTCAGGTATGGTGTCTGTGCCGTACCTTGTAGCCCTTCTTCAATGGGCGTATGATTATACCCAGGTAATTTAGTCAACTATTAGGCCAAAGCTATGATCCGTATTTCCGATTCTGCACAAGCGCACTTTGCCAAACTGCTGGCAAATCAGGAAGAAGGGACGCAGATCCGCGTGTTTGTGATTAATCCAGGCACTCCGAATGCAGAATGTGGTGTTTCTTATTGTCCTCCGGACGCTGTGGAAGCAACTGACACTGCCCTTAAATTTGAACAGCTCACTGCCTACGTTGATGAGCTGAGCGCACCGTATCTTGAAGATGCGGAGATCGACTTCGTCACCGACCAGCTGGGTTCTCAGCTGACCCTGAAAGCGCCGAACGCGAAAATGCGTAAAGTGTCTGACGATGCCCCGCTGATGGAGCGCGTTGAGTATCTGCTGCAATCCCAGATCAACCCACAGCTGGCGGGCCACGGCGGTCGTGTTTCCCTGATGGAAATCACCGACGAAGGTTTTGCCATTCTGCAGTTTGGCGGCGGCTGTAACGGCTGTTCAATGGTCGATGTGACGCTTAAAGAAGGGATCGAGAAGCAGCTGCTGAACGAATTCCCGGAACTGAAAGGCGTGCGTGACCTGACCGAGCACCAGCGCGGCGAGCACTCTTACTACTAATTCAGCATCCGTCGCTATGCCCTCTCCCACGGGAGAGGGTGAAAACATCAAAAACGGTAACCTCATGGTTACCGTTTTGCGTTTACCTGCCATATGTTGACCTGCGTCTCATAATTCAAATTTACCCTCCCAGGGTGATTCTCAATCGCGCCATGTTACCCGTATCATTCTCGTGGGCACTCAGCACCCTTATAACAGCCGACTAAACTTAATGGTTTCGCAGGCATCAGTATGAGTGCCGTTACTTCTCTGTTCCCAGTTGGGACAACCGGAATTTGTCGTTGAAACAATGACGTTACCCATAACAATTCAAAGGCCAGGTCAATCATGCCATTAGTCATCGTTGCTATCGGTGTTGTGTTATTACTGCTCTTGATGATCCGTTTCAAAATGAACGGATTTATCGCTCTGGTTCTGGTGGCACTTGCAGTCGGTCTGATGCAGGGTATGCCGCTGGTTAAAGTTATCAGTTCCATCAAAGCGGGCGTCGGCGGCACGCTCGGCAGCCTGGCATTGATCATGGGCTTCGGCGCCATGCTCGGTAAAATGCTGGCGGACTGCGGTGGCGCCCAGCGTATTGCCACCACGCTTATCGACAAATTCGGTAAGAAGAACATTCAGTGGGCAGTGGTGTTGACCGGCTTTACCGTCGGCTTCGCGCTGTTCTATGAAGTGGGCTTCGTGCTGATGCTGCCGCTGGTGTTCACCATCGCAGCTGCGGCAAGCATCCCGCTGCTGTATGTCGGTGTGCCGATGGCTGCGGCGCTGTCCGTGACTCACGGCTTCCTGCCGCCACACCCGGGTCCAACCGCTATCGCGACCATCTTCCACGCGGATATGGGTAAAACCCTGCTGTTCGGTACGATTCTGGCGATCCCGACGGTGATTCTGGCCGGCCCGGTTTATGCCCGCTTCCTGAAAGGCATTGATAAGCCGATTCCGGAAGGTCTGTACAGCGCCAAAACCTTCACCGAAGAAGAGATGCCGGGCTTTGGCGTCAGCGTCTGGACCTCTCTGGTACCGGTGATCCTGATGGCGATGCGCGCCGTGGCGGAGATGATCCTGCCGAAAGGTCATGCGTTCCTGTCCGTGGCGGAATTCCTGGGTGACCCGGTGATGGCAACGCTGATTGCCGTACTGATCGCGATGTTCACCTTCGGTTTGAACCGTGGCCGCTCCATGGATCAGATCAACGACACGCTGACCTCTTCCATCAAAATCATTGCCATGATGCTCCTGATCATCGGCGGTGGCGGTGCATTCAAGCAGGTTCTGGTCGACAGCGGCGTGGACAAATACATCGCTGCCATGATGCATGAAACCAACGTATCGCCGCTCCTGATGGCCTGGTCTATTGCCGCGGTTCTGCGTATTGCGCTGGGTTCTGCGACCGTTGCGGCGATCACCGCGGGCGGTATCGTTGCCCCGCTGATTGCAACCACGGGCGTAAGCCCTGAACTGATGGTTATCGCCGTCGGTTCCGGTAGCGTGATTTTCTCTCACGTTAACGACCCTGGCTTCTGGCTGTTCAAGGAGTACTTCAACCTGACTATCGGTGAAACCATCAAGTCCTGGTCCGCGCTGGAAACTATTATTTCGGTGTGTGGTCTGGTCGGGGTGCTGCTGTTGAATATGGTGGTTTGACGCCACCAGGCAATAAAAAACCCGCCTCCTGGCGGGTTTTTTTATTACTACTTCCCGGCAGCTTTTCGCCGCTTGTCCAGATCCTTAATCAGCTTGTTCACCCCATCATCGGCAAACATCTTCTCAAGCGATGTGGATAGCTTGCGACGCCAGTTCTTGTACTGATAGCTGGTGCCCGGGATGTTCACCGGCTCCGCCATATCAATCCAGTCTTCCGGCTGCAGGCCCAGCAGAGCGCTGTTGCTGTCGGCAATATAGCGCTGCAAGCCGCGATTGAGGGTCGCGGTCATCGACATCAATGACGCCTTATGTCCGGCACGTTTCGGCAGACAGCCCTGCTTGTGCAGCGCATCCAGCAGCCCCTGTTTGGAGAGCTCGCGATCCTGATACAGGCCGCGTAACACCTCTTCATCAGGATACAGACCCAGCGTTTTGCCGAGCGTCAGATCGCCGCTTTCCCAATAGCCACGAAGCGTAGGAAGGTCATGCGTCGTCGCGACTGCCATTGACTGTTCAGGGTACGCTTTCGGCGTGCGGAAGGTTTTCTCATGGTCGTTTTCAAAATAGAGCACTTTGTAGGAGTAGACGCCGCTGTCGCGGAGCTTGCTGACAATTTCCACCGGCACGGTACCGAGATCTTCACCGATCACCATGCACTGATGACGCTTGCTTTCCAGGGCCAGGATCGACAGCAGATCGTCAACCGGGTACTGCACGTACGCCCCGCGATCGGCCGTTTCACCGTACGGGATCCACCACAGACGCAGCACGGACATCACGTGGTCGATACGCAGCGCACCGCAGTTCTGCATGTTAGCGCGCAGCAGGTCGATAAACGGCTCGTACGCGCGCGCCGCCATGACGTGCGGATCCATCGGCGGCAGTCCCCAGTTCTGACCGAGCGGCCCAAGAATATCCGGCGGCGCACCCACGGAGGCCTTCAGGCAGTAAAGCTCGCGGTCGCACCAGGTTTCCGCGCCGCCTTCCGCCACGCCGACGGCCAGATCGCGATACAGGCCGATCGGCATCTTATAGCCCTGGCTCACCTGCCAGCAGGCGGCAAACTGGCTGTACGCCAGCCACTGCAGCCACAGGTAGAAGTCCACTTCATCGGCATATTTTTTACAGAACGCTTTTACTTCAGGCGTGTCGACGGACTGATACGCTTCCGGCCAGACCGGCCAGCCCCAGCGCATTTCGTCCTCTTTCACCTGATACGCGTGCAGTGCATCAAACGCCGCCTGCCAGTAAAGGCTCTCGCCCTCCTGCGTCACAAACTGGCGGAAGGCGGCCATCTGCTCGTCGTCACGCAGCGAAAAGTCTTTCCACGCCAGGCGCAGCGCGGCCATTTTCAGCGCCGTGACGGTGGAATAATCCACCCAATCCGCGTCGCGCGCCTGCTTCAGGGCCTGCTGCGTGGTGCTGAGTTTCCACCACGTCTGCGCCTCTTTGCTGTTTTTGAAATCATCTAACGCGTTAACGTCGATATAAATCACGTTCAGCCAGCGACGGGACGACGGACTGTACGGGCTGGCGCTCTCCGGGTTGGCCGGATAGAGCGCGTGGATCGGGTTGAGCCCGATAAACGCGCCGCCGCGCTCGCCCACATCCACCAGCATCTTTTTCAGATCGCCAAAATCACCGATGCCCCAGTTGCTGTCGGAACGCAGCGTGTAGAGCTGCACGCAGGCGCCCCACAGCTTTTTGCCTTCGAGCAACGCCTGCGGCTCGTAGCAGCGTTTTGGCGCGACGATCACCCGGCAGTGGAAACGCCGATCGTCCTGGGTGAGCGTTAGGGTGTGATACCCCTCCGGCAGCTTCGCCGGAAGGTTTAACGTTTTGCCGCCGGTGGCGTGGCCTTTGTGCTGATGCCCCTCTTCGGTGGTAAGCAGCCAGCTAAACTCGCCGCGCCCCTCCACCGCCAGCGGCATCTTTTTGCCTGCGGTGAATACCTTTACGTTAGGCACCGGCGCAACCGACGCTTTCGCGTCGGCCTTGTGCATGGCGTCCAGCAAACGTCTTTTGGTGTCGGCGCCAATAGACTGCGGTTTGCCGTGCGCATTAATGTAACTGAGGCTGATCCCCGCCGCCTGCGCGGCGCTGTCCAGACGTTTACTCTCCATCGCGCTTCCTTAGCGTTTTGCCTGCCAGATACGGGCCTGATAATCACGGATTGAACGGTCAGAGCTGAACATACCGCAGCGGGCGGTATTCAGAATGCACGCGCGGGTCCACGCTTCCTGGTCGCGATACAGCACGTCAACCTGCTTTTGCGCTTCAACGTAGGCCGTGAAGTCCGCCATCACCAGATACGGGTCACCGCCGTGTTTGTCCATGCTGTGCAGCATCTGGTCAAACGCGTGCTTGTCGCCGTCGCTGTATTTACCGCTTTCCAGCTCCTTCAGCACCGCGTCGAGCACCTTGTCTTTCTTACGCCATTTCACCGGGTCATAGCCTTTAGCCTTGATGGCTTTCACCTCTTCCACGGTGTGGCCGAAGATAAAGATGTTCTCTTCGCCCACCTTCTCTGCGATTTCGACGTTGGCCCCGTCGAGCGTACCGACGGTCAGCGCGCCGTTCAGCGCCAGCTTCATGTTGCCGGTACCGGACGCTTCTTTACCTGCAGTCGAGATCTGCTCGGAGATATCCGCCGCCGGGATCAGCATTTCGGCCGCCGAGACGCAGTAATCCGGCAGGAACACCACCTTCAGCTTGTCGCCCACTTTCGGATCGCTGTTGATCGCCGCCGCCACTTTATTGATGGCGAGGATAATGTTTTTCGCCAGGTAGTAGCCCGGAGCCGCTTTCGCACCGAACAGGAACACGCGCGGCACGCGGTCGGCCTGCGGGTTCTCGCGGATCTCTTTGTACAGCGCCAGAATGTGCAGCAGGTTCAGGTGCTGACGTTTGTACTCGTGCAGGCGTTTGATCTGGATATCGAAAATGGCATTCGGGTTGATCTCAATCCCGGTACGCACTTTCACGAACTCCGCCAGACGAACCTTGTTCTCCAGCTTGATCGCGCGGTACTGCTCGCGGAATTTCGCGTCGTCAGCCTGTTTTTCCAGGTTGATGAGCTGGTCCAGATCGTTGGCCCACTCTTTCTTCAGGGTCTTGTCAAGCAGACCGGCCAGCAGCGGGTTGCACTGCTTGATCCAGCGACGCGGCGTGATGCCGTTGGTCACGTTGTGGAATTTGGTCGGCCACAGCTGGTGGTATTCCGGGAACAGATCTTTCACCACCAGATCCGAGTGAAGCGCCGCCACGCCGTTCACCGCAAAGCCGCTGACCACGCACATGTTCGCCATGCGCACCTGCTTATCGTGAACCACCGCCAGCTTCGCCCAGACCGCCTTGTTGCCCGGCCAGGTTTTATCCACCAGGGTTTTAAACTGGTCGTTAATCTTGTTGATGATCTGCATGTGGCGCGGCAGCAGCGTTTTCACCAGCTTCTCATCCCAGCACTCGAGCGCCTCTGGCATCAGGGTGTGGTTGGTGTAGGCGAAGGTACGGCTGGTAATGGCCCAGGCGTCATCCCAGCTCAGCTGATGCTCGTCGATCAGCACGCGCAGCAGTTCCGGGATCGCAATCGTCGGGTGCGTGTCGTTGAGCTGAATCACTTCGAAGTCCGGCAGCTGCGCCAGCTTGCGGCCCGCCAGGTGATGGCGACGCAGAATGTCCGCCACGGAGCAGGCGCACTGGAAGTACTGCTGCATCAGGCGCAGCTTTTTACCGGCCAGGTGGTTGTCGTTCGGGTAGAGGACTTTGGTCAGCTTCTCGGCGTCGATGCCCTGCTGCTCGGCGCGCAGGAAATCGCCGTCGTTGAATTTGGTCAGGTTAAACGGATGGGCGTGCTTCGCCTGCCACAGACGCAGCGGCTGCGCCACGCCGTTACGGTAGCCGAGCACCGGCAGATCCCAGGCTTCACCGGTAATGGTGAACGCCGGTTCCCAGAGACCTTGTTTCGTCACTTTTCCGCCAATGCCAACCTGGACATCCAGCTGCGCGTTGTGGCGGAACCACGGATAGGTATTGCGATGCCAGTCGTCCGGCGCTTCCATCTGATGGCCATCGGCAAACGACTGACGGAACAGGCCGTACTGATAGTTCAGGCCATAGCCGATCGCCGACTGGCCGACGGTCGCCATGGAGTCGAGGAAACAGGCCGCCAGACGTCCCAGGCCGCCGTTGCCCAGCGCCGGGTCAATCTCTTCTTCCAGCAGGTCGGTCAGGTTAATGTCGTGTTCTTTGAGGACGTCACCGACGTCCTGATACCAGCCAAGGTTCAACAGGTTGTTGCCCGTCAGACGGCCAATCAGGAATTCCATCGAGATATAGTTCACGTGACGCTGGCCCTTAACAGGCTTTGCCACCGGTTGAGCATCCAGCTGCTCTGCGAGCGCACCGCTCACGGCCTGCCACCACTGGTGAGGCGTCATTTCGTTTGCAGCATGAAGGCCAAAACGCTGCCACTGACGCGTCAGGGCAGCCTGGAATTGAGCTTTGTTGAAGGTAGGCTGTGACATAGGGGATCGGCATCCTTTAGAAAGAAAACACAAGTTGGCGCTAGTGTGCCTGGCTCATTTCCCCTCTTCCTCCTCCCGTGGGGGATTAGACAGGGAGGAGTAGCGGGGATGAGCAGAAAAGTGTGATCAAGGCCACTCTCAGAGCATAGTTCGAGTGTGCCCGGAAGATAAAAAACTAACCGGGGAGAATGTCAAAAAAATGAAATGCAGTTTCGGGTGAAATTAATCCGTTCTGAAATGATTACTTACGTAGAATAATAATTTAGCCATCGGGTTACATCTCAGGAGACTATTACTCTCACTCAACTTTACCCGCACTTTATTAAATTTGACGTCACTATACCTTTATGAAACCAGTTTCAGCGCAGCGGCAATGTATACAGACAAGCCAGCAGTGACGCGGCGTTACGGCCCTTTCGAGAAAGTTCCAACATTTGCCTGAATGTTTTGTGACAGAGTGCAAATTCAGAACCACAAAACCCAGACATAACTTGCAATAGTTCTCTTTCTGTTCGACCTTATATCGTATTAATTACGAAGCCCAAAAAAAATAAAATCTCTCGTTCCCCACAGTGAAGTGAAACCTATGTTGATTCCGTCTAAATTAAGTCGCCCGGTTCGTCTTGACCATACAGTGGTCCGCGAGCGTCTGTTGGCTAAACTTTCCGGCGCGCATAATTTCCGACTGGCGCTGGTTACGAGCCCTGCAGGTTATGGAAAGACAACGCTCATTTCGCAATGGGCCGCAGGTAAGAGCGATCTTGGCTGGTACTCCCTCGACGAGGGCGATAACCAGCAAGAGCGTTTTGCCAGCTATCTAATTGCCGCCATACAGCAAGCCACCCATGGACACTGCGTCGCCAGTGAGGTGATGGTGCAAAAGCGCCAGTACGCAAGCCTGTCCTCCCTTTTCTCTCAGCTGTTTATCGAACTGGCCGAATGGCATCGCCCGCTTTACGTGGTGATTGATGATTACCATCTCATCACTAACCCGGTGATTCATGAATCGATGCGTTTCTTCCTGCGCCATCAGCCGGAAAACCTGACTTTAGTGGTGCTGTCACGCAACCTGCCGCAGCTGGGTATTGCCAACCTGCGCGTGCGCGATCAGCTCCTGGAAGTGGGCAGCCAGCAGCTGGCCTTTACCCACCAGGAAGCAAAACAGTTCTTTGACTGCCGCCTGACATCACCGATTGAGGCCGCCGAGAGCAGCCGCCTGTGCGACGACGTCGCGGGCTGGGCCACGGCGCTGCAGCTTATCGCGCTCTCTGCCCGACAAAACAACAGTCCGGCGCATCAGTCTGCCCGGCGTCTGGCGGGCATCAACGCCAGCCACCTTTCTGACTATCTGGTGGATGAGGTGCTGAACAGCGTCGATCCCTCGACGCGTAATTTCCTGCTGAAAAGCTCTCTGCTGCGTTCCATGAACGATGCGCTCATCGTGCGCGTGACGGGCTGTGAAAACGGTCAGCTGCAGCTCGAAGAGGTTGAACGTCAGGGCCTTTTCCTGACGCGCATGGACGATCCCGGCGAGTGGTTTAGCTATCACCCGCTGTTTGGCAGCTTCCTGCGCCAGCGCTGTCAGTGGGAGCTGGCGGTTGAACTGCCGGAAATCCACCGCGCCGCTGCCGAAAGCTGGATGGCACAAGGCTTCCCGAGCGAGGCCATCCACCACGCGCTGGCCGCCGGCGATGCCAGCATGCTGCGCGATATCCTCCTCAACCATGCATGGGGCCTGTTTAACCACAGCGAACTGACGCTGCTGGAAGAGTCTCTCAAAGCCCTGCCTTGGGAAAGCCTGCTGGAGAACCCGCGTCTGGTGCTGCTGCAGGCCTGGCTGATGCAGAGCCAGCACCGCTACAGCGAAGTGAACACCCTGCTGGCGCGCGCCGAGCAGGAGATGGAAAGCGAGATGGATACCACCCTGCACGGCGAATTTAACGCGCTGCGCGCTCAGGTGGCGATTAACGACGGTGACCCGGAGGAAGCCGAACGTCTGGCGATGGTCGCGCTGGATGAACTGCCGCTGGCTAATTTCTACAGCCGCATCGTTGCGACCTCGGTGCACGGCGAAGTACTGCACTGCAAAGGCGACCTCACGCGTTCGCTCTCACTGATGCAGCAAACCGAACAGATGGCGCGTCGTCATGATGTCTGGCATTACGCGCTGTGGAGCCTTATCCAACAGAGCGAGATTTTATTCGCACAGGGGTTCCTGCAGGCCGCCTGGGAGAACCAGGAAAAAGCGTTCCAGCTGATTCGTGAACAGCATCTGGAACAGCTGCCGATGCACGAGTTCCTGTTGCGTATTCGCGCTCAGCTGCTGTGGGCATGGTCGCGTCTGGATGAAGCGGAAAGCTGCGCCCGGCAGGGTGTGGATGTCCTTTCCAGCTTCCAGCCTCAGCAGCAGCTGCAGTGCCTGGCGCTGCTGGTGCAGTGCTCGCTGGCACGCGGCGATCTCGATAACGCCCGCAACCATCTGAACCGCCTGGAGAACCTGCTCGGCAACGGTCAGTATCACAGCGACTGGGTTTCAAACGCCGATAAGGTCCGGGTGATTTACTGGCAAATGACCAGCGATAAAAAATCTGCCGCCAACTGGCTGCGCCAGACGCCAAAACCGGAATTTGCTAACAACCACTTCCTGCAGAGCCAGTGGCGCAACATTGCCCGCGCGCAGATCCTGCTCGGTGAAGTAGAGCCCGCAGAGATTGTGCTGGAAGAGCTGAACGAGAACGCGCGCAGCCTGCGTCTGATGAGCGACCTGAACCGCAACCTGCTGCTGCAAAACCAGCTCTACTGGCAGGCGGGTCGTAAAAACGATGCCCAGCGCGTGCTGCTGGAAGCGCTGCAGCTGGCTAACCGCACCGGTTTTATCAGCCACTTTGTGATTGAAGGTGAAGTGATGGCGCAGCAGCTGCGCCAGCTAATTCAGCTCAACACGCTGCCGGAGCTGGACCAGCATCGCGCCCAGCGTATTCTGCGCGAGATAAACCAGCATCATCGGCACAAGTTTGCGCATTTTGATGAGAACTTCGTTGAACGTCTGCTGAACCACCCGGAAGTGCCGGAGCTTATCCGCACCAGCCCGCTCACTCAGCGCGAGTGGCAGGTTCTGGGGCTGATTTATTCAGGCTACAGCAACGAGCAGATTGCCGGCGAGCTGGCGGTGGCGGCGACCACCATCAAAACGCATATCCGCAACCTGTATCAGAAGCTGGGCGTGGCGCATCGTCAGGATGCGGTGCAGCATGCGCAGCAGCTGTTGAAGATGATGGGGTACGGGGTTTAGGTTTTATGAGGCCTGATGCCCTCTCCCACAGGGAGAGGGGGAACGGCTTCTTAGCACAGCTCTAACTGCAAATTATTATCTTTAATCACCTGCATCACGCCCGCCGGCGGCATCACGTCGGTGTAGACCGCGTCCACCATGCTGATGCTGCCCATATTCACCATCGCGTTACGACCAAACTTCGAATGGTCTACCACCAGCATCACGTGACGTGAGTTTTCAATAATCGCGCGCTTGGTGCGCACCTCGTGATAATCAAACTCCAGCAGCGATCCGTCACTGTCGATGCCGCTGATCCCGAGAATGCCAAAGTCGAGGCGGAACTGAGAGATAAAATCGAGGGTCGCTTCGCCGATAATCCCGCCGTCGCGGCTGCGCAGTTCGCCGCCCGCGAGGATGATGCGGAAGTCGTCTTTCTGCATCAGGGTATTGGCCACGTTCAGGTTGTTGGTGACCACGCGCAGGTTCTCGTGATCCAGCAGCGCATGAGCGACCGCTTCCGGCGTGGTGCCGATATCAATAAACAGCGTCGCCCCGTTCGGGATCTGGCTGGCGACCTTGCGGGCAATGCGCTCTTTCTCTGCCGTCTGCGTCGCCTTACGGTCATGCCATGAGGTATTGACCGAACTGGACGGCAGCGCCGCCCCGCCGTGGTGGCGAAGAATACGGTTCTGATCGGCCAGGTCGTTCAGGTCACGACGGATGGTTTGTGGGCTGACGGCAAACTGCTCCACCAGTTCTTCGGTGCTGACGTATCCCTGTTTTTTTACCAGTTCGATAATAGCGTCATGACGTTGTGTTTGTTTCATCAATTATCCCTGAGAATTATGTTCGTTTTCGCGCATGGAGCGTGTCGGCAAAGGCCATTGCCAGCCCCACGGCCAGCCCGGCGACGTGCGCACCGTTGGCGATAGACATACCAAACAGATCAAACCATCCGGCAATTAGCCATATTAACGCAAAGGTTATTAATCCGCGCTGCAGATAGATGCCGCTTTCCGGATCGCGCTCCCCGCGAAGCCAGACATAACCCATCAGGGCATACACGACGCCTGACAGCCCGCCGAACCACGGCCCGCTAAACTTGTGCTGCACATAGCCGCTCAGCAGGGCGCTGATAAGAGTGATAACGATCAGCTTGCCGCTGCCCAGGCGCTTTTCAACGGCACCGCCGAGATACCACCACCAGAGCAGGTTAAAGAGAATATGCATCACCGAGAAGTGCATCAGCGCGTGGCTAAAGTAGCGCCAGACGTCAAACTCAAGAGACGGGTCATAGGGCCAGGCCAGGGCAATCATCACGCTCTGGTCGCCCACCACGTTCATAATAATGAAGACGATAATGCAGGCCGCCATCAGTAGCAGCGTAAACGGGCCGGCGCGTTCGCGGATGGTGGCGAGGAAGGGAAAACGGCTGTAATGCAATCCGCTGTCGGTCTGCCCGGACTGCCAGCTGGCAGCCAGATAGCGCGGGTCGCCAGGGTTCTCAAGAAAACGCGCCAGCTCTTCATTTACGCGCGCGGCCTGGCTCTCATCGGCCAGCCAGACGTCGGTCTGGTTATGTTGCTGAATGGTCAGAATAACGCCCTGCGTCGCCATATAGTCGACAAACGCCTGGGCGACGCGCGGGTTGGTAAAAGAGGTGATCATCAACATGGGCAGCGGTCGCTTATTTCCACACAAAAGGGGACAGTATAGCGGGATCAGCGCTCAAAAGCGTATTCCACTTCTGCCGGGAAATGACGATGCCAGGCATCGAAGCCGCCGTCGACGCTGTACACCGCGTCGTAGCCCTGCTGAAGCAGATACTGCGCCGCGCCTTTGCTGCTGTTGCCGTGGTAGCACATGACCATGACCGGCGTCTCGAAGTCGTTATCGCGCATAAACGCGCCCAGCGTGTCGTTGGTGAGATGGAACGCGCCCGGCGTGTGGCCCATCGCAAAACTCTGCGGATCGCGGATGTCCACCAGCACCGCTTTTCCCTGGTGCATCTTCTGGTGGGCTTCTTCTACGTTAATACATTCAAACTGATCCATGGTGTTCTCTTTACAGTGGTCAACGACAAGATTTTACCCCGTAGTGTACGTCCTGGCGGCGGGTAAACGCCATTATGTTATCCATATCACTCTAAATTGTTTTTTTGATGTTACCAAAAGCGCGTTCCTTTGCTATTATGAGCGATATCGAACATTTATGAGCTTTAACGAAAGTGCATGAGGGTGTTATGGAAACCAAAGATCTGATTGTGATAGGCGGTGGCATCAACGGTGCCGGTATTGCGGTCGACGCCGCAGGACGCGGTTTATCCGTACTGATGCTGGAAGCTAACGATCTCGCCTGCGCGACGTCGTCCGCCAGCTCCAAACTGATTCACGGTGGCCTGCGCTACCTGGAACACTACGAATTCCGCCTGGTCAGTGAAGCACTGGCCGAACGTGAAGTGCTGCTGAAAATGGCGCCGCATCTGGCGATTCCGATGCGCTTCCGCCTGCCCCATCGCCCGCATCTGCGTCCGGCGTGGATGATCCGAATCGGTCTGTTTATGTACGATCATCTGGGTAAACGCACCAGCCTCCCGGGTTCGAAAGGTTTGCGTTTTGGCTCAGAATCGGTCCTTAAGCCTGAAATCGTGCGCGGTTTCGAATATTCCGACTGCTGGGTGGACGATGCGCGTCTGGTGCTGGCGAATGCCCAGATGGTTGAGAAGAAAGGCGGCGAGGTGAAAACCCGCACCCGCGCGACCTCTGCCCGTCGTGAAAACGGCCTGTGGATTGTGGAAGCGGAAGACATCGATACCGGCGAGAAATTCAGCTGGAAAGCGCGCGGACTGGTGAACGCTACCGGTCCGTGGGTGAAGCAGTTCTTCGACGACGGCATGCATCTGCCTTCGCCGTACGGCATTCGCCTGATCAAGGGCAGCCACATTGTGGTGCCGCGCGTGCATACCCAGAAGCAGGCCTACATTCTGCAGAACGAAGACAAGCGCATCGTGTTTGTGATCCCGTGGATGGACGAATTCTCGATCATCGGCACCACCGACGTGGAGTACAAAGGCGATCCGAAGAACGTCGAGATTGACGAGAGCGAAGTGAGCTACCTGCTCAACGTGTATAACGCGCACTTTAAGAAACAGCTGTCGCGCGACGACGTGGTCTGGACCTACTCCGGCGTGCGTCCGCTGTGCGATGACGAGTCTGATTCACCGCAGGCGATTACCCGCGACTATACGCTCGATATTCATGACGTTGACGGCCAGGCGCCGCTGCTGTCCGTGTTTGGCGGCAAGCTGACCACCTACCGCAAGCTGGCCGAGCACGCGCTGGAAAAACTGGCGCCGTACTATAAAGGCATTGGCCCGGCATGGACCAAAGGCGCGGTACTGCCCGGGGGTGATATCGGCGACAATCGCGATGATTACGCCGCGAAGCTGCGCCGTCGCTTCCCGTTCATCACCGAAGGGATGGCGCGCCACTATGCCCGCACCTACGGCAGCAATACCGAACTGTTCCTGGCCGACGCGAAGGACATTGCGGATCTGGGCGAGCATTTCGGCCACGAGCTGTACGAAGCCGAGCTGCGCTACCTGGTTGAGCACGAGTGGGTTCGTCGTCTGGATGATGCTATCTGGCGTCGTACCAAAGAAGGGATGTGGCTCAACGCCGAGCAGCAGTCTCGCGTGGCGCAGTGGTTACTGCAAAATGCGGGGAAGCGTGAGCTGTCGCTGGCGTCGTAATACGATCGGTGCGGGCTGATGCCCTCACCCTGCCCCTCTCCCACAGCAAGAGGGAACAAACGCTAAAAACGGCAACCGGGGTTGCCGTTTTGCTTTTACAACCTCACCGGATCAATATGCCAGATCGTCTCGGCATACTCCTTGATGGTCCTGTCAGACGAGAAATACCCCATATTGGCGATGTTATGCATCGCGACACTGGTCCACTTCTCCTGCTGACGATACAGTTCGTCCACCCTGTCCTGACAATCCACGTAGCTGCGATAATCCGCCAGCACCTGGTAGTGATCGCCAAAGTTAATCAGCGAATCCACCAGATCGCGATAGCGGCTCGGTTCATCCGGGCTAAACACGCCGGTCGCGATCTGCGTCAACACCTGACGTAACTCTTCATCCTCTTCGTAATATTGACGCGGCGAGTAGCCTTTCCTGCGCAGCGCCTCCACCTCTTCCGTCGTGTTACCGAAGATGAAGATATTTTCTTCGCCCACGTGCTCCAGCATCTCGACGTTCGCCCCGTCAAGCGTACCGATGGTCAGCGCGCCGTTGAGGGCAAACTTCATGTTACTGGTGCCGGAGGCTTCCGTACCCGCCGTAGAAATCTGCTCAGAGAGATCCGCCGCCGGGATGATCATCTGCGCCAGGCTCACGCTGTAGTTCGGAATGAACACCACCTTCAGCTTGTCGCCAATGTCCGGATCCTGGTTGACCACCTTCGCCACGTCGTTAATGAGATGAATAATGTGCTTCGCCATGTAGTAGGCGGAAGCCGCCTTACCGGCGAAGATCTTCACGCGCGGCACCCATTCGGCCGTTGGATCGGCCTTAATGCGGTTGTAATGGGTGATCACGTGCAGCACGTTCATCAGCTGACGCTTGTATTCGTGGATGCGTTTGATCTGAACGTCGAACAGCGCTTTCGGGTTTGCCACCACGTTGAGGTGCATCGCCAGCCAGACCGCCAGACGCTTTTTGTTCAGCAGCTTGGCTTCGCGCACGGCTTTGTTCACCGTCGGGAAATCAATATGCTGTTCCAGCTCGCTCAGCTGGCTCAAGTCGGTACGCCAGGTACGGCCGATATTCTCGTCCAGCACCTCAGAGAGCGGCTGGTTGGCCAGCGCCAGCCAGCGGCGCGGCGTGACGCCGTTAGTCACGTTGCAGAACCGCGTCGGGAAGATTTTCGCGAAGTCTGCAAAAAGCGACTGCACCATCAGGTTCGAGTGGAGCTCGGACACGCCGTTGACCTTGTGGCTGATGACGACCGCCAGCCAGGCCATACGCACGCGGCGCCCGTTCGACTCATCAATGATGGAAGCGCGGCTCAGCAGCCCGGTATCGTTCGGGTACTGCTCCTGCAGGGTCTTAAGGAAGTAGTCGTTGATCTCAAAGATAATCTGCAGATGGCGCGGCAGAATTTTGCCGAGCATGTCCACCGGCCACGTTTCCAGCGCTTCGCTCATCAGCGTGTGGTTGGTGTATGAGAATACCTGACAGGTCACTTCAAACGCGTCATCCCAGCTGAACTTATGCTCGTCGATCAGCAGGCGCATTAGCTCCGGAATAGAGAGCACCGGGTGGGTGTCGTTAAGGTGGATCGCGGTTTTCTCCGCCAGGTTGGCGTAGGTTTTGTGCAGCTGATGATGGCGGCTGAGGATATCCTGAATCGTCGAGGAGACGAGGAAATACTCCTGGCGCAGGCGCAGCTCGCGGCCGGAGTAGGTCGAGTCATCCGGGTACAGCACGCGGGACACGTTCTCGGAGTGGTTTTTGTCTTCCACCGCCGCAAAGTAGTCACCCTGGTTGAATTTACCGAGGTTAATTTCGCTACTGGCCTGGGCGCTCCACAGGCGCAGCGTGTTGGTGGCATCGGTGTCGTAGCCGGGGATAATCTGGTCGTAGGCCACGGCCAGGATCTCTTCCGTTTCTACCCAGCGGGATTTTTTCCCTTCCTGCTGAATACGTCCGCCAAAGCGCACCTTGTAGCGCGTATTGTGGCGCTTAAACTCCCACGGGTTGCCGTACTCCAGCCAGTAGTCCGGGGACTCTTTCTGACGCCCGTCGACGATGTTCTGCTTGAACATGCCGTAGTCGTAGCGAATACCGTAGCCGCGGCCCGGCAGCGCCAGCGTCGCCAGCGAGTCGAGGAAGCAGGCGGCGAGACGCCCCAGACCGCCGTTGCCGAGGCCCGGGTCGTTCTCTTCGTCTATCAGCTCTTCTAAATCTAACCCCATCTCTTCCAGGGCGGTTTTGACGTCGTCATAAATACCGAGCGACAGCAGCGCGTTGGACAGCGTGCGGCCAATCAAAAATTCCATCGACAGGTAGTAAACCTGACGCGTTTCCTGCGAGAGCTGGGCGCGGTTTGAGCGCAGCCAGCGTTCCACTAAACGGTCACGCACCGCAAACAGGGTGGCGTTCAGCCACTCGTGCTTGTTGGCGATAACCGGATCTTTCCCGATGGTGAACATCAGCTTGTAGGCGATGGAGTGCTTTAACGCCTCAACGCTGAGCGTGGGTGAAGAGTAGCTAAATGGAGCGTTCATATCAGTAACTTCGCCTCGTTACATCAAGCGTTGATAGAGATCGCGGTATGACTGCGCCGCGACGTGCCAGCTAAAGTCCATGGACATCGCCTGACGCTGAACGTAACGCCAGAGCGATGGACGGGACCACAAGACGAAAGCACGCCGAATCGCCCGAAGCAGCGACCAGGCATTACTGTCCTCAAAGACAAACCCGCTGGCGATACCGTCCGCCAGGTTTTCCAGAGAGCTATCGGATACGGTATCCGCCAGTCCGCCCGTGCGGCGCACCAGCGGCAGCGTGCCGTATTTCAGGCCGTAAAGCTGCGTCAGGCCGCAGGGTTCGAAACGGCTCGGCACCAGGATGACGTCCGCGCCGCCCATGATGCGGTGCGAGAACGCTTCGTGGTAGCCAATCTGCACGCCCACCTGTCCCGGATGTTCCGCGGCGGCGGCAAGGAAACCTTCCTGCAGCACCGGGTCGCCCGCGCCGAGCAGCGCCAGCTGTCCGCCCTGCTCCAGTAAACCGGGCAGCGCCTCCAGCACCAGATCCAGCCCTTTCTGGCTGGTCAGGCGGCTGACCACCGCGAACAGCGGCACTTTGTCGTTAACCTTCAGGCCCATTGCAATCTGCAGCTGGCGTTTGTTTTCCGCTTTATCTTCCACGGAATCACGGCCGTAGCGCGCCGCCAGCAGGAGATCGGTTTCCGGGCTCCAGATCTGTTCATCCACGCCGTTCAGAATGCCCGACAGGCGACCTTCGCGGTGGCGCTGTTGCAGCAACCCTTCCATGCCGTAGCCAAACTCCGGCTGGGTGATCTCACGTGCGTAGGTTGGGCTCACGGCGGTAATATGATCGGCGTAATAGAGCCCGGCTTTGAGGAACGAGATCTGCCCGTTAAATTCCAGTCCGTGCATGTTATAGAACGATAATGGCAGATCGATTTCACTCATGTGATGGGCATAGTACATCCCCTGATACGCCAGGTTATGCACGGTAAAGACCGATTTCGCCGGGTGGCCGCGCGCGGCGAGATACGCCGGGGCAAGCCCGGCGTGCCAGTCGTGCGCGTGCACCACATCCGGACGCCAGAACGGATCCAACCCCGTCGCCATTTCTGCTCCAACCCAGCCGAGCAGCGCAAAGCGCAGCACGTTGTCGGTATAGGCGAACAGGTTCGTATCGTGATACGGGCTGCCCGGTCGATCGTATAAGTGCGGCGCGTCGATCAGGTAAATCCCTACGCCATTGTAATGTCCAAACAGCAGGGTAATGCGTCCGGCAAAGGTCTCACGGCGGGTCACCACTTTTGCATCAGGTATACCGCGCCGGATATCCGGAAAGGCGGGCAGCAGGACTCGGGTATCCACGCCTCCGGCGATTTGCGCTGCCGGTAATGCACCCAGAACATCTGCCAGACCGCCCGTTTTTAATAACGGGAACATCTCAGAACATACATGTAAAACCTGCATCATCGCTCCTGTTTGATCTGCAGCTTCCGCAACATTTCCCGTGTGACTAACACGATCCCCTCTTCCGAACGATAGAAACGACGCGCGTCTTCTTCCGCGTTTTCACCAATCACCATCCCTTCTGGAATGACGCAGGCACGATCGATAACGCAGCGGCGCAGACGGCACGAGCGCCCTACCCAGACATCAGGCAGTAAGACTGCCGAATCGATATTACAGAATGAATTTATCCGCACGCGGGGGAACAGCACCGACTGCACCACCACCGAGCCTGAAATAATGCACCCGCCGGACACCAGCGAGTTCAGCGTCATGCCGTGGCTGCCGGAGCGGTCCTGAACAAATTTGGCCGGCGGCAGCGACTCCATATGGGTACGAATCGGCCAGTTCTGGTCGTACATATCCAGCTCAGGCGTGACCGACGCCAGGTCGAGGTTCGCTTTCCAGTACGCTTCCAGGGTTCCCACATCGCGCCAGTAGGGTTCCGCATTCGGGTCGGACTGCACGCAGGACAGCGGGAAAGGATGTGCATACGCCATGCCAGCTTTCGTGATTTTCGGAATGATGTCTTTACCGAAGTCGTGGCTGGAGTTTTCGTCTTTGTCGTCTTCTTCCAGCAGCTCATAAAGATAATCTGCATCAAAGACATAAATCCCCATGCTGGCGAGCGATTTGGTGTCATCGCCGGGCATAGTTGGCGGGTTCGCCGGCTTTTCAACAAAGTCGATAATTTTGTCGTCCGCATCCACGTGCATGACGCCAAAGGCCGTCGCTTCAGCAACGGGCACAGGCAGACACGCCACGGTGCAGCGCGCCCCTTTTTCGACGTGGTCGATGAGCATGTGGGAGTAATCTTGCTTGTAGATGTGGTCCCCGGCGAGGATCACGATGTATTCCGCGCTGTAGCGACGAATGATGTCGAGGTTCTGCGTCACCGCATCCGCCGTGCCGCGGTACCAGTTCTCGCCGTGGACGCGCTGCTGAGCAGGAAGGAGATCGACAAACTCGTTCATCTCTTCGCTGAAGAATGACCAGCCGCGCTGGATATGCTGAACCAGCGTGTGCGACTGATACTGCGTAATGACGCCGATACGGCGAATGCCCGAGTTAAGGCAGTTGGAGAGCGCAAAGTCGATGATGCGGAACTTACCACCAAAGTGAACAGCCGGTTTGGCGCGCTTGATGGTCAAATCTTTCAGACGGGTACCACGCCCACCCGCAAGTATCAGGGCAACCGTTTTTAATGGTAGCTGGCGTGCCAACATTAAGGGATCGTTCTTCTCTAATCTAACCATGACTAACTCCTTTTTTATCATCTTTGGAATACGCACACTCCGTGCGCAGGCCCGTGCCAGACAGCCATTACTACCGGATTATCCGCTCCGGCAAAGGGGGGAACAGCTCGCCATTCCCCTTCAGGTAAAACAATCTCTGCGACGTCATCCGTCGCGTTCAGCGTGATCAGCCACTTATCCGAGAGCAGGATTTGCAGGCGTGGTACGCCGTGTTGCCACTCTTGCGCGCTTAACGGTTGCGCGTCTTTATTCAGCCAGCGAACGTTGCCGTCACCCTCTTCCCACCAGCGGTCGGCGGTCAGCGCGGGGATCTGCTGGCGAAGATGGATCAGCGCAGCGGTAAAATGAATCAGCCCGCTGTTGGCTTCACCCCAGTCGAGCCAGGTTAAGGTGTTGTCCTGGCAATACGCATTGTTGTTACCGTGCTGGCTATGGCCGTGTTCATCGCCTGCCAGCAGCATCGGCGTGCCCTGCGACAATAAAAGCGTTGTCAGCAGCGCGTGAACGCTGGCGCGTCGCCGCTCGATGACGTCCAGGCTTCCGCCTAACCCTTCTATACCATGATTAAAGCTATGGTTATTGTTAGTACCATCGCGATTCTCTTCGCCGTTTGCCTCATTGTGTTTCTGATTGAAACAAACGCAGTCCCTGAGCGTAAAACCGTCGTGCGCCGTCAACAGATTGACGGTGGCCGACGGGCGTTTGCCGTCGCGCTTAAAGAGATCGCTCGACGCGGCAAAGCGTCCGGCAAATTCCCCCAGCGACAGATTGCGTTCCAGCCAGAAGCGTCGTACGGCGTCGCGGTAGTGATCGTTCCACTCGGCAAACAGCGGCGGGAAATTCCCGACCTGATAACCGCCTTCGCCGATGTCCCACGGCTCGGCAATGAGCTTCACCTGCGAGAGCACCGGACAATTTTTTATCGCCTCAAACAGCGGAGCCTGCTGGCTGAACGCTGGCGTACGCCCCATCACGGGCGCCAGGTCGAAACGAAAACCGTCGACGTGGAACGTCTCCACCCAGTATTTCAGGCATTCATACGCAAAATGCGTGACCGCCGGATGGCTGAGGTTGAGCGTGTTACCGCAGCCGGTCCAGTTCTCATAATCGCCATCCTGCCTGATCCAATAATAGCTACGGTTATCAATTCCGCGCATGGAGAGCGTCGGACCGTCGAGATCGCTTTCGGTGCTGTGGTTCAGCACCACGTCCAGAATGACCTCGATCCCCGCCGCGTGGAGCGCCTTCACCGCATCGCGGAACTCGTCCCGCGCCTTTTCCGGATGGACGGCATAGCGCGGTTCGAGCGCGAACATCGCCAGCGGGTTGTAGCCCCAGTAGTTGCTGAGCCCCAGCCGCTGCAGACGCGGCTCGCTGGCAAAATGCGCAACGGGAAGCAGTTCCAGAGCGGTGATGCCGAGGTGTTTCAGGTAGGCGATCATGGTGGGATGCCCGAGCGCCTTATAGGTGCCGCGCATCTCTTTGGGGATCGACGGGTGCAGGTACGTCAGCCCTTTGACGTGGGCTTCATAAATGACGGTATTGCCCCACGGCGTCTGCGGCGGGGCATCGTCTTCCCAGTCATAAAGATCGTTTACCACCACGCTTTTTGGCGCGACGGGCGCGCTGTCGCGGTGGTCGGGCTCGCCGTAGCCCACGTGGAACAGCGGGTCGTCTATAAATTCGCCGTCCACGCGGTGCGCGCACGGGTCAATTAACAGCTTCGCCGGGTTAAACCAGTGCCCCTGCGCTGGCTCCCACGGGCCGTGAACGCGAAAGCCGTAGTGCATGCCTGGCCGTCCCCCGGCCAGGTAGCCGTGCCAGGTATCCCCCGTGCGCGCGGGTAAATCGTAACGGTGCTCGTTACCTTCCCCATCAAACACGCACAGTTCTACCCGCTCAGCGTGAGCGGAAAAGAGGGTGAAATTGACACCCTTTCCGTCAAAACGCGCGCCGAGCGGTTCGGGTTTACCTGCCGTAAGCTGCGTCATTCGCCCTCCCGCATCAGCCAGATGGTGCCAAGCGGCGGCAGCGTCAGGCTCAGGGAGTTGGGTCGCCCGTGGCTTTCGATGGCGTCGCTCTGTACCAGCCCGCCGTTACCGGCGTTGCTGCCGTGGTAGTGCATGGAGTCGGTATTCAGGATCTCGCGCCATTTGCCCGGCTGGTTAATGCCGAAGCGGTAGTGTTCCCGCGGCACCGGCGTGAAGTTGCTGGCGACGATGATTTCGTTACCCGCCTTGTCACGACGCACAAAGACAAACACCGAGCGCTCGTGGTCGTCCACAACCAGCCACTCAAAGCCGTACGGATCGAAGTCGAGCTCGTGCAGCGCTTTGTGGTGGCGGTAGGTCAGGTTCAGGTCGCGCACCAGACGCTGCACCCCGTGGTGCCAGTTGTCGCCGCCTTCCAGCAGGTGCCAGTCGAGGCTGGCGTCGTGGTTCCACTCGCGGCCCTGGGCGAACTCATTGCCCATAAACAGCAGTTTTTTGCCCGGGAAGGCAAACATCCAGCCGTAGTAGGCGCGCAGGTTGGCAAATTTCTGCCACGCGTCGCCCGGCATGCGGTCGAGAATCGATTTTTTGCCGTGCACCACTTCATCGTGCGACAGCGGCAGCATGAAGTTTTCGGTGTAGTTGTAGAGCATCCCGAACGTCAGCTTATCGTGATGATACTTGCGGTGAACCGGATCCAGCTTCATGTAGTCGAGCGTGTCGTGCATCCAGCCCAGGTTCCACTTATACCAGAACCCCAGGCCGCCTGATGACGGCGGACGGGAGACGCCTGCAAAGTCGGTCGACTCTTCCGCCATGGTCACGGCACCGTCCACCTGTTCGCCGATAATGCGGTTGGTATTGCGCAGGAATTCAATCGCTTCCAGGTTTTCACGGCCGCCAAACTCGTTCGGGATCCACTCGCCCTCTTTGCGGCTGTAGTCGCGGTAGATCATCGACGCCACCGCATCGACGCGCAGGGCGTCAATGCCAAACCGCTCGATCCAGTACAGGGCATTCCCGACCAGATAGTTTGCAACCTCACGGCGACCGTAGTTGTAGATCAGCGTGTTCCAGTCCTGGTGATAGCCTTCGCGCGGGTCGCTGTGCTCGAACAGCTTCGTGCCGTCAAACTCTGCCAGCGCAAAGTCATCCGACGGGAAATGGCCCGGCACCCAATCGAGGATGACGTTCAGCCCGGCGGCGTGCGCGGCATCAATGAAATAGCGGAAGTCATCGCGCGTGCCGAAGCGGCGCGTTGGCGCATACAGCCCGGTAGGCTGATAGCCCCAGCTGCCGTCGAACGGGTGCTCGTTGACCGGCAGCAGCTCAAGGTGGGTAAAGCCCATCCATTTGGCGTACGGCACCAGCTGGTCGGCAAGCTCCCGGTAGCTGAGCCAGAAGTTGTTATCGGTGTGGCGACGCCAGGAGCCAAGGTGTACCTCATAGACGGAGATGGGCGCATCAAAGCGGTTGGCCTGTTTACGCTCCTCCGTCTGGACGACCTTCTCCGGCAGGCCGCAAATCAGCGACGCGGTATCCGGGCGCATCTGCGCTTCGAAGGCATACGGGTCGGCTTTAATGCGCAGCTTGCCGTGAGCGTCAATCATTTCGAATTTATAAAGCTGCCCGGGGTGCGCTCCGGGGATAAACAGCTCCCAGATGCCGCTTTCCCGGCGCAGACGCATCGGATGGCGGCGACCGTCCCAGTAGTTGAACTGGCCGACAACGGAGACGCGCTGGGCGTTAGGCGCCCACACGGAGAACCGCGTGCCGGTAATGCCGTCCATGGTATCGGCGTGGGCACCCAGGGTTTCATAAGGGCGAAGATGCGTTCCTTCGGAGAGCAGCCAGGCATCCATCTCTTTAAGCAGAGGGCCAAAGCTGTAAGGATCGTCAATCAGGTTTTGCTGACCGTGCCAGAGAACGGCGAGCTGATAGCGAAAAGGGTTTTTACGGCGGGGCATCACGCCCGAGAAGAAGCCACGGGAATCGAGGCATTCAAGATTACCGACCTTGCGGCCGGTTTTGGGTTCAATCACCCAGACTTCTGTGGCATCCGGTAACAGTGCCCTAACTTCAAGGCCATCCTCAGTTTGATGCATCCCAAGCACAGAAAAGGGGTCAGCAAAATGACCCGCAATAAGCGCATTAATCACGTCTCTATCCACACGATCGGACATGGTATTCATCCTGTTTTTTATGTCGTCCTTTTTAAGCGCTCCGGGACGACTTTTAATGTGACCTGAACGGGACAGCACAAAAATGTGCATCCATTCTGCTCCGTTCGAACCTCAGGTAAGAAATGACTCTTCCTTAAAGCATAGCCAACGCTCTAGATGACTCCTGATAAAAAATAAGACATACGCGTGTTACTCCATGTAGTACGCAAAAAAAGGGGGTGAAAATCACCCCCCGGTAGTTAACAAATTATTACGCCAGCTGGCGCAGCATGCGGCGCAGCGGCTCGGCGGCGCCCCACAGGAGCTGGTCGCCGACGGTGAACGCGGAGAGATACTCCGGCCCCATGTTCAGCTTGCGAAGACGGCCAACCGGCGTGGTCAGCGTGCCGGTAACGGCAGCCGGGGTCAGCTCGCGCATGGTGATATCGCGATCGTTTGGCACCACTTTCGCCCACGGGTTGTGCGCGGCCAGCAGCTCTTCCACGGTCGGAATAGACACATCTTTTTTCAGTTTAATGGTGAAGGCCTGGCTGTGGCAGCGCAGCGCACCGATACGCACGCACAGACCGTCAACCGGAATGGTGTTCGCGGTGTTAAGGATTTTGTTGGTCTCAGCCTGGCCCTTCCACTCTTCGCGGGTCTGGCCGTTATCCAGCTGTTTGTCGATCCATGGGATCAGACCACCGGCAAGCGGTACGCCGAAGTTATCCACCGGCAGTTCGCCGCTGCGGGTCAGCTGAGTCACTTTACGTTCAATATCGAGGATCGCGGACGCCGGGTTTGCCAGCTCGGTCGCGACGCTTTGGTGCAGCTGGCCCATCTGGGTCAGCAGCTCGCGCATATGACGCGCGCCGCCGCCGGACGCCGCCTGGTAGGTCGCCACGGAGACCCACTCCACCAAATCCTGCGCGAACAGGCCGCCGAGGGACATCAGCATCAGGCTGACGGTGCAGTTACCGCCAACAAAGGTTTTCACGCCGTTGTTCAGGCCGTCGGTGATGACGCCCTGGTTCACCGGGTCAAGAATAATGATGGCATCGTCTTTCATGCGCAGCGAAGAAGCCGCGTCAATCCAGTAGCCCTGCCAGCCGCTTTCACGCAGCTTTGGATAGATTTCGTTGGTATAATCGCCGCCCTGGCACGTCACAATAATGTCGAGTGCCTTCAGCGCTTCCAGATCGTAAGCATCCTGCAACGTGCCTGTGGTACCACCAAAGGACGGAGCAGCCTGGCCGAGCTGGGAAGTGGAGAAGAAGACCGGGCGGATAGCGTCGAAATCGCGCTCTTCAACCATGCGTTGCATGAGTACAGAGCCGACCATACCGCGCCAGCCGATAAAACCAACGTTTTTCATAGCATTTTTTTCCTGCTGAGGGTGTGTGCTGATTGTGCAAGCCAGTATTGAACTGGGATATGCTTCACATTACAAAATGCTGCCAAAGTCGCAAGCGAAATTAATCGATGATTGCCCGGCAATCAGAAATACAGCTAATTATCATAATAACCTTAGAGAACTTCAGGGATAAGTTACATGAGTGAAATCATTTCCGCAGCGGTTTTATTGATTCTGATAATGGATCCACTGGGTAACCTGCCGATCTTCATGTCGGTGCTGAAGCACACCGAGCCGAAGCGCCGCCGGGCGATCATGATCCGCGAGCTGCTCATCGCCCTGCTGGTGATGTTTATCTTCCTGTTTGCGGGTGAAAAAATTCTCGCGTTCCTGAACCTCCGCGCCGAAACCGTGTCGATTTCCGGCGGGATTATTCTGTTCCTGATTGCCATTAAGATGATTTTCCCGAGCGCGGAAGGCAGCAGCAGCGGCCTGCCTGCGGGTGAAGAGCCGTTTATCGTGCCGCTGGCGATCCCCCTCGTCGCAGGGCCGACCATTCTGGCCACGCTGATGCTGCTGTCGCATCAGTATCCGAACCAGATGAGCCATCTGGTCATTGCCCTGCTGATCGCCTGGGGCGGGACGTTTATCATCCTGCTGCAGTCGTCGCTGTTCCTGCGCCTGCTGGGTGAGAAAGGGGTGAACGCGCTGGAGCGCCTGATGGGGCTGATTCTGGTGATGATGGCAACCCAGATGTTCCTGGACGGGATCAGGGCGTGGATGAAGGGATGACTTTCTCCCTCTCCCCGTGGGAGAGGGCCGGGGTGAGGGCATCAGGCCGCAGAGGCAGCACGCCTACCCCTTACGAATCAGATACCGGTACGGCAGCGCTTGCGTCTGCTGTGCCACCAGCTCATGTTCCATGAAGGTACAAAAGCCGGGAATATCGCGGGTGGTGGCCGGGTCGTCGGCAATAATCAGCAGCGTTTCACCGGTCTGCATGTTGCGCACGGTTTTACGTACCATCATTACCGGTTCCGGGCAGCGAAGGCCCTGGGCATCAAGAGTGTGGTCTGGGCTGGAAAACAGGTCGGTCATGGTCTTCTCGGTCTGGTAAAAACGGCTGTAGTTTACGCCCGGTTGCGATCAATGCAAACCAGGTTAACGATTGCGTAAAAACTAACCATTGCAATGTCCTGACAAAGCAGTATCATGCTGCGGTTTTTATTGGGTTCCCTCACCCCAACGTATAAAAAGGTCACAATATGACGTCGTTTTCTGAATCACAGCGCGTAAAAGCGTTGTTCTGGCTTTCGCTTTTCCATTTGCTGGTGATCACCTCCAGCAACTATCTGGTGCAGCTCCCGATCTCCATCTTTGGTTTTCACACCACCTGGGGCGCATTCAGCTTCCCGTTTATTTTCCTCGCGACGGATTTGACCGTGCGTATCTTTGGCGCACCGCTGGCTCGCCGTATTATTTTTTCGGTCATGCTCCCGGCGCTGTTCATCTCGTATGTGGTTTCGTCTCTGTTTTATATGGGAAGCTGGCAGGGCTTTGAGGCGTTAACCCACTTCAACCTGTTTGTTGCCCGTATCGCCGCCGCAAGCTTTATGGCCTACGCGCTGGGGCAGATCCTCGACGTGCACGTGTTTAACCGCCTGCGTCAGAACCATCGCTGGTGGATGGCGCCAACCGCCTCCACGCTGTTCGGTAACGTGAGCGATACGCTGGCCTTCTTCTTTATCGCCTTCTGGCGCAGCCCGGATGCGTTCATGGCCGAGCACTGGATGGAAATCGCGCTGGTGGACTACTGCTTCAAGGTCCTCATCAGCATTGTTTTCTTCCTGCCGATGTACGGCGTGCTGCTCAATATGCTGCTGAAAAGGCTGGCAGATAAATCTGAAATCACGGCATTGCAGGCTGGTTAAGGGTTCGCTTTATCAGTTGTGATAAGATGAGCGAATGAGCCGTTATGGCCGTTTATCGAAAGGAAGAAGTCAATGCGCAATCTGGTTAAATATGTCGGGATTGGCCTGCTGGTTGTGGGTCTTGCAGCCTGTGATAACAGCGACACGAAAACGCCTGCTCAGGGCGCATCCGCAGAGAGCAACGCGACCGGCCAGCCGGTGAATCTAATGGATGGCAAACTCAGCTTCTCTCTGCCAGCCGATATGACCGATCAGAGCGGCAAGCTGGGCACCCAGGCGAACAACATGCACGTTTACTCCGACGCAACCGGGCAGAAAGCGGTCATTGTGATTGTGGGCGACGACACCAGCGAAGACCTGGCCGTCCTGTCCAAACGTCTGGAAGATCAGCAGCGCGGCCGCGATCCGCAGCTGCAGGTCGTGACCAATAAATCCATCGAGCTGAAAGGCCACACGCTGCAACAGCTCGACAGCATCATCTCCGCAAAAGGCCAGACCGCATACTCTTCTGTGGTGCTGGGCAAGGTTGATAATAAGCTGCTGACCCTGCAGATCACCCTGCCAGCGGAAGATCAGCAGAAAGCGCAGACGGCTGCTGAAAACATCATTAACACCATCGTGATCCAGTAACGCTTCACGACGATGACGTGGCCTCCGGTGCCTGCACCGGGGGCCATTTTTTTAGCCGCCACGTCAGCAGCAGCGCAATCACCACCAGACCCGCCGCGGCAAGATAGATCACCGGAACTCCTGCCCAGGCCATCACCAGCCCCGCCAGCGGGCCGGTAATCCCTAAAGACATATCCATAAACACCGTATAGGTCGCCAGCGCCGCCCCCTGATTCTGCTGCGGCACGGCTTTTACCGCCACCACGCCCAGCGCCGGGAAGACCAGGGAAAAGCCAGCCCCCGCGAGGAACACGCCCACTTTCGCGACCCAGGGCACCATCGCAATTCCGGTCAGCAGCAGCCCGATAATCTCTATCGCAAAGCAGATCGTCGCCACATTCAGCCCGCCAAGACGGTTGATGCCGTTAGGGAAAAGCAGGCGGGCGCCAACAAACGCACAGCTGAACAGGGTTAACGCAAAGGCTGCGCCGTCCCAACCTTTGGCGTCGTAGAACAGGGTAATGAAGGTCGCAATCACGCCGAAGCCGGTGGTCGCCAGCGCCAGGGCCATGCCGTACGGCCAGACGCGCCCCAGCACCGCCCGAAACGGCAGCGGCTTGCCCTTGCTGGCCTTCACTTTCGGGCGCGGCAGCGCAAAGAGAATTGCCAGCAGCGCGACCGTCATAATGGTGATGGAAAGCCCATATAGCCCGCCCAGCGCATAGCAGGCCACGCCGAGCGGCGCACCGAGCGCCATCGCACCGTAGGTGACAATCCCGTTCCAGGAGATCACCCGGCCAATGTGCGGCGCGCCTACCACCCCCACGCCCCACAGCGTCGAGCCGGTTCCCGCCAGACTTTGCCCGATGCCAAGAATAACGCGGCCCAGGCAGAGCAGCGCCAGGCTGACCAGCGGCCAGTGGCCGGTGGTGGCAGCCAGCAGGTAGCTCAGGCCACTGAGGAAACAGCCGCACAGTCCCACCACCACGATGCTTTTTGGACCGAACGTGTCCGCGTAGCGCCCGGCATGCGGGCGGCTGAGGAGCGTGGCGAAATATTGCAGGCTAATCACCAGCCCCGCCCAGAAGGCGCTGAAGCCCATCACGTCATGGACATAGCCCGGCAGGACCGCCAGCGGCAGGCCAATGGTCAAATAGCTGGCAAAGTTGAAAATCACAACGGAAACGATGCGCAGATTGAGGCGCAGTCCGCTCAGTGCCGGTTCAGCGGCAGGTTCGGGCATGGGGTTCTACCTGGATTTTTTACAACAGTGTTTCACTATTACCACGGCGCAATAAGAAAATCAGCCCCGACTTTCAGATTAACGGTGCCAGACGAAGCGAAGCCCGGGCACTACACTTATCGGGTCATCATATTAAGGAACACGCATGATCGCTAACCCGTCCGACAAAGCTGGACTCCACATCTTATTAAAACTCGCCTGTCTGGTGGTTATCCTTGCGGGTATCCATGCTGCCGCCGATATTATTGTTCAGCTCCTGCTGGCGCTCTTTTTTGCCATTGTGCTAAATCCGCTGGTCACCTGGTTTTTACGCCGGGGCGTCAGCCGTCCGGTAGCCATCACCATCGTCGTCATCGTGATGCTGATTGCCCTGACGGCGCTTTTCGGCGTGCTGGCGGCATCGCTGAGCGAATTCTCCACCATGCTGCCGCAGTACAACAAAGAGCTGACGCGTAAAATTGTCGCGCTGCAGGAGATGGTCCCCTTCCTTAATCTGCATATTTCGCCCGAACGGATGCTGCGCAGGATGGACTCCGAGAAGGTCATGACCTACGCCACTACCTTGATGACGGGGCTTTCCGGCGCGATGGCCAGCATTCTGCTGCTGGTCATGACGGTGGTGTTTATGCTGTTCGAAGTTCGTCACGTCCCCTATAAGCTGCGCTTTGCGCTGAACAACCCACAAATTCACATTGCCGGCTTACACCGGGCACTGAAGGGCGTCTCCAAATATCTGGCGCTGAAAACGCTCCTGAGCGTCTGGACCGGGGTGATTGTCTGGCTGGGGCTGATGCTGATGGACGTGCAGTTCGCCCTGATGTGGGGCGTGCTGGCCTTTCTGCTGAACTACGTACCCAATATTGGCGCGGTGCTTTCCGCCGTGCCGCCGATGATTCAGGCGTTTCTGTTTAACGGCTTCTACGAATGCATGCTGGTCGGCGCGCTGTTCCTCGTCGTGCATATGGTGCTGGGCAATATTCTTGAGCCGCGCATGATGGGGCACCGACTGGGCATGTCGACGCTGGTGGTATTTTTATCCTTACTGATTTGGGGATGGCTGCTGGGCCCGGTCGGTATGCTGCTGTCGGTTCCCCTGACTAGCGTATGTAAAATCTGGATGGAAACCACCAAAGGCGGCAGCAAGCTGGCGATCCTGCTCGGACCGGGGAGGCCGAAAAGCCGATTACCCGGATAACCGACCTACCTGTACAGGTAGGTTTAAACCATCAGTAATACACCGTAAATTACCGCGTCCTTAATCCGTCGCGGTATTTTATTTGCGTTAAGGCGATATTCATCCTGTTTTTATTTACGTCGTGCGCATTACGCTCAATCGCAATTCATGATTTAACGCAAATTATAAAAATTGAAATGGTTATTTATTTTCCATGTTATTATTCCCGTCTTCGCTTCAACGTAATGCAAACATTAATATTGATTAAAAATACGCCTGGCGCCAATGGAAAGCCGGACGGATATTATTTGTAAAAAACACTACCCTTAATTGTTAATATTGATATGGAGTTGTTGATGAAAAAGATCGTTAAATGGTGTGCTGCTGCCGTATTCGTTGGCGCACTGGCAGGCTGTGCGCGTACCGCCCCAATCGCTCAGGTTCACTCTATTGTCAGCGCGGGCCATACTGCCGATCAGGTAAAAACGGCAATTTTGAAAGCAGGCCAAAAACGTGACTGGATCATGACGGAAGCGGGCCCGGGAATGATTAAGGGGCGTCTGCAGTCACGCGATCACTCGGTCCAGGTGAGTATTCCGTACACGGCCACAAGCTATTCAATCAACTATGAAAACAGCCTTAACCTGAAAGCGGCAGACGGTAAAATTCACAAAAATTATAACCGCTGGGTGAATAACCTCGACCACGATATTCAGCTGAACCTCTCCGCGGGCGCCGCGCTGTAATATTTTTCTAAAGTCGGGCCGCATATGGCCCGATAATCTCTCTTAATTGCCCTCAAAGGTTACGCAGGAATGTACGAAAAGGACACACTCAGCGCACTGGATGCCATTACCGAAGCGCAACGCATCGCCTTTGCCCCGATGTTATTCCAGACTGCGCTTTGTCTGCGTAACTCAGGCGTTCTCGCCTGGCTCGATAAACAAGGTAAACAGGGCGCCAGCCTCGAGGAAATAACGGAACACAGCACGCTCGGCAGCTATGGCGTCAGCGTACTGCTGGATATGGGATTAAGCGGTCGAATCGTTACCCAACAGAATGGACGTTATTTTCTGGCGAAAGTGGGCCATTTTTTACTGCACGACGAAATGACCCGTGTAAATATGGATTTCACCCAGGACGTTTGTTACCAGGGGCTATTTCACCTGGCGGATGCCCTGCAGGAGGAAAAACCGGCCGGATTAGCCGTGTTTGGCAACTGGCCAACCATCTACCCGGCGTTATCCCAATTACCTGCTCCGGCGAAAGAGAGCTGGTTCGCCTTCGATCATTACTATTCTGACGCCGCTTTTGATGCTGCTTTGCCATATATATTCGCAAGCTCGCCGACAAAATTGTACGATGTGGGCGGAAATACGGGTAAATGGTCGTTACGCTGCTGCCGCTATGACGAAAATGTTGCCGTGACGATCCTCGATCTGCCGCAGCAGATAGCGCTGGCGCAGGAAAACATCGCAAAAGCAGGTTTTTCTCATCGTATTGCATTCCATGCTGTCGATATGCTTAGCCCAGCAACATTGCCGGGTGACGCCGACGTCTGGTGGATGAGCCAGTTCCTGGATTGTTTCTCTCCGGATCAGATTGTCGCCATGCTGACGCGCGTCGCAGAGGCCATGAAGCCAGGCGCACGTTTGTGCATCATGGAGCTTTTCTGGGATGCTCAGAAATTTGAAGCAGCCTCTTTCAGCCTGAATGCCACCTCGCTCTATTTCACCTGTATGGCGAATGGCAATAGCCGGTTTTACAGCGTAGAGAAGTTCTATCGCTACCTGGAGAGCGCAGGTTTCAGCGTTGAACAGCGGCTGGACAACCTTGGGGTCGGTCATACCCTGCTGATATGCACCAAACGTGAACAATAGAGCAGCTTAGCTGCCGGGTGGCCCAGCCTGCCCTTTGAATACGGTTTTTTTTCGCGGACGCGCGTAGATGAAATTTTCACTGAACATTATCGACTGGCAGGCAAGAGCGCCAGGACTCAGCGATGCCACAGAGTGGCAGGCGTGGTCGCGCCTGCAGCCGGCCGTTGACCCAGCGGCCCCGCTTCCCCGCCTGACCGCTTTACACATGATGACCGCGCGCCGCCTCAATTCGGGCAGTAAGCTGGCGGTGGACATTGGTCTGGCCATGCTGCAAAACCACGCCATTGATGCCGTCGTCTATTCCAGCCGCCACGGCGAGCTGGAGCGCAACTACCGTATTCTGCATGCTCTGGCGACCGGACAGTCCGTTTCCCCCACCGACTTCGCGATGTCCGTGCACAATTCCGCGGTGGGTAATCTCACGATCACCGCACGCCAGGCCATCGTCTCGTCATCCATTTCTGCCGGACTGGACACCTTCCAGCAGGCCTTATGTGAAGTGCTGAGCCTGCTGCAGGCGGGCTATTCCCGCGTCCTGCTGGTCGATTTTGACGGCGCGCTGCCGGAATTTTACCATCCGGCGTTACCGCCGCAGATGCCCACCTGGCCCTACGCGCTGGCGCTGGTCATTGAATCCGGCAACGGATTGCAGTGTGAAACCCGCAGCGGCAGCACGGGTGAAGAACCTGCCCTGCCGCAAAGCCTGATGTTCCTGCAGCGCTATCTCGGCGAGGAACGTCAGTTTGTGGTGCCCGGCGAACGGTTGCTGTGGCAATGGACGCGCGCATGAACCGCCTGGCCGCCCGAATTAACTGGTTATGGCGCCTGGTGATGACCGGCTTCTGCTTCGCGCTGTTTGGCGTGGGCGGGCTGCTGCTGTCGCTGGTCTGGTTCAACCTGCTGCTGATCGTCCAGCGCGACCGCGCTAACCGCCGTCGCCTGGCGCGTCGCAGCATTGCGGCCAGCTTCCGCTTCTTCCTGACCGTGGCGCGCGGCCTCGGCGTACTGGACTATCGCATTCACAATCTTGACGCGCTGCGCAGCGATCGAGGTTGTCTGGTGGTGGCTAACCACCCCACGTTAATTGACTACGTGATTCTGGCGTCGGTGATGCCCGAAACCGACTGCCTGGTGAAAAGCGCGCTGCTGCGCAATCCCTTTGTCAGCGGCGTTATCCGCGCGGCGGATTACCTGATTAACAGCGAAGCCGAGCCCCTGCTCGCGGCCAGCCAGCAGCGTCTGGCTCAGGGCGACACGCTGTTAATCTTCCCGGAAGGCACGCGTACCCGGTTTGGCGAGGCTATCTCCCTCCAGCGCGGCGCGGCAAATATCGCCGTGCGCTGTAACAGCGATCTGCGGGTGGTGCTGATCCACTGCAGTGAGCACCTGCTGGATAAAAAAAGCCGCTGGTATGATGTACCGCCAGAAAAACCTGTTTTCACCGTGGATGTCCGCGACCGCGTGAACATCGACGAATTTTACGATGCAAATGAACAAGAACCGGCGCTGGCGGCAAGGCAGTTAAACCGGCATCTGCAGCATCGATTAACATCAGGCCTTCAATCTTTGTCAGGAATTAATGATGCAAGCGCTTTATCTTGAAATTAAGAATCTCATAATCACCACGCTGAATCTGGACGAGCTTACCGCAGAGGATATTGATACCGATGCCGCGCTGTTTGGCGATGGGCTGGGTCTGGACTCTATTGACGCGCTGGAACTGGGTCTGGCGGTAAAAAACCAGTATGGCGTGGTGCTTTCTGCCGAAAGCGAAGAGATGCGCCAGCACTTCTTTTCCGTCGCCACGCTGGCGTCCTTTATCAACGCTCAACGCGCCTGAGATGTGAACGATGACTGAACAAGAAACCATTTATCAGGAAGTCTGCGGCCTTCTGACCAGGCTCTTTGAAATCGACCCGCAGGACATTACGCCCGAAGCCCGTCTTTATGAAGACCTGGAGCTGGACAGCATTGATGCGGTGGACATGATCGTTCATCTGCAGAAGAAAACCGGTAAGAAAATCAAGCCGGAAACCTTCAAATCGGTTCGTACCGTTCAGGATGTGGTAGACGCCGTCGAACAGCTTCTGCGCGAAGAGTAAGACGTGTTGCGTGGTGGACGGACGTTCCCGGTCATCCCACTGCTGACGGGGCTGATGCTGCTGGCGTGGCCCTTCCTGATTGGATTTGGGCTAACGCACAACAGCCTGCAGTGGCTGTTGCCGGTGATGGCACTGGTATTGCTGCTGCGGCTGCGCCAGGCGCGGCGGAACACCGGCCCGATGCGGTATGTGGTGCAGTGCGTGGCGCTCGCGGGCATTGCGCTCTGCGCGGCAAGCTACCTGCTGAAAACCCACCAGTGGCTGCTGTTCTACCCGGTGGTCGTCAACCTTGTGATGCTGGCCGTGTTCGGCGGTTCGCTGTGGACCGCGATGCCGCTGGTCGAACGGCTGGCGCGCTTGCGCGAGCCAGATTTTCCTCCGGAGGGCGTGCGCTATACCCGCAGGGTGACCCTCGTCTGGTGCGGCTTTTTCATCGGAAACGGCGCGATGGCGCTGTTCACCGTGCTCCACGGCGACATGCATCTGTGGACGCTGTGGAACGGTATGGTGGCCTACATCCTGATGGGAACGCTGATGGCAACCGAGTGGCTGGTGCGCCCGCGGGTGATAAAAAAAGAGATGCACAATGACTAACCCCCTTCCGCTGGGCCAGTGGTTAAACGCGCCCCGCCCTGACGACATGCCCGTTGCCTGGCTTGACGATCGTACCTGGACGCTTGGCCAGCTGCGCCACGACGTGACCTTACTGGTCGACACCCTGCGTCAGCAGGATGGCGAGCGCTGGGCGCTGTGCTTTGAAAACAGCTACCTGTTTATCGTTGCGCTTCTGGCCTCGCTGCATGCCGGTAAAACGCCGGTCATTCCCGGCCATAGCCGCGTTTCGCAGCTTGAAGAACAGCAGTCGTTGTTTAGCGGCGTCCTGAGCGACAGGACTCTCGATTTCCATGGCAAGCTGATTGTGGTGGCCTCCAGCCATCAGACTGCTCGCCGCTGGGCGCCCCTGCCGTCCATTGACGAAAGCCGCTTCGTTGAACTGTTCACCTCCGGCTCCACGGGGACGCCGCGCCGGGTGATTAAGCACATTGTCAGCCTGGATCGCGGAGCCCGTCTGCTGGCTGACCGCTTCGGCGAGCGTCTGACCGGCTGTAGCGTTGTCGCTTCGGTCGTACCGCAACATCTGTACGGCCTGACCTTCCGCATCGTCTTGCCGATGGCGCTGGGCCTGCCGCTGCATGCCGCGATGCTCTACTACGCAGAGCAGCTGGCCGCCCTTCCTCATGACAGGCATTACCTGTTCATCAGCAGCCCGGCGTTTCTGAAGCGCCTGGATACGGAGCTGCCCGCGCCGCCCGTCAGAATGCTGATTTCAGCAGGCGGAATGCTGCCCTGGTGCGACGTCTCAACCACCGCTGGCTGGCTTAACATCTGGCCGGATGAAATTTATGGCAGTACCGAAACCGGGATCCTCGCCTGGCGCCATCGCCAGCAGGATAACGTCCCATGGCAACCCTTCCCCGGCGTTATTTTCCATCAGGAAGATGACGCCTGTCGCGTCACGTCGCCGCTGATCCACGAGGCTGAAGGGCTCCAGCTGGACGATATCCTGCACTTCGACAGCGAGGGGCTGTTCAGCATCGCCGGTCGCCGCGGGCGGGTGGTCAAAATTGAAGAAAAGCGCATCTCGCTTAACGAGATTGAACGTCGCCTGCTGGAACTCGACGGCATTTGCGAAGCGGCTGCACTGCCGGTCACGCGCGGGGGCCGTCAGGGGATTGGCGTCCTGCTGGTTCTGGACGAAGCGGTTCGCCAGCGCGGGTATATGCAGGATAAAAAAGCGCAGGAGTTCGCCTGGCGTCGCGCCCTGCTGCCGTGGCTTGAGCCGGTCGCCGTTCCGCGATACTGGCGCATTGTCGATGAAATGCCGGTAAACAGTATGAACAAGCGTGTCTATGCGCAGTTAGAGGAGTTATTTCATGAAAATTCCTGAAATTGAGCGCCACCAGACACAGCCGGAGAAGCTGGAAATCATTTTGCATCTCGACGCGGCGCTGTTCTGGTTTCAGGGCCATTTTGCCGTACAGCCGCTGCTGCCCGGCGTTGCGCAGCTTGACTGGGTGATGCACTACGCAACGACCTTACTGGCACCGGGCTACCGCTTTCATAGCATTCAAAACGTGAAGTTCCAGGCGCCTCTGCTGCCGGAAAGCACAGTGACGCTGGTGCTTGAGTGGCATGCCGAACGTCAGATGCTGACCTTCAGCTATCAGCGTCACGCAGGGGCTGAGCGCCATACCGCCAGCAGCGGGAAAATTCGGCTATGTCAGTAACCTTCCGCCCCTGCGTGCTGATCCCGTGCTACAACCACGGCGCCATGATCGCCCGCGTGCTTTCGCGTCTCGCACCGTTCGGCCTGCCGTGCCTGGTGGTGGATGACGGCAGCGAAGCGAGCACCCGTCAGGAACTCGAACGCCTGGCGGCGGAGCAGCCGCAGATGACGCTGGTCCGTCTGACACAAAACGCCGGGAAAGGTGCCGCGGTCATCAGGGGGCTGGAGGAGTGCGCGCGCGCGGGCTATACCCACGCCGTGCAGGTGGACGCGGACGGTCAACACGCCATCGAAGATATCCCCAAACTGCTGGCGCTGGCGGTGCGCCACCCGGACGCGCTGATTTCCGGCCAGCCCATTTACGATGATTCCATTCCACGCTCGCGGCTCTACGGGCGCTGGGTAACCCACGTCTGGGTGTGGATTGAGACCTTATCCCTGCAGCTTAAAGACAGCATGTGCGGCTTTCGGGTCTACCCGGTCTCGCCCACGCTGCGGCTGGCAGCGCGTGAAACGCTCGGCAAACGGATGGACTTTGACACCGAAGTGATGGTCCGTCTCTACTGGCAGGGCAACACCAGCATCTTTCTGCCCACCCGCGTCACCTACCCGCAGGACGGGTTGTCCCACTTCGACGCGTTAAAAGATAACGTGCGGATCTCCCTGATGCATACCCGGCTGTTCTTCGGCATGCTGCCCCGCATGCCCGGCCTGCTTTTCCGTCGACGCCGCCAGCACTGGGCGCAGCAGGACGAGGTCAAAGGCCTGTGGGGCATGCGCCTGATGCTGCGCGTCTGGGAACTGCTGGGTCGGCGGGCTTTTACCGTGCTGCTGTGGCCGGTGATCGGCGTGTACTGGCTTATTGCGCGTCCGGCGCGGCAGGCCTCGCGGCAGTGGATTGAGAGAGTGAAGCAAGAACTGCGTCAGCGAAACATGCCCGTTCCCCCGCGGCTCAACAGCTTTTTCCATTTCATGCGCTTCGGCAACGCGATGCTGGATAAAGTCGCCAGCTGGCGCGGTGAGCTGAAGTTTGATCGCGACGTGGTCTTTGCCCCCGGCGCGAGCGAAACGCTTAATATCGCGGCGCCGCAGGGCAAGCTGCTGCTGGCCTCGCATCTTGGCGACGTAGAGGCCTGCCGGGCGCTGGCCCAGCTGGACGGCAGCAAAACTATCACCGCCCTGGTCTTCAGCGAAAACGCCCAGCGCTTTAAGCAAATCATGAGCGAAATGGCGCCCGAGGCCAGCGTGAACTTGATGTCAGTTACCGACATCGGCCCGGACACCGCGATTGCCATCAAAGAGAAGCTTGAGCGGGGAGAATGGGTCGCGATTGTGGGCGACCGCATCGCGGTGAATCCGCAGCGTGGCGGCGAGTGGCGGGTGATCTGGAGTCCGTTCATGGGCCAGCCAGCGCCGTTCCCACAGGGGCCGTTTATCCTGGCCTCCATCCTGCGCTGCCCGGTGGTGCTGATTTTTGCCCTGCGCCAGCAGGGTAAGCTCGTCCTGCACAGCGAACCGTTTGCCGACCCGCTGCGCCTCCCGCGCGGCGAACGCCAGCAGGCGCTGCAGGAGACCGTCGATCGCTACGCGCAGCGGCTGGAGCATTACGCCCTCCTGTCGCCGCTCGACTGGTTTAATTTTTTCGATTTCTGGCATCTGCCAGAGTCCAGAGAGAAGGAGTAAAGGGTGCTGACCGATCCCCGCTTTACGACTGAAGTTGAGATCACCGTTCCGTTCCACGACGTCGATATGATGGGCGTGGTCTGGCACGGTAACTATTTCCGCTACTTTGAGATCGCCCGCGAGGCGCTGCTCAATCAGTTTGACTATGGCTATCGCCAGATGAAGGCCTCCGGCTACGTCTGGCCCGTCGTCGATACCCGGGTGAAATACCGCGATGCGGTGACCTTTGAGCAGCGTATTCGCGTCCGCGCGCACGTTGAAGAGTATGAAAACCGCCTGCGCATTGCCTATCAAATTTTCGATGCGCAGACCGGCAAACGCACCACCACCGGTTACACCATCCAGGTGGCAGTAGAAGAAGCGACCCGCGAAATGTGCTTTGTGAGCCCGGCAATACTGTTTGAACGAATGGGAGTGACGCCATGAAATGGTGGCCTTTGCTGGCGCTGATCGTCAGCCCGCTGGTCAGCGCCGTGACGCTGGATGAACTGCAGCAGCGTTTCACCGGGCAGCCCGTCGTGCGCGCGCACTTCGAACAGGTTCGCACCATAAAAGATATGCCGCAGCCGCTGCGCTCGCAGGGCGAGATGCTGATCGCCCGCGACAGCGGCCTGCTGTGGGATCAAAAAGCGCCGTTCCCGATGACGCTCCTGCTCGATGACAAGCGGATGGTGCAGGCGATTAACGGCCAGCCGCCGCAGACCGTCACCGCCGACAATAATCCGCAGATGTTCCAGTTCAACCATCTTCTGCGGGCCCTGTTCCAGGCCGACCGCAGGGTGCTTGAAGAGAACTTCCGCATCGATTTTAAAGACCTGGGCGCGGGCCGCTGGTCGCTGGTGCTTACGCCAAAAACGACACCGCTGGACAAAATCTTCGCCACCCTCGATCTGGGCGGCGCGACCTATCTGGAGACGATTCGTCTCAACGACAAACAGGGCGACCGTACCGATATCGCCCTTTCACGCCACCAACTGACGCCCGCCAGCCTGACCGATGACGAACGCCAACGCTTTGCCGCACCGTAAATCCCTGCGCCCGGCGCTGCTGTGGGCCACGCTATGCCTGATTCTGCTGGGCGTGCTGCTGTCGCTGCTGCCCGGCGCGCGTCTGAACAGCAGCGTGCTGGCCATGCTGCCGAAGCAGACGCTGGGGGCGATCCCTCCGGCGCTCAACGACGGGTTTATGCAGCGTCTCGACCGCCAGCTGGTCTGGCTGGTCAGCCCCGGCAAAGAGCCCGATCCGCACGTGGCGCAGCAGTGGCTGACGCTGCTGCAAAGCAGCGATTCGCTCAGCGAGGTCAAAGGCCCGATGGACGCCGCCGGGCAAAAGGCCTGGGGAGAGTTCTTCTGGCAGCACCGAAATGGCCTGATCGATCCCGCCACCCGCGCCCGCCTGCAAAACGGCGGAGAAGCGCAGGCGCAGTGGATTTTATCTCAGCTCTATTCGGCCTTTTCCGGCGTCAGCGGCAAAGAGTTGCAAAACGATCCCCTGATGCTGATGCGCGGCTCCCAGCTCGCTCTGGCGCAAAACGGCCAGAAGCTGCGGCTGATGGACGGCTGGCTGGTCACACAGGATGAGACGGGAAACTACTGGTATCTGCTGCACGGCGAGCTGGCGGGCTCGTCATTTGATATGCAGCAGACCCACCGGCTCGTGACGACGCTTAACGCGCTGCAGGAGAGGCTAAAAGCGCGTTACCCGCAGGCGCAGCTGCTTTCGCGCGGGACCGTGTTCTACAGCGATTACGCCAGCCAGCAGGCCAAACGCGACGTTTCGACGCTGGGCATCGCCACCCTGCTTGGCGTGTTCCTGCTCATCGTGGCGGTGTTCCGCTCTTTGCGTCCGCTGCTGCTGAGCGTGCTCTCGATTGCCATCGGCGCGCTGGCGGGCACGGTGGTGACGCTGCTGCTCTTTGGCGAGCTGCATCTGATGACGCTGGTGATGAGCATGAGCATCATCGGTATTTCAGCCGACTACACGCTCTACTACCTGACCGAACGGATGGTGCACGGCGCGGAGCATTCCCCCTGGCAAAGCCTGGCGAAAGTACGCAATGCGCTGCTGCTGGCGCTGCTGACGACCGTCGCCGCCTACCTGATTATGATGCTGGCCCCCTTCCCCGGGATCCGCCAGATGGCGGTGTTCGCCGCAGTGGGGCTGAGCGCCTCCTGCCTGACGGTGATTTTCTGGCATCCGTGGCTGTGCCGGGGTTTACCGGTGCGCCCGGTTCCGCTGATGGTTATCATGCTGCGCTGGCTGGCCGCCTGGCGACGCAATAAAAAACTGTCCGTTGGTTTGCCCGTCGCGCTGGCGCTGCTCTCCGCCGTGGGGATGAGCACCCTGAGGGTGGACGACGACATCGCCCAGCTGCAGGCCCTGCCGAAAGATATTCTGGCGCAGGAGAAAACCATTACCGCCCTGACCGGACAGAGCGTCGATCAGAAATGGTTTGTGGTTCATGGCGCCTCGCCTCAGCAAACGCTGGAGCGGCTGGAAGCCTTTACCCCGGCGCTGGCACAGGCGCAGAAAGCCGGAGAGATCGCCCGCTGGCGTACGCTGCCGCTGAACTCGCTGGCCCGCCAGAAAAGCGATCTTACGCTGCTGCGCGAGGCTGCTCCTGCGGTAACGAACGTGCTGAAAAGCGCCGGGCTCAACGCCGTATCGCCGAATCTCGACGCCATGCCGGTCAGCGTGGACGCGTGGCTTAAAAGCCCGGCCAGCGAAGGCTGGCGCCTGCTCTGGCTGACCCTGCCCGACGGGGAAAGCGGCGTGCTCGTGCCGGTGGACGGCGCGAAAAACAGCGCTTACCTCGGTGAACTGGCCGCGCGCCATGACGGCGTCGTCTGGGTCGATCGCAAAGCCAGCTTTGACAGCCTGTTTGCTCTCTACCGCACGCTGCTGACGGGGCTACTGTTTGCCGCGCTGGCAGTGATTGCCTGCGGGGCGATGCTGCGCCTCGGCTGGCGTAAAGGGCTGATAAGCCTGGTGCCGTCCGTACTGTCGCTGAGCTGCGGGCTGGCGGTACTGGCCGCAACGGGCCACCCGGTGAATCTGTTCTCACTGCTGGCGCTGGTACTGGTGCTCGGCATTGGCATTAACTACACGCTGTTTTTCAGCAACCCGCGCGGTACGCCGCTGACCTCCATGCTGGCGATTACGCTGGCCATGATGACCACGCTGCTCACGCTGGGCATGCTCGTCTTCAGCGCCACCCAGGCCATCAGCAGCTTTGGTATCGTGCTGGTAAGCGGTATTTTTACCGCCTTCCTGCTGGCGCCGCTGGCGATGCCGGATAAGAAAGAGAGAAAACGTAAATGAACGCTTTTTACCGAGCCGTCGCGCTAACCGCGGCGCTGTTGCTGGCAGGCTGCAGCCATTCGACCGATACCAAAGAGACGCGGCCTCAGGCCTGGCTCCAGCCGGGCACCAAAGTTACGCTGCCGCCGCCCGGCATCAGCCCGGCGGTAAGCTCCCAGCAGCTGCTGACCGGCAGCTTTAACGGACAAACGCAGTCTTTGCTGGTGATGCTCAACGCGGATGCGCATAAGGTGACGCTGGCCGGGCTCTCTTCCGTGGGCATTCGTCTGTTCCTGGCAACGTACGATGAGACCGGTATTCATACCGAACAGTCGATCGTCGTGCCGCAGCTGCCGCCCGCCAGCCAGGTGCTGGCCGACGTGATGCTCAGCCACTGGCCGATTAGCGCCTGGCAGCCGCAGTTGCCGAAGGGCTGGACGCTAACGGACAATGGCGATCGACGCGAGCTACGTAACGCCAGCGGCAAGCTGGTGACGGAGATTGTCTACCTGCAGCGCAAAGGCAAGCGCGAGCCGATCAGCATCGAGCAACACGTATTCAAATACCACATCACCATTCAATATCTGGGTGACTGAGATGATCTATATTTCCGCTGTTGGCATGGTCAACGCGCTGGGCAACTCGCCTGACGAGATTGCCGCGAATCTGGTGGCAGGCGTCGCGCCGGGTATGCACGCCCGGACCGGCTGGCTGCAGAATTTACCCGAAGCCGTTCTGGGCGGCGTGGAAGGCGAGCTGCCGCCCGTCCCGGACGCCTTCTCCGCACACCGCACCCGCAATAACCAGCTGCTGCTGGCCGCGCTGGCGCAGATTCAGCCCGCCGTTAACGAGGCCATCGCCCGCGTCGGTCGCGACCGCGTGGCCGTGGTGCTGGGGACCAGCACCTCCGGGCTGGATGAGGGCGATGAGCACGTCAGGCGCATGACCGACGGCGAGGCCAGCACGCGCTGGCAGTATCCGCAGCAGGAGCTTGGCGATCCGTCCCGCTTCCTCGCCAACTGGCTTCAGCTCGAAGGCCCGGCCTACACGATCTCCACGGCCTGCTCCTCCAGCGCGCGGGCGATGATCGGCGGCAAACGTCTGATTGAAGCCGGGCTGGTGGACATCGCCATTGTCGGCGGGGCCGATACCCTGAGCCGGATGCCCGTCAACGGTTTTAACAGCCTTGAATCCTTCTCCCCCACGCTCTGCGAGCCGTTTGGTCGCGACCGCCGGGGGATCACCATCGGTGAAGCCGCCGCGCTGATGGTATTGAGCAGGGAGCCCGCCGACGTGGCGCTGCTCGGGACGGGCGAATCCAGCGATGCATACCATATTTCCGCTCCGCATCCGCAGGGCGAAGGGGCGATAAGGGCTATTACTCAGGCGCTTAACGAAGCGGGTATGCAGCCGCAAGATATCGGCTACATCAACCTGCACGGCACGGCCACGCCGCTCAACGATCAGATTGAATCGCAGGTAGTTCACGATCTCTTCGGGGAAAGCGTGCCGTGTAGCTCAACCAAACACCTTACCGGCCACACGCTGGGCGCCGCCGGTATTACCGAAGCGGCCCTGAGCTGGCTGATGCTGACGCGCGACCTGCCGTTGCCGCCGCAGGACTTCGCCCGCTACGCGCCGGACGACACGCTGGCGCCGTGCGGCCTGCTGCACCAGCGCACCGCTCTGAAAAAGCCGGTCATTTTGTCTAACTCGTTCGCGTTTGGCGGTAACAACGCCAGCATTCTGCTGGGGAGAGCCTCATGAGCTACTTATCACCCGAAGCCTATTTGCCACACGAGGCGCCGATGATGCTGCTGGGGTCCGTTGAGAACGTTTCGGACGACACGGCGGTCTGCCGCGTGGCCGTCAACGGGCAAAGCGTGCTGGCGCCGTTTCTCAATGCCGATGGCGACCTGCCGGGCTGGTACGCGCTCGAGCTGATGGCGCAAACCGTCGGCGTCTGGTCAGGCTGGCATCGCCAGCAGCAGGGGCAGGATCATATCGCGCTGGGCATGGTGCTCGGCGCGCGCGAGCTGATCTGCGCCAGCGGGCGTTTCGCCGCGGGCCTGACGCTGGATATTACCGTTAAGCTGCTGATGCAGGACGAACGCTTCGGCAGCTTTGAATGCGCGATTTCCGCTAATGAAGAGACGCTGGCCACGGGCCGGGTCAATACCTTCCAGCCGAGCGCAGAAGAATTAACATCGCTTTTTAATCAGGGATCTAACGCATGAGTCGTTCCGTACTGGTCACAGGGGCCAGCAAAGGCATAGGGCGCGCCATCGCCCGCCAGCTTGCCGCCGACGGGTTTACCGTAGGCGTGCATTACCATCGTGATGCCGCAGGCGCGCAGGAGACGCTGGACGCCATCACGCAGGCGGGTGGCAACGGTCGTTTACTCGCCTTTGATGTGGGCAACCGCGAACAGTGCCGCGAGGTGCTGGAGCAGGAGATTGAAGCCCATGGCGCATGGTATGGCGTGGTCAGCAACGCCGGAATTACCCGCGACGGCGCCTTTCCGGCGCTGAGCGAAGACGACTGGGACAGCGTGATCCACACCAATCTCGACAGTTTTTATAACGTCATTCACCCCTGCATTATGCCGATGATTGGCACCCGTAAAGGGGGGCGCATTATCACCTTATCGTCCGTGTCCGGCGTGATGGGCAACCGCGGACAGGTGAACTACAGCGCGGCCAAAGCGGGCATTATCGGCGCCACCAAAGCGCTGGCGATTGAGCTGGCAAAACGCAAAATCACCGTCAACTGCATTGCCCCGGGGCTGATTGATACCGGCATGATTGAGATGGAAGAAGCCGCGCTGAAGGAAGCCATGTCCATCATCCCAATGAAACGTATGGGCCAGGCTGAGGAGGTCGCCGGGCTGGCAAGCTATCTGATGTCAGATATTGCGGGCTACGTTACCCGCCAGGTCATTTCCATTAACGGAGGCATGCTATGACGCGTCGCGTGGTGATTACGGGCATGGGCGGCGTGACCGCCTTTGGCGAAAGCTGGCAATCCGTTTCCAGCAGGCTGCTGGCGTATGAAAACGCGGTGCGTAAAATGCCGGAATGGCAGGTGTATGATGGCCTGCATACCCTTCTGGGCGCACCGATCGATGATTTCACGCTGCCGGAACACTATACCCGCAAGCGTATTCGCGCCATGGGCCGGGTATCGTTGATGTCGACCCGCGCCACCGAGCTGGCGCTGGAGCAGGCGGGCCTGATTGGCGAAGCGGTGCTCACCAACGGTCAAACCGGTATCGCCTACGGTTCTTCGACTGGCAGTACCGGGCCCGTCAGCGAATTCGCGACCATGCTCACCGAAAAGCACACCAATAACATCACTGGGACAACCTACGTCCAGATGATGCCGCACACCACGGCGGTGAATACCGGCCTGTTCTTTGGACTACGCGGCCGCGTCATCCCGACCTCAAGCGCCTGTACCTCCGGCAGCCAGGCGATTGGCTACGCCTGGGAGGCCATTCGCCACGGGTATCAGACCGTCATGGTCGCGGGGGGCGCTGAGGAGCTGTGTCCGTCTGAAGCGGCGGTATTTGATACGCTCTTCGCCACCAGCCAGCGCAATGACGCGCCTAAACATACCCCGTCGCCATTTGATACGCAGCGCGATGGTCTGGTGATTGGAGAAGGCGCAGGCACCCTGATTCTGGAAGAGCTGGAGCACGCCAGAGCGCGCGGGGCCACGATCTACGGCGAAATCGTGGGCTTTGCCACCAACTGCGACGCGGCCCATATCACTCAGCCTCAGCGTGAAACCATGCAGATTTGCATGGAGCAGTCGCTGGCCATGGCGGGATTAAACGCCCGGGATATGGGGTATATCTCCGCGCACGGTACCGCCACCGATCGCGGTGATATCGCCGAAAGCCTGGCCACCGCCGCTATCTACGGTGACAGCGTGCCGGTTTCCTCGCTGAAGAGCTATTTTGGCCATACGCTGGGTGCCTGCGGCGCGCTGGAAGCGTGGATGAGCCTGCAGATGATGCGTGAAGGCTGGTTTGCCCCGACGCTCAATTTAACGCAGCCGGATGAGCAATGCGGTGCTTTGGATTATATTATGGGAGAAGCCCGCCAGATTGACTGCGAGTATTTGCAGAGCAACAACTTCGCGTTTGGCGGCATCAACACCTCGATCATCATTAAACGCTGGGCGTAACTATGTACCAGTTTGTACTGGGAAAAATCTCCACCCTTTGCGCGGACCCGCTGGCGTCAGCGCTCGCAGACAGGGCGCCTCAGGGTGCCCGACAGGCCTCCTGGCTGGCCGGGAGGACGCTGCTCGCCAGAACGTTATCCCCTCACCCGCTCCCCGACATCATTTACGGCGAGCAGGGGAAACCGGCCTTTGCGAAGGGTCATCCGCTGTGGTTCAACCTGAGCCACAGCGGTGACGATATCGCCCTGCTGATGAGCGATGAAGGTGAAGTCGGCTGCGATATCGAAGTGATTCGCCCGAGAAAGAACTGGCAGGCGCTGGCTAATGCGGTATTCAGCATGACGGAGCATGACGAGCTGGAGCGAGAAGCGCCCGAGGAACGGCTTTCCGCCTTCTGGCGTATCTGGACGCGGAAAGAAGCGATTGTAAAACAGCGTGGCGGCAGCGCCTGGCAGATTGTCAGCATCGACAGCACGGCGCGGACGCACGCGGTCAGCCAGCTACAGGTCGGCTCCCTGAGCCTTGCCGTCTGCACAGCAACCCCTTATACCCTGACCCACGAGTCGATTATTCACGTTGGGACGTGCGGGGCAGAAAAATCACCAGCACACCCAGAATAATAAACCCGACGCCCACCAGCCCGTGCCAGGAGAAGCGTTCTCCCCAGCCGGGCAGTAGAATCGCCGCGCCCCACACCAGAATATAGCTGAGGCTCAGCAGAGCATACGCTTTGCTGAGCGCCATGCGATGCAGCGCCAGATACCAGCAGCCCATCGAGGCTACGTACCCCATCAACCCCAGCAGCAGCGCGCCCGTGCCGGACGAGAAGTGCCACAGCGCGGAAACAAACGCCAGAACATTACTGACCGGTGGCAATGCCTGCATGGCATTGCGCAGCAACAGCTGCGCCGCGCTGACTAACAGCACGCTGCATAAGGCCCAGAACGCGCCTTTCACAGGCTCCCTCCCAGGATAACAATCCCAATGATGATGAACCCCACCCCCAGCCAGTGATGCGCAGCAACGTGCTCACGCCAGAACGACTTCGCCGCCAGCGTCACCCAGACAAAATTGAGGCTCAGCATAGGGTACGCGATGCCGACAGGCAGACGTTGCAGCACCACCAGCCAGACCAGCATCCCGCAGCCCAGCGCCAGCAGCGCCAGGCCAAGCCACAGCGCGATGTGCGTCCCGCGCCGCCCGGCTTTCGCCGGGCGGGTAGCCTGTTTCTGACACAGCTGCCCCGCGCAGCTGAGCATGCTTGCCAGTATTAGCCAGATCCAGGTCATCACTTCGGCAGATACTCCAGCAGGGCCAGACGCCCCTGGATATAGAGATTGTCCGGCTGCGGTAAATTCGCCCGTGAAATATCGTCGCGTTTTGAGAGCAGCATGACCAGCGACACGCGTCCCTGCTGACGATGCGTTGCCAGCCACTGCGCGAAGTCGTCCTCACTGACAAAACGATCTTTCACATCGGGATAATCCAGCCCGTAGCGCAACTCACCGCTCTGACCAAACAGCGTGATGTCATTGCGCTTCAGCTCCCACGCAAGGCCCGCGGCCACGCCCACGTTATTGGCCAGCACGAATCGGCTTTCCTGAAGCGGCTCGCGCACGGTATCAACCAGCGACTGTGGCTGTTTGGAATCCACCACCAGGTTAGGAATGGCAAAACCAATCAGCAGCGCCAGCCCCGCGGGGCACAGTGCCGCCAGCCACCAGCGCTGCTGGCTCTGTCGGAACGTAAACCAGCCTACCGCGGCCCAGATGAGGAACGCCACCACCGCGCAGAACACTTTATACAGTTCGACCGACGTCCAGACCGGATGTTTAGACAGCCCCCACGGCGAGACCACCAGCGCCGCCGCCACGCCGATAACGCCAAACGCCAGGTTAATCCCGCCGTTAATGCGTAACGCTCTGGCACCTTTTTCCGCCGCGAGGCAGGCATAGCGCGCCATCAGGATCGCCAGCGGGGCAAAGCACGGCAGGATATAGGTCGGCAGCTTGCCTTTGGCGATGCTGAAGAACAGCAGCGGCATCACCACCCACCCCAGCAGATAGAACCCGCCACCCGCGTTTTGTCTGTCATTCCAGCCGAGACGAAACGCGCCGGGCAAAAGCGCCAGCCACGGCAGGCTGCCCGCAATCAGGAACGGTATGTAGTACCAGAACGGGGCTTTGTGCTGCGCGTCGCTCTGGGCAAAACGCTGAATATGTTCCACCCAGAAGAAATAACGCCAGAAGTCAGGCTCACGGTGCGCAATGGCCAGCCCCCACGGTAGAACAATCAGCACGCAGCTCAGGATCGCGAGCCAGCCAAAAATCAGCACCTCTTTCCAGCGCTTCTGGGCGATCACCCACGGCAGCACGCCAATCACCGGTACCGCCAGCGCCAGGAAGCCTTTGGTCATCACCCCCATCCCGCAGGCCAGCCCAAGCAGCACATAGCCGCCCGCTTTTCCGGCAACGGTTTGAGCCTGTGAGGCCAGCCAGAAGCTGCACATCGCCGCCACCAGCCACAGGGTGATGATAGGATCCAGCACCGCATACGTGCCGATGCCATACACCAGGAACAGGGTCAGGAAGATCAGGCCGGAGAACAAGGCAACACGTTTATCCCGCCAAAGACGCCAGGCCATCCAGATGACCAGCAGCGCGGCTAAGCCAGTAGAGAAGATAGACCCGGCACGCACGGCGAGGTTCGTGTGCCCGAACAGCATCTGCCCGATGCTGTTGATCCAGTAGCCGGCAATCGGCTTTTCAAAGTAACGCAGCCCCAGAAAATGCGGGACTACCCAGTCTCCGGATGCCAGCATTTCGCGGCTGATTTCCGCATAGCGCGTTTCATCAGGCTGCCAGAGCAGGCGGATATCGACCGGAATGAGGTAGTAAACGATAAACAGTGCGAGAAGCGCTAAGCCATAACGGGCTATTTTCATGGGACCGGACTCACGGTTTGTTGATAGCCAAGCCAGCCCTCCCGGCCAGCCATTTCATTACGTACGACTTTGCCCACGGGCAGGGTGCTGAGATCG